>NZ_JAKEIP010000068.1 GCF_021474425.1 Streptomyces muensis | reverse complement strand
GGTCGGGGCGTGCGGGGTCGGCGGCCGGGGCCGTACGGTCTGTTCGGCGCTCGGTCGATTCGCGCTCGGTCGACTCGTCGGTGCCGGACCGCGGCTGCCCGCTCCCGCCGCTCTCGTCCACGGTGTCCCCTCGTTCGAAGCGTCGTCCGCGCCTGTCGGGCGGATGGGTCTGGGTCGATGGTATGCGGCCGTCGCGGCGTGTTCCGCCCCGGCACCCCTCTCTGTTTCCCCGGCTGTCGCGGCCGTAACGGCCGCGGCTGGGTCACTGTCAGTGGCGGGCCGTAAGGTCTGTGGGCATGGAGACGAGCACGGAGGGTGCCGCGGGGGACCGCGGCGGTGATGTCGCGCCGGTGACCGGGCCGGTTGCGGACGAGTACCCGGCGGGGGCGGACGGCGCGGCGGTGACGACGGTCGAGGCGGGTACGGGGGCGGTGCAGCCGGGTGCGGGGTCGGGTGCGGTGCGTGATGAGGCCGCCGGTGTCCGTGTCATACCGCCGTCCTCGCTGTCTCCCTCGCGTGCGAGTGACTTCATGCAGTGCCCGCTGCTGTACCGGTTCCGGGTGATCGACCGGCTGCCGGAGAAGCCGAGCGCGGCGGCGACGAAGGGGACGTTGGTGCACGCGGTGCTGGAGCGGCTCTTCGACGCCCCGGCGGCCGAGCGGACGGCGCCACGTGCGAAGTCGCTGATTCCGGGGCAGTGGGACCGGCTGCGGGAGAGCCGGCCGGAGGTCGTGGAGCTGTTCGCGGACGATCCGGAGGGCGAGCGGCTGGCGGCGTGGCTGGGTGAGGCGGAGCGACTTGTCGAGCGGTGGTTCGGGCTGGAGGATCCGACCCGGCTGGAGCCGGCCGAGCGCGAGCTGTTCGTGGAGGCCGAGCTGGATTCGGGGCTGCGGTTGCGCGGCATCATCGACCGGGTGGACGTGGCGCCGACGGGTGAGGTGCGGATCGTCGACTACAAGACGGGCAAGGCGCCCCGGCCCGAGTACTCCGAGGGCGCGCTGTTCCAGATGAAGTTCTACGCGCTCGTCGTGTGGCGGCTGAAGCGGGTGGTGCCGCGCCGGCTCCAGCTCGTCTATCTCGGCAGTGGTGACGTGTTGACCTACGACCCGGTTCTCGCCGATCTGGAGCGGGTCGAGCGCAAGCTGCTGGCGCTGTGGGAGGCGATCCGGGAGGCGACGGAGACCGGCGTGTGGCGGCCGCGGCCGACGAAGCTGTGCGGCTGGTGCGATCACCAGGCGCACTGCCCGGAATTCGGCGGCACTCCCCCGCCTTATCCGTTGCCGGTCAGGGCGGGCGAGTCCGGTGGCGGCACGCAGGGCAGAATGGGGCCGGACTAGCGAAGGAGACTTACGTGGCCATCCGCGTCCTACTGGTCGACGACCAGCCGCTGCTGCGTACCGGCTTCCGGATGATTCTGGAGGCGGAGCAGGACATCGCGGTCGTGGGCGAGGCCGGCGACGGCCTTCAGGCCCTCGACCAGGTGCGGGCCCTGCAACCCGACGTGGTTCTGATGGACATCCGTATGCCTCGGATGGACGGGGTCGAGGCGACCCGGCAGATCACCGGGCCCGGGCGGGACGGCCCGGCGAAGGTGCTGGTGCTGACGACCTTCGATCTCGACGAGTATGTGGTGGAGGCGCTCAAGGCGGGGGCCAGTGGGTTTCTGCTGAAGGACGCTCCGGCCAATGAGCTGGTGCAGGCGATTCGTGTGGTGGCGGCCGGGGAGGCGATGCTCGCGCCGAGCATCACGCGCCGGCTGCTGGACAAGTACGCCACGCATCTGCCGTCGGGCGACGAGCCGGTACCGGACACGCTGCACACGCTCACCGAGCGTGAGGTGGAGGTGCTGAAGCTGGTGGCGCGGGGGCTGTCGAACGCGGAGATCGCCGCGGATCTGTTCGTCAGTGAGACCACGGTGAAGACGCATGTGGGCCATGTGCTGACCAAGCTGGGGTTGCGTGACCGGGTGCAGGCCGCGGTGTACGCGTACGAGAGCGGGCTGGTGCGCCCCGGCGCGCAGTAGGAGTCTGCCTTGACGCAGGCGGAGGGCGCCCCTTGTGAGAAGGGGCGCCCTCTGTCGTGTGCGGGCGGGGTACGGCCCGTCCGTCAGCCCTTGCTGAGTTCCCAGAAGCGGAAGACGGTGGAGGCGTCGAGGCAGTACTCCAGGCCGTAGACGTTGTCGCGGACGACGGCGTACTGCTTGGCCTGCCAGACGGGCAGGACAGGGAGTTCCCTGGCGACGATGTCCTGGAGCTGGTTGAACTCGTCGTCGGTGGCGGAGCGGTCGCTCTCGGCGGAGGTGCGCGGGATGAGCGAGCCGGTGATGGCCTTGTTGCTGTAGTTGTTGCTCAGGACGTTGCCCTTGCCGAAGAAGGGTGAGGTGAAGTTGTCGGCGTCCGGGTAGTCCGGGATCCAGCCCTTCACGTAGACGCCGTACTTGCCGGCGGCGATGTCCTTCTCGTACTGGTCGAAGGCGACGGACTGCACGTCGGCGTCGAACAGGCCGCTGTCGTTGAGCTGCTGGGCGATGGCCTTCAACTCCTGGTCGGTGGCCGGGCCGTAGCGCGACGGGGTGGACCAGAGGGTCAGCTTGACCTTGCCGGTGATGCCGTCGTCCTGGAGCGCGGCGGCGGCCTTGGCCTTGGAGGGGCGGGCGCCGTAGGTGTCGAAGAAGGCCGTGTTGTGGCCGCCGATACCGGCCGGGATGATCGAGTACAGCGGGCTGGCGGTGCCTTCGTAGACGTCCTTGATGAGGGCGTCGCGGTCGATCAGGTAGGCGATGGCCTTGCGGACGCCGAGCTTTCCGGCGACCGGGTCGTCCATGTTGAAGACGAGGTGCTGGACTTCGGCGCTGCTGCCCTCGACGACCTCGACGCCGTTGTCGCCGCCGGACTTCTCGATGTCGGCGATGTCGCCCGCGGTGAGGCCTCGGTAGGCGATGTCGACCTGGTTGTCGCTCAGTGCCTTCTTCAGGGCGTCCTGGTCGCCGTGGAAGAACTTCAGGGTGACGCCGGAGTTCTGCACCTCGGCGGTGCCCTTGTAGTTCTCGTTGACGGAGAAGACGGCTTCGTCGTCGTCGAAGGAGTCCAGCTTGTACGGGCCGGAGCCGACTGCCTCGTTGTCCTCGCGCAGGCCGTTCGCGTCGTACTGTTCCTCATCGACGATGGAGCCGGCGCCGGAGGCTATCTTGCTCGGGAAGGTGGCGTCGGGGGTGTTGAGCCGGAAGACGACCGTCTTGTCGTCCGGGGTCTCCACCTTGTCGAGCGTGGGGAACATGACCGCGGGCCCGTCGGGGTCGTTGATCTTCAGCATGCGGTCGAAGGAGAACTTGACGTCCTCGGAGGTGAGCGCGTCACCGTTGCTGAACTTGAGGCCGTCTCTGAGGGTGCACTTGTAGACCTTGGTCTGCGTGTCGGAGAAGGTGCACTGCTCGGCGGCCTCGGGCTGGGGTTCGGTGGCGCCCTTGGGGAAGCTGAGCAGCGACTGGAAGACGTTGTTGAACAGCAGCCAGGAGCCGGGGTCGTAGCCGGAGGCTGGGTCGGTGGCCAGGACGTCGTCGGACATCCCCATGACCACCGAGGTGCCGGTCCCCCCGGTATCGCCCGTCTCCGTTCCGCAGCCGGTCAGCAGGCCGGAGGCCAGCCCTGCCACGACGGGCAGGACCGGCCACTGGTTGCGCATGTTCACGTACGAGTGCCTTGTCGTCGGTTGTGTGGAACCCGGGCCGAAGTCCTGGATCCCGGGCCGGCCCGGCGCCTTGGTCGTGGCGCCGGGCGCGGGGAGACGTCAGCCGCTCACGCCACGGCCGAGCTCCCACAGCTGAAGGGTCGAGGAGGAGTTGAGCGCGTAGGCGGTGCCCGTGACGTCGTCTCCGGCGGCGACGTACTGCTTGCCCTGCCACAGCGGCAGCACGGGTACGTCGTTGGCCACGATGTCCTGGATCTCCGTCAGGCTGCCGGACGCGGACAGCCGGTCGGCGACGCGGCGGGACTCCGGGATGAGGTTGTTGCGGATCGCGCTGTTGGCGTAGGGCGAGCCGAGGAAGTTGTCCTTGTCGAGGAAGGGTGCGAGGAAGTTGTCGGCGTCGGGGAAGTCGGGGAACCAGCCCATGCCGTAGACGTCGTACTCGCCCTTCTGTTCGGCGGGGCGGAACGTCGCCCAGGGGGCGCCCTCGATGTCGACGTCGAACAGGCCGCTGTCGTTGAGCTGCTTCTGCAGCAGCTCGAACTCCTTCTTGGTGGCCGAGCCGTAGTGGTCGGTGGTGTAGTGCAGGGTCAGCTTCACCGGGGTGGTGATGCCGGCCTTCTCCAGCAGCGACTTGGCCTTGGCGGCGCTCGGGTCGCCGTACTTGTTGAAGAACGAGTTGGAGTGGCCGGTGACGCTGGCGGGGACCAGCGAGTACAGCGGTTCGGCCTGGGAGCCGTAGACCTTGGAGACGAGTTCGCCGCGGTCGATGATCTGGGCCATCGCCTGGCGGACGGCCTTGCTGCGGACGCTCGGGGCGTCGGTGTTGAAGGCCAGGTAGCGGATTTCCAGGCCGGAGAGGTCGACGAGGTCGACGCTGTCGTCGGAGTCGGCGGACAGCTTCTGGATCTGCTCGGGCGACATGGTGCGGGTCGTCAGGTCGATGTCGCCGTTCTCGAGGGCGGTGCCCATCTCGTCGGCGTCGGCGAAGTTGCGCAGTTCGACCTTGTCGTTGTTCACCGTCAGGCTCCCCTTGTAGTCGGGGTTCTTGGTGAACACGGCGGAGACCAGTGCGTCGTTCTTGACCTCGGCCTTGAGGGTGTAGGGGCCGGAGCCGTCGACCTCGAAGCCGTCGCGCAGCTTGTCCTTGGCGTAGATGTCCGGGTCGACGATGCCGGCGACCGGGGTGGACAGCTTGAACGGGAAGGTGGCGTCGGCTGTCTTGAGGTGGAAGATGACGTCGCGTTCGCCCTGGGTCTCGACGGTGTCGATGGTGGACAGCAGGGCGAAGACGCCGCTGTCGGCCTTGAGGGAGCGGGCGCGGTCGATGGAGTACTTGACGTCGTCGGCGGTGACGGGGTCGCCGTCTGCGAACTTGAGGTCCGGGCGCAGTTTGCAGGCGTAGCGTTCGTTGCCGCTGTCGGTGAAGCCGCAGCTCTGGGCGGCCTCGGGGACGGGGTCGCCGTCGCCGCGCGGCTGGACCATGAGGGTCTGCACGGTCTGGCGCAGGATGTTCCAGGTGCCGACGTCGTAGGCGTACGCCGGGTCGAGGGGTGCGGGAGCGTCCTTCGAGGCAGTGAACGCGTCCGTGGTGCCGACGACGATCGCGTCGCCGCCGTCGCTACCGCTGTCGGTTCCGCCGCAGGCGGCGAGAACCGGCGCGAGCAGGCCGATGACGGCCGGCAGCACCAAAGTCTTGCGGTTCATGCTCGGGTTTCTCCAGCTGTCGACTCCGTGTACCCGGCATGCAGGGGTGTTGCGGCGGGATCACGGGGGTAAGGGCGATGTTCTCGCGACGAGGTTAGTCCGCGCTCGCAGGAGGGTTCACCGCCACCGGAGTTGAGCACCCATCACGCTGTGAAACCGGTCGCGGACGCACCGGAAGCCTGATGGTGGAAGGATTCGTGCACCCGTCCATCAATCGGGACACAAGGGTGCGCCTGAAGGGCCCGTTGGAGGGGTGTTGGCACGGAGTTGGGCGCCTGTCGACCCTCTTGGGAGTGGCGAACGTCACAAACTGAACGGTCTTGGTGTGCACCGGAATTCAGCCATCGCACGGGATTCGAATTCCCTTGCGGAATTCCCGGGGCTAACGGCGTTGCACTCTGGGTGAACGCCGGTCCTATTTCCGTTGTCAGGTGGTCATCGGGCCACGATCAGGCCGCGCAGAAATGCCAGATCGACCTGTTCCAGGGAGGTCACCACGGTGCGCCGGGCGGCCGGGGTGATCGGGGCGACCGACGGCACGGCCACCACATGGCAGCCCGCGGCCTCGGCGGCGGCGACGCCGGTCGCGGTGTCCTCGACGACCGCGCATCGGGTGGGGTCGGCGCCGAGTCCGGCCGCGGCGAGCAGGTACGGGTCCGGGTGCGGCTTGGTGCGGGTCACCTCGTCGCCGGCGACGGTCAGCGCGAAGTACTGCGGGCCGAGCGAGGTGAGGACCCGGTCGATGATGCGCCGGTGCGAGGCGGAGACCAGGGCCGTGGGGATCTCGTACTCGGCCAGCTCGGCCAGCAGCCGGGCGGCCCCCGGCATCAGCGGCAGGGCGCGGTCGATACGGTCCTCGAAGCCCTGGTTGAGCAGGACGGTGAGCTCGGCGAGGGTGATGTCGGCGCCGGTGGCCTCGATCAGGAACCCGGCGCTGCGGGTCATCGGGCCGCCGACCACGACATGGCGCCAGGTGTCGTCGAGGGTGTGGCCGAGGCCGGCGAAGACCTCGACCTCGACGTCCCACCAGAAGCCCTCGGTGTCCACCAGGGTTCCGTCCATGTCGAGGAGGACGGCCTGCAGGGCCGAGCCGTCGGCCGTACGGGTTACTGGTGCGGGGACCGTGCTGGTCATCCACGTACCTCCTTGAAGGGACGATCAGGCCGGTTCCCACGGAGGGAACCGGCCTGCGGTGGACCGTCCAGTGTACGACGGGTCTCGTTGGATCGCCTGGTTCAACGGGTGTGCCTCGGGGCACACGGGTGACACACCGGCAGCGGTGGCGGGGCGGTGCCGGCGTGCGCCGGTGTCAGCGTGCGTTGAAGTACTTCGCCTCCGGGTGGTGGATGACGATGGCGTCCGTGGACTGCTCGGGGTGCAGCTGGAACTCCTCGGACAGGTGGACGCCGATGCGCTCGGGCTGGAGCAGGTCGGCGATCTTGGACCGGTCCTCCAGGTTGGGGCAGGCGCCGTAGCCGAGGGAGAAGCGGGCGCCGCGGTACTTCAGCGCGAACATGTCCTCGATGTCGGACGGGTCCTCACCGGCGAAGCCCAGCTCGGAGCGCACGCGCGCGTGCCAGTACTCGGCGAGCGCCTCGGCCAGCTGCACGGACAGGCCGTGCAGTTCGAGGTAGTCGCGGTAGGAGTTCGACTCGAAGAGCCGGGCGGTCTCCTCGCCGATGCGCGAGCCCACGGTGACGACCTGGAGGCCCACGACGTCGGTCTCGCCGGACTCCTGCGGGCGGAAGAAGTCCGCGAGGCACAGCCGGCGGCCGCGGCGCTGGCGCGGGAAGGTGAAGCGGGTGCGTTCGTTGCCGTGCTCGTCGAGGAGGATCAGGTCGTCGTCCTTGGACACGCACGGGAAGTAGCCGTAGACCACGGCCGCTTCGAGGAGGTTCTCCGTCTGGAGTTTGTCGAGCAGTCCGCGCAGCCGTGGGCGGCCCTCGGTCTCGACGAGTTCCTGGTACGACGGCCCCTCACCGGTGCGGGCCTCCTTCAGGCCCCACTGGCCCTTGAAGAGGGCGCCTTCGTCGAGCCAGGACGCGTACTCCTTGAGCTGGATGCCCTTGATGACGCGGGTGCCCCAGAACGGCGGGGTGGGCAGCGGGTTGTCGGTGGCGACGTCGGAGCGGCCGCCCGTGTCCTCGGGACGCTCGTCCAGTACGGCCGTGGCGGCGGCGCTGCGGACGCGGCGCTGCTTGAGGTCGGGCAGCTTCGCGCCGGGCACGCCCCGCTTGACGCCGATCAGGGCGTCCATCAGGCGCAGGCCCTCGAACGCGTCGCGGGCGTAGCGGACTTCGCCCTCGTAGATCTCGTGCAGGTCCTGCTCGACGTAGGCGCGGGTGAGGGCGGCGCCGCCGAGGATGACGGGGTAGTTCGCCGCGAGGCCGCGCTGGTTGAGCTCCTCCAGGTTCTCCTTCATGATCACCGTGGACTTGACCAGGAGGCCGGACATGCCGATGACGTCGGCGCGGTGTTCCTCGGCGGCCTCCAGGATCGCGGAGACGGGCTGCTTGATGCCCAGGTTGACCACGTTGTAGCCGTTGTTGGACAGGATGATGTCGACGAGGTTCTTGCCGATGTCGTGGACGTCGCCGCGCACGGTGGCCAGCACGATGGTGCCCTTGCCGTCGGCGTCGGACTTCTCCATGTGCGGTTCGAGGTAGGCGACGGCGGCCTTCATCACCTCGGCGGACTGCAGGACGAACGGCAGCTGCATCTGGCCGGAGCCGAACAGTTCGCCGACGACCTTCATGCCGTCCAGCAGGGTGTTGTTGACGATGTCGAGGGCGGGCGTGTCCTGGAGGGCCTCGTCGAGGTCGGCCTCCAGGCCGTTGCGCTCGCCGTCGATGATGCGGCGCTTGAGGCGCTCCTCCAGCGGCAGGGCAGCCAGTTCCTCGGCCTTGCCGGCCTTGAGGGACTTGGCGGTGGCGCCCTCGAAGAGCTGCATCAGCTTCTGGAGCGGGTCGTAGCCCTCGGCGCGGCGGTCGTGGATGAGGTCGAGGGCCGTCTGGACCTCTTCCTCGCTGAAGCGGGCGATCGGCAGGATCTTGCTCGCGTGGACGATCGCCGAGTCCAGGCCCGCCTTGACGCACTCGTCGAGGAAGACGGAGTTCAGCAGGATGCGGGCGGCCGGGTTGAGGCCGAAGGAGATGTTGGACAGCCCGAGGGTGGTCTGGACGTCCGGGTGGCGGCGCTTGAGCTCGCGGATCGCCTCGATGGTGGCGATGCCGTCCTTGCGGGACTCCTCCTGACCGGTGCAGATGGTGAAGGTCAGGGTGTCGATGAGGATGTCCGACTCGAGGATGCCCCAGTTCGTCGTCAGGTCCTCGATCAGCCGTTCGGCGATCTCGACCTTCTTCTCGGGGGTGCGGGCCTGGCCCTCCTCGTCGATGGTCAGCGCGATCAGCGCGGCGCCGTGCTCCTGGGCGAGCTTGGTGACCTTCGCGAAGCGGGACTCCGGACCGTCGCCGTCCTCGTAGTTGACGGAGTTGATGACCGCGCGGCCGCCGAGCTTCTCCAGGCCGGCCTGGATGACGTCGACCTCGGTGGAGTCCAGGACGATCGGCAGGGTGGAGGCGGTGGCGAAGCGGCCGGCGAGCTCCTCCATGTCGGCGACGCCGTCGCGGCCGACATAGTCGACGCACAGGTCGAGCATGTGGGCGCCCTCGCGGATCTGGTCGCGGGCCATCTCCACACAGTCGTCCCAGCGGCCCTCCAGCATGGCCTCGCGGAACTTCTTGGAGCCGTTGGCGTTGGTGCGCTCGCCGATGGCCAGGTAGGAGGTGTCCTGGCGGAACGGGACCGTCTGGTAGAGGGAGGCGGCGCCGGGCTCGGGCTGCGGGGCGCGCTCGACCGGCGTGGCTTCGCGGACCCGCTCCACGAGCTGCCGCAGGTGCTCGGGGGTGGTGCCGCAGCAGCCGCCGATGAGGTTCAGGCCGTAGTCCCGTACGAAGGTCTCCTGGGCGTCGGCCAGGCCCTCGGGGTCGAGCGGGAAGTGGGCGCCGTCCTTGGTGAGGATCGGCAGACCGGCGTTCGGCATGCACAGCAGGGGGGTGCGGGAGTGCCGGGCCAGGTAGCGCAGGTGCTCGCTCATCTCGGCGGGGCCGGTCGAGCAGTTCAGGCCGATCATGTCGATGCCGAGGGGCTCCAGCGCGGTCAGCGCGGCGCCGATCTCGGAGCCGAGCAGCATGGTGCCGGTCGTCTCGAAGGCCATCGAGACGAGGAGCGGGACCTCGGTTCCGGTGGCCTCCATGGCGCGCCGGGCGCCCAGGATCGACGACTTCGTCTGCAGGAGATCCTGGGTGGTCTCCACGATCAGGGCGTCCGCGCCGCCGGCGAGCAGGCCCTCGGCGTTCGCCTGGAAGCCGTCGCGCAGCGTGCCGTAGCCGATGTGGCCGAGGGTCGGCAGTTTCGTACCGGGGCCGATGGAGCCGAGTACCCATCGCTGGCGGCCGTCGCGGGCGCCGTAGGCGTCGGCGGTCTCGCGGGCGATGCGGGCGCCCGCCTCGGAGATCTCGTGGATGCGGTCGGCGATGTCGTACTCGGCCATGGCCGAGTGGTTGGCGCCGAAGGTGTTGGTCTCGACGCAGTCCACGCCCGCCTCGAAGTAGGCCTCGTGGACGGAGCGGACGATGTCGGGCCGGGTCAGGTTGAGGATCTCGTTGCAGCCCTCGAGGTTCTCGAAGTCCTCGAGGGTGGGCTCCTGGGCCTGCAACATGGTGCCCATCGCTCCGTCGGCGACCACCACACGGGTGGCGAGCGCCTCGCGGAGGGCGGACACACGGGTCCGGCTGTCGGCGGAAGGGGTCGGTGGCAACGAGGCCATGAAAGGGCTCCCTGGAATGCGACGGCTGTCGGCTTTGCACCCTTGCGTGACGTTCCACGCCGGGCGCACCCCGCCAGCGTAGCCGGGACCGCGGCCAAAGGGTCAGGCCGTCCACGGGGCGGACGCGGACGACGGCAGGGGTGCTCACCGGATACGAGTGACACAGACGGTGGGGGCGCTCACCGGATACGTGTGACACAAGAGAAGCAGCCGGATGGCGACGGACCATTAGCGGGAGGTCGGCATCGACCGGTAGTGTTCGACATTGCCGAACGGCGGCAGCGACGTCGCGATGTCGACGGTCGAAGGGGACGGAGGCAGTACGGCGATGGCACGGAACATCCAGTCGCTCGAACGGGCGGCCGCGATGCTGCGGCTTCTCGCAGGCGGCGAGCGACGCCTCGGCCTGTCGGACATCGCCTCCTCACTGGGCCTCGCCAAGGGCACCGCCCACGGGATCCTGCGCACCCTCCAGCAGGAGGGCTTCGTCGAGCAGGACGACGCCTCCGGGCGCTACCAGCTGGGCGCGGAGCTGCTGCGCCTGGGCACGACCTATCTGGACGTGCACGAGCTGCGGGCACGCGCGCTGGTGTGGACGGACGACCTGGCGCGTTCCAGCGGGGAGAGCGTCTACCTGGGTGTGCTGCACCAGCAGGGCGTTCTGATCGTCCACCATGTCTTCCGCCCGGACGACAGCCGGCAGGTGCTGGAGATCGGCGCCATGCAGCCGCTGCACTCCACGGCGCTCGGCAAGGTCCTCTCGGCGTACGACCCGGTCGCGCACAGCGAGGCGATCGAGGCGGACCGCAAGGCCTTCACCGACCGGACCGTGTGCGAACTCGACGGCTTCGAGCATCTCCTCGACATGACACGTGCGCGTGGTTACGCGGCGGACGTGGAGGAGACCTGGGAGGGCGTCGCCTCCCTGGCCGCGCCCATCCATGACCGGCGCCGCATGCCGGTGGGCGCCGTCGGCATCACCGGCGCCGTGGAACGGCTGTGCCGGGACGGCGAGCTGCGTCCGGAGCTGATCGCGGCGGTGCGGGACTGTGCCCGCGCGGTGTCGCGGGATCTGGGCGCCGGCCGGTTCTGAGGACCCGTAGGGCCCGTATGGGACGGGAGTGACCGCCGGGACGTCGTAGGACGTCCCGGCTTTCGTCGCGCCTCGGCCCGAGTGTCCCCATGTCGATAAATCAACACAACCAACAACGATCGCGCATTCAACGACAGAGCCCTTGACGCACATGCGACGCCGGGGCAAGACTCCCGTCCATCGGTCGGCATTGTCGAACACCTACCGGCAATACGCGCTAGAGTGTGGCAACGCCAAGGGCCGGCATCGCTCTCACCCCCGAGGGCAACGCGAACCACCGGAGGGACCCGGGGTTCGGCTTCCCCTGGACGAAGGACAAAGGAGTCGCGGGTGTCCAGCTCCGACATCTTCATCGGCGAGACCATCGGTACCGCCATACTCATCCTGCTCGGCGGGGGCGTCTGCGCCGCCGTCACGCTGAAGGCCTCCAAGGCCCGCAACGCCGGCTGGCTCGCCATCACCTTCGGGTGGGGCTTCGCAGTGCTCACGGCGGTCTACACCTCGGCGCCGCTGTCCGGCGCCCATCTGAACCCGGCCGTGACGGTCGCTCTCGCGATCAAGGACAACGACTGGAGCAACGTTCCGACGTATTTCGCCGGGCAGTTCCTCGGCGCCATCATCGGTGCCACCCTGGTCTGGGTCGCCTACTACGGCCAGTTCCACGCCCACCTCACCGACAAGGAGATCGTCGGCGGTCCGGGTGCGCAGGCCACGGCGGCCAAGGCCGTCGAGGCCCAGGAGAAGGGCGCCGGCCCGGTCCTGGGCATCTTCTCCACCGGTCCCGAGATCCGGAACGCGGTGCAGAACCTCGCCACGGAGATCATCGGCACCGTCGTGCTGGTCCTCGCCGTCCTCACGCAGGGCCTGAACGACGCCGGCAACGGCCTCGGCACCCTGGGCGCCCTGATCACCGCACTCGTGGTCGTCTCCATCGGTCTGTCGCTCGGCGGCCCGACCGGTTACGCGATCAACCCGGCCCGTGACCTCGGTCCGCGTATCGTCCACGCCCTTCTGCCGCTGCCCAACAAGGGCGGTTCCGACTGGGGCTACGCCTGGATCCCGGTTGTCGGTCCGCTGATCGGCGGCGCCATCGCGGCAGGCATCTACAACGTCGCGTTCGCCTAGGAGCAGCGAGCTTCACCCATCCGGGTGATACGCAACGAAACTCTCAGCGCGCGCCGTACGTAAAGCCCCATAACCACGGAACTTCCAGGAGCTAACAGTGACCGACGCCCACACCGCCGGCCCCTTCATCGCCGCCATCGACCAGGGCACCACCTCGTCCCGCTGCATCGTCTTCGACCGCGACGGCCGGATCGTCTCCGTCGACCAGAAGGAGCACGAGCAGATCTTCCCGAAGCCGGGCTGGGTCGAGCACAACGCCACCGAGATCTGGACCAACGTCCAGGAGGTCGTCGCCGGAGCCATCGCCAAGGCCGGCATCACCCGCGACGACATCAAGGCCATCGGCATCACCAACCAGCGCGAGACCACCGTGCTGTGGGACAAGAACACCGGTGAGCCCGTCCACAACGCCATCGTCTGGCAGGACACCCGCACCGACGCGCTCTGCAAGGAGCTCGGCCGCAATGTCGGGCAGGACCGCTTCCGCCGTGAGACCGGTCTGCCCCTCGCCTCCTACTTCGCCGGTCCCAAGGCCCGCTGGCTGCTGGACAACGTCGAGGGCCTCAAGGAGCGCGCCGAGGCCGGCGACATCCTCTTCGGCACCATGGACACCTGGGTCATCTGGAACCTGACCGGCGGTGTCAACGGCGGCAAGCACGTCACCGACGTCACCAACGCCTCGCGCACCATGCTGATGAACCTGCACACCATGGCGTGGGACGACAAGATCGCCGAGTCGATCGGTGTGCCGCTGCAGATCCTGCCCGAGATCCGCTCCTCCGCCGAGGTCTACGGCGAGGTCACCGGCGGCAAGCTGGGCGACCTGCTCGGCGGCATCCCGGTCGCCTCCGCGCTCGGCGACCAGCAGGCGGCCCTGTTCGGCCAGACCTGTTTCTCCGAGGGCGAGGTCAAGTCGACGTACGGCACCGGCACCTTCATGGTGATGAACACCGGTGAAAAGATCATCAACTCCTACGCGGGTCTGCTGACCACGGTCGGCTACAAGATCGGCGACCAGCCGACGGTCTACGCCCTGGAGGGCTCGATCGCCGTCACCGGTTCGCTGGTGCAGTGGATGCGCGACCAGATGGGTCTGATCTCCACCGCGGCCGAGATCGAGACGCTCGCGCTGTCGGTCGAGGACAACGGCGGCGCCTACTTCGTGCCGGCCTTCTCCGGCCTGTTCGCCCCGCACTGGCGTTCCGACGCCCGCGGTGTGATCGCCGGCCTGACCCGGTACGTCACCAAGGCGCACCTCGCGCGTGCCGTCCTGGAGGCCACCGCCTGGCAGACCCGGGAGATCGCCGACGCCATGGTCAAGGACTCCGGTGACGAGCTGGTGGCCCTCAAGGTCGACGGTGGCATGACCGCCAACAACCTGCTGATGCAGACGCTCTCCGACGTCCTGGACGCCCCCGTGGTGCGCCCGATGGTCGCCGAGACCACCTGCCTCGGCGCCGCCTACGCCGCCGGTCTCGCCGTCGGCTTCTGGAACAACACCGACGACCTGCGCGCCAACTGGCGCCGGGCCGCCGAGTGGACCCCCCGCATGGACGCGGAGACCCGCGACCGTGAGTACAAGAACTGGCTCAAGGCCGTCGAGCGGACCATGGGCTGGCTCGAGGACGACGAGAGCTGACAGCAGCTCTTGCCAGCTCTCGAACTCTGATGAGGAGTAAGAACCCGAAATGACCAGTCAGACCACCTTGCAGTCCGTGCCTGCCCTCGGTATGCGCCCGGCCTCCGGCTCCAACCCGAGCCGCGCCGAGACCCGGGAGCAGCTCGCCAAGGCGTCGTACGACCTTCTCGTGATCGGCGGCGGCATCCTGGGCATCTCCACCGCCTGGCACGCCGCGCAGTCCGGCCTGCGGGTGGCTCTGGTCGACGCCGGTGACTTCGCCGGCGCCACCTCCTCCGCCTCCTCCAAGCTGCTCCACGGCGGTCTGCGCTATCTGCAGACCGGCGCGGTGAAGCTGGTGGCGGAGAACCACTTCGAGCGCCGTGCGGTCTCCCGCCAGGTGGCACCTCACCTGGCGAACCCGCTCACGTTCTACCTCCCCGTGTACAAGGGCGGGCCGCACGGCGCCGCGAAGCTCGGGGCGGGCGTCTTCGCCTACTCCGCGCTCTCCGCGTTCGGTGACGGCGTCGGCCACCTCCTGTCCCCCGCCAAGGCGGCGCAGGACGTGCCCGAGCTGCGCACCGACAACCTCAAGGCCGTGGCCGTGTACGGCGACGACCAGATGAACGACGCGCGCATGGCGCTGATGACGGTCCGCGGGGCCGTCGAGGCGGGCGCGGTCGTGCTCAACCACGCCGAGGTCACCGGCCTGCGCTTCACCAAGGGCCGGGTGACCGGAGCGGACCTCAAGGACCGGCTGTCCGGCGACGAGTTCGGGGTCAACGCCCGTCTCGTGCTGAACGCGACCGGGCCCTGGGTCGACCACCTGCGCAAGATGGAGGACCCGGACGCCGCGCCGTCGATCCGGCTGTCGAAGGGCGCGCACCTGGTCCTGAAGCGGACGGCGCCGTGGAAGGCTGCGCTCGCGACCCCGATCGACAAGTACCGCATCACGTTCGCCCTGCCCTGGGAGGACATGCTGCTGCTGGGCACCACGGACGAGGAGTTCGAGGGCGACCCGGCGGACGTCTCGGTCACCGAGAAGGACACGGCCCAGATACTCGACGAGGCGGCGTTCTCCATCCGGGACCAGCAGCTGGACCGGGATCTGATCACGTACGCGTTCGCGGGTCTGCGGGTGCTGCCGGGCGGTCCCGGTGACACCGCGAAGGCCAAGCGCGAGACCGTGGTGACCGAGGGCCGGGGCGGGATGCTGTCCGTCGCGGGCGGCAAGTGGACGACCTTCCGGCACATCGGCCGCACCATCATGAAGAAGCTGGAGGCGCTGCCGGGCCACCCGCTGGGCGACGACTTCGAGCCCATCGCCTCCCTCCCGAAGAAGCTGCCGCTGCCGGGCATCGCCAACCCGCGTGCGGTCGCCCACCGGCTGCTGACCGACCGCCCGGCGCCCGGCCCGCGCATGGCGGCCGACACCGCCAAGCACCTGGCCACGCACTACGGTTCGCTGGCCTTCGACATCGCCCGCATCGCCAACGAGAACCCGGAGCTGGGCGAGCGCGTCCACCCCGACGCCCCGGAGATCTGGGCCCAGGTCGTCTACGCCCGGGACAACGAGTGGGCCGAGACGCAGGACGACGTGCTGCGCCGCCGGACGACGCTGACGATCCGGGGTCTGGCCACGGACGACGTCCGGGCGAAGGTGCAGGACCTGCTCGACAAGAAGTGAGCCTCGCGGCGCCGAGGGAGGTTTTCGCCGGATGAGCCTCCCTCGGTGTCAGGTCCGGCCACTCCCCTGACCAGGCCGGACCGCACGAGGGCGGCCACCCCGCGTTCTTCCGCACCGGGGCCGGCCACCACCGGAAGGGGCGGCTCCACGCCGACGGAGCCGCCCCTTTCGTCTGTCGGTGTTCGAGACCTACGTCCCCGTCAGCGCCGGACGAGGAGACGGTGATCGCGGACCTGGAGGCGCTCGTCTGATCTGGCCGCATAATGTGGGCTGAGACGTCGGATGTCTCGCACGACATCCTGAACGACGGGAGGGCGGCCATGGCAGTCACCGACGAGGCGATCGAGAAGATCAAGGGCATGATCGTCTCCGGCGCGCTGCGCCCCGGCGACCGGCTCCCCAAGGAGAGCGAGCTGGCCGCCGAGCTCGGGCTGTCCCGCAACTCCCTGCGGGAGGCCGTGCGCGCCCTGTCGCTGATCCGGATCCTGGACGTACGGCAGGGCGACGGCACCTATGTCACGAGCCTGGATCCGCAACTGCTGCTGGAGGCGCTGAGCTTCGTCGTCGACTTCCACCGCGACGACACGGTGCTGGAGTTCCTCGCGGTGCGCCGCATCCTGGAGCCGGCCGCCACGGCGATGGCCGCGGCCCGAATCAGCGAGCAGCAACTGAACGCGCTGACGAACCAGTTGGACAAGCTCGGCGAGGCCCCGTCGGTGGAGGAGCTCGTCGCCTGTGACCTGGAGTTCCACCGGGGCATCGTGCAGAGTTCGGGGAACTCGGTGCTGTGCTCGCTCCTGGACGGCCTGTCGGGGCCGACGACGCGGGCGCGCATCTGGCGCGGGCTGACCCAGGAGGACGCGGTCAGCCGGACCCTGCACGAGCACCGGGCGATCCTGGCGGCGCTGCGGGACCGGGACGCGGAGGCGGCGAGGTCGTGGGCGACGGTGCACATCGCGAGCGTGGAGCAGTGGCTTCGGTCGTCGCTGTGACGACGCCCGGGGTGTTCCCCGGTGGCGAACGGGGCAGTGATCCGTTCACTCCCCCGTGCAAGGGGGCTGCGGGCGCCCCCGCCGCACGCCGTAAGGTTGGGTGGTCAAGCGAGGGCACGTCGGAAGGAGGCACTGGGTGATCGAGCTCGAGGGGGTTCCCGAGCTGATCGACCCGGTCATGGTGGCCGCGTTCGAGGGCTGGAACGATGCCGGCGACGCCGCCTCCACCGCGGTCGCGCATCTGGACAGGGAGTGGAAGGGCGAGGTGTTCGCGGCGCTGGACGCCGAGGACTACTACGACTTCCAGGTGAACCGACCCACGGTGTGGATGGACGCGGGCGTCCGGAAGATCACTTGGCCCACGACCAGGCTGTCGGTGGTCCGCGTCGGCGGCGACAAGCCACGTGATCTCGTACTCGTCCGCGGTATCGAACCGTCCATGCGCTGGCGCTCGTTCTGCAACGAGCTCCTCGGCTTCGCGCACGAGCTGGGCGTGGAGCTGGTGGTCATCCTGGGCGCCCTGCTCGGTGACACCCCGCACACGCGTCCTGTCCCGATCAGCGGGACGACGTCCGACACGGACCTGGCCCAGCGGATGGACCTTGAGGAGACCAAGTACGAGGGCCCGACGGGCATCGTGGGCGTCCTCCAGGAGGCGTGCACGCACGCCGGTGTCCCGGCGGTGTCGCTGTGGGCGGCCGTTCCGCACTACGTCTCGCAGCCGCCCAACCCGAAGGCGACGCTGGCCCTGATCAACCGGCTCGAGGACCTGATCGACGTACGCATCCCGCTGGGCGAGCTGCCCGAGGACGCGCGCGCCTGGCAGGTCGGTGTGGACCAGCTGGCCGCCGAGGACAGCGAGGTCGCGGAGTACGTGCAGTCGCTGGAGGAGGCCCGGGACACCGCGGAGCTGCCGGAGGCGTCGGGCGAGGCCATCGCCCGCGAGTTCGAGCGGTATCTGCGACGCCGGGACGGCGGCGGCCCGACGCCCGGCGGGCACGCCACGGCGGACGGCGGGGAGTCCTCCGGCCCCTTCCTCAAGGACAATCCGAGCGGCCGCGCCAAGCCGCCGAAGCCACCGAAGCCGGGCAACACGGACGACGACGAGTCGTCGGACGACTGAACGAGCGGAACGGCTGACAGGAGGGCGGTGCGCGGACTGCGCACCGCCCTCCTTCGTCATCCGGGCGAGATCGTCACGCGGGCACCGAGATCACGTCGTACGTCGTCTCCGGTGTCGGCGTGGTCGTGAAGCGCGCGTTGGGCAGGTAGAGGCGGCCCCGGTACGCGGCGGCCGTGGTCGGCACGTCGAAGAGCGGGTCGGTGATACGGCGCTGGAAGACGCCGCTGCGGCCGTCGGCGGCGAGTCTGAACACGTCGACGGCGTTCTGCCGGTTCTGGACGACGTACAGCGTGCGTCCGGTCAGCAGCAGTCCGTCGCCGTTGGTGAGCGGGGCCGCGTCGCCGAGGTCGACGAGCTGGGTGGCACCGGTGCGCGGGTTGACGCGGTGCAGGCCGCCGACCCCGGACTGCACCACGAGCAGCGCGGATCCGTCGGGGGTGCTCGTGATGCCGTTGGCGTTCACGACCTCGCCGGGGACCTGGCTCCAGTCGCCGCTCAGGGTGATCGTCACGACGTCGTCCGCGTCCGGCAGTTCGCCGTGCCGGCCGAGCGGCAGGGCGTACAGCGCGGGCTGGTAGGAGTCGGTGAACCAGGCCGTGCGCGGGGTCAGGAACACGTCGTTGGCGAAGGTCGGGGTCGCCGTGGTGAGGGTGTAGGAGGCGAGGATCTCGCCGGTGCGGGCGTCCACGACGCGGGCGCCCTCGCCGCGTCCGGCGACGAAGAGGCGTCCCCGGTGATCGAGTTTGAGGCCGACCGAGGGGGTGCCGGGTCCGGCCGAGATGACGCCGCCCTCGCCGGTGCGCAGGTCTGCGCGGTAGATCGAGCCGTCGCCGAGCGAGCCGAGGTAGGCGTACGGTCCGCCGCCGATGGCGATGCCCTCCGGGCGGAAGCCGTTCGGGAGGCGGATCACGGCGGGCCGGGTCCTTCCGGCCGCGGTGGCGGGGGTGCCTGCCGATCCGACGAGCACGGCACCGGCGGTGGCGGCGGTGGCCGTGAGGAGTCTGCGGCGGCTGAGCTGAGGTGCGAAGGAGCGGTGTTCGGAGGCCACGGTGCGTCCTTCCGCGGACAGGACCGGCGGGCAGCTGGTCCAACGGTCAACTGACTCCTCCACCCCACCACACGCCGGGCGCCTCCGCAGCCGTAGACAGCCTCTCGACAGCGACTGGACACATCTGGCCCGATTGGGCCGTGACATCTCTTTCACGCCGGATTGCACACGTTGCCCAATTCAACTTGTTTCAAACAGAGTTGGCGAAATAAGTCTGGACGGACCGGGCCGGGCGTGCTTGGTTGTCCCCCGAAGGCGCGCCGCACCACCCGCACTTGGTATCCGCTGGAACCGAAGGGAGCGGCAGACGATGACCGACCAGGCAGAGCCGGCGCAGGGCCCGGGAGCGTCCGGGCCGGGGCCCGACGGAGCGGGATTCACCTATCGAGGGGCCGAGCAGGAGCTGATCGTCGTCGCCCGCCCGGAGGCCCGGCTGCGGGCCCGGGCCGAGGGCGTCCGGTCGGCGGCGGGCGCCGATGTGTCGGCGCTCGACATGTTCCTCAGCGACGAACAGCTCGCGCTGGAGCCGCTGTTCGGCAGCGAGGAGCGGCTGTCGCAGGCCGCCGCCCCGCAGCCCGGCGCCGAGGACGTGCCGGACCTGGCGCTGTTCTACCGGGTGCGCGGCGGGGAGAGCCGTGCCGAGGAGCTGCGGGCCCGTATCGCGGCGTTGCCGGGCATCGACACGGCGTATGTGAAGCCGGGTGCCGTGCCGGCCACGATCGGGCAGGTCGGGGAGGAGAGCGGGCGGCTGAAGGAGGGCGCGCCGGTCACGCCCGACTACAGCGGCCGGCAGGGCTATCTGCGGCCCGCGCCCGAGGGCGTCGACGCGCACTGGGCCTGGCAGCGGCCCGGCGGCACCGGTCAGGGCGTCACCGTGATCGACGTGGAGGGCTCCTGGCAGCTGGGCCACGAGGACCTGGCGGCGAAGCTGGCCGGCGTCGTCGTCGGCACCCCGCTGACCGACCTCGCCTGGCGCAACCACGGCACCGCCGTGATCGGGGTGATCGGCGGCGACCGGGGCGAGCACGGCATCACCGGCATCGTTCCCGATGCGGTGACGGCCGCCGCCTCGTTCCAGGGCATCGGCACGGCGCCCGCGATCCACGCCGCGGCCGAGCGGCTGGGCCCCGGCGACATCGTGCTGATCGAACTGCACCGCCCGGGGCCCCGGTTCGAGTACGCCGAGCGTGACGACCAGCGCGGCTACATCGCGCTCGAATGGTGGCCGGACGACCTCGCCGCCGTCCGCTACGCCACCGCCAAGGGGGTCCTCGTGGTCGCCGCCGCCGGCAACGGCGCCGAGTCGCTCGACGACGCGGTCTACGAGCGCCGCCCGGACGGGTTCCCCGAGTCGTGGCGCAACCCCTTCAACCCGTCCAACCCGGCCTCCGGCGCCGTCCTGGTCGGGGCGGGCGCCCCGCCGCCCGGCACCCACGGCCGCGACCACGGCCCGGACCGCTCACGGCTGGCGTTCTCCAACTACGGCGCCCGCGTGGACGCGCAGGGCTGGGGGCGTGAGGTGACGACGACGGGGGGCTTCTGGGACCGGCCCGGTGATCTCCAGGGTGGTCCGGAGGAGATCACCTGGTACACCGACACGTTCTCGGGGACGTCGTCCGCCTCCCCGGTCGTGGTCGGCGCGCTGGCCGCGCTGCAGGGCATGCTCAAGGCCGCCGGTCAGCCGCCGATGACCCCGGAACGTGCCCGCGAGGTGCTGCGGGCGACGGGCTCCCCGCAGCAGGACGCGCCGGGCCGGCCCGCCTCCCAGCGGATCGGCAACCGGCCCGACATCAGGGCGGCCGTCAACCGTCTGGTGCCGCACGCGGTCGGCTCCGGCCTCGCCCAACGCTACTGGGACGAGCTCCTGCCCTACCCTCGCGAACTTCCGCCCAGGCTCCGGCTGTTCGTGGCCGGCGGCTGGCGCAACCTGAACCACCCGTCCCCGGAGATCCGCCAGGCGGTCCACACCGCCTTCGCGGGGGGACGGCCCGAAGTCCGAGTGTGGTTCTCGGACGACGAGATCGTCGGCCTGGTGATCACCGGCTGACGCAGCCCGTCACATCAAGGAAACCCATCGCATCAAGGGAAGGTGACACCCGTATGAGCACCACCCCGCAGATGAGTCACATGGGACAACAGCAGGGCCAGCAGTTCCCCGGCACGTCTCCGTACCAGCAGCAGCCGTTCGGGCAGCCGCAGGGCTACGGCCCACAGGGTCTGGGCCAGCAGCAGCCGTACGGCATGGGCGGCTCCCTGGAGCAGCTCCAGCAGCTCGGCCAGCAGCAGCCGTTCCAGCAGTTGCTGCAGCAGCTGGGCCAGCACCAGGGCGACCAGCAGCAACAGCAGGTCGAGCAGCAGGTGATGCAGCTGCTCCAGCAGGTCACCCAGGCCGCGATCCAGCAGGTGTCCCAGCAGGTGCAGGCCCAAGCTCTCCAGGCCGGTGTGGCGAACGGCTACATCGACATCGTCCAGCCGCTGCCGGGGCAGCCGCAGCAGCTCTTCCTGCGTTTCCCGAACAACGTGTTCCGGGTCCTCAACAACCCGAACCCGCAGACCCACGACGAGGTCCAGGAGGCCTTCGCGTTCGGCCACCAGGTGATCGGCATCTGGGACAGCGGCTCACCGCAGATCCTGCGGAGCGTCCAGATCCGCAAGCTCTGACCGGCAGGTGAACGAAAGGGGCGCCTCCTCCCCGCCGGGAGGAGGCGCCCCTCTCTCATGCTCCGGTCGTCACAGGGCGACGCCCAGCAGCGCGTCCACGGCCCGCGACACGACACCGGGCGCGCCGGTGTCCGTGCCGCCGCTCTCCTGCTGTGCGGCGGCCCAGCGGTCGACCGCGGCGAGCGCGGCCGGGGCGTCCAGGTCGCCCGCGAGGGCCTCGCGGATCTCCTCGACGAGCGCCTCGGCGGGCGGCCCGTCGGGCCGGGACACGGCGGCACGCCAGCGGTCGAGGCGGGCGAGGGCGTCCTGGAGGACCTGGTCGGTCCACTCCCAGTCGGCCCGGTAGTGGTGGGCGAGGAGGGCGAGCCGGATGGCGGCGGGGTCGACGCCGTCGCGGCGCAGCTGGGACACGAAGACGAGGTTGCCCTTGGACTTGGACATCTTCTCGCCGTGCAGGGCGACCATGCCGGCGTGGACGTACGCCTTGGCCATGGGGAACTCGCCGGTCAGCGCCTGGGCGTGCGAGGCGCCCATCTCGTGGTGCGGGAAGGCGAGGTCGGAGCCGCCGCCCTGGACGTCGAAGCCCATGCCGAGGTGGTCGAGGGCGATGGCGACGCACTCGATGTGCCAGCCGGGCCGGCCGCGGCCGAGCGAACCGCCGTCCCAGCTGGGCTCGCCGGGACGGGCGGCCATCCACAGCATCGGGTCGAGGGGGTTCTTCTTGCCCGGACGGTCCGGGTCGCCGCCGCGCTCGGCGGACAGCAGCCGCATGGCGGCGGCGTCGAGGTTCGACACCTTGCCGAAGTTCGGGTCGGACTCGACGGAGAAGTAGATGTCCCCTTCGAGCTCGTAGGCGGCGCCGGCGTCCCGCAGCCGCTCCACGAGCGGCACGATGCCGGGTATCGCCTCGACCGCGCCGATGTAGTTCCGCGGCGGCAGCATGCGCAGCGCGGTCATGTCCTCGCGGAAGAGCGCGGTCTCCTTCTCGGCCAGGGTGACCCAGTCGACGTTGTCGCGCTCGGCCCGCTCCAGGAGGGGATCGTCGACGTCGGTGACGTTCTGGACGTAGTGGACCTGCCGCTTGGTGTCGAGCCACACGCGCTGCACGAGGTCGAACGCGTTGTAGGTCGCCGCGTGTCCCAGATGGGTGGCGTCGTACGGCGTGATGCCGCAGACGTAGATACGGGCGACGGGACCGGGGTCGAGGCTGACCAGGCCCCCGGTCGCGGTGTCGTGGATCCTCAGGTCGCGGCCCTCACCGGGCAGGGCGGGGACCTCAGAAGCGGGCCAGGCATACATGTCATGAGCCTAACCGGACGGATGTTCCGGATACGAACCGGACCAGGCCGGATGGCCGGTAAGGCCTTCTTGCGCGATACGGCACTTAATGCAGTGTCCCGGCCCAGGGTCCCGCTAGACGGGCGGCCACGGAATGGCCGGCCACTCCCCGCTCGGCTCCGGATGCTTCCCGGACGTCACGAGCGCCGCCACGCGCGCGCGTGTGGCCTCCAGCTCGGCGGCGGTGATCAGGCCGGTCAGGCGCACGGCCAGGTCGCCGCCCTCCTTGAGCCCCTCCCGCAGCGCGCCGAGCACGTCGACGGCCTCCTCCGCCAGCGGTTCGCCCGCCCAGCCCCACAGCAGGGTCCGCAGCTTGTTGTCGACGTTGAACGTGACGCCGTGGTCGATGCCGTACAGATGGCCGCCCTCGGTGGGCAGCAGGTGGCCGCCCTTGCGGTCGGCGTTGTTGATCACGGCGTCCAGGACGGCCATGCGGCGCAGCCGTTCGTCGTCGGCGTGCACCAGCAGGGCGGTCTTCCCCTCGCCGACCTCGGCGAAGCCGATGGCCTTCCAGCCGGGCTCGGGATCCTCGCCGTCGACCAGGGCGAGCAGCTCGGCCTCGGGTGTCGCCTCGATCCACAGCTGGACCATGCCCTCGCCGTACGGCCCGTCGCGCAGCACGGTGGGCGGCACGAGCCCCCAGCCGGTCGCCTCGGAGACCTCGTAGGCCGCGACCTCGCGCTGCGCGAGGGTGCCGTCGGGGAAGTCCCACAGCGGCCGCTCACCGGCGACCGGCTTGTACACGCAGGACGCCTCCCGCCCCTCGTACGCGACCGTGCAGAACAGCGCCGCGTTGGACGCCTCGCGAATGCGTCCGCGTACGGTCAGCTCACCGTCGGTGAGCAGTTCCACCGAGGTCACGCTCCGCGGCGGTATCCGTTCTGGCGCGGACATACGTGTCCTTCCGGGTCGAGCGGGAGGCTGCACAGCGGACACGGCGGCCGCCCCGCGTTGACGACGTCCAGGGCGCGCTTGGCGAAGGCCCTCGCCTGCGCGCCGGTGAGCCGGACCCGCAGCATCGGGGGCCCGTTCTCCTCGTCCTGGAGGAGTCGTTCCTCGGCCTCGGCGAGGTCCTCCTCGGAGTCGGCGTCGAGCTCCACGAGGGCCTGCGCCTCGACGATCATGCGCTGCTCCTCGCCGTCCCAGGCCAGCGCCATGGTGCCGACGCGGAACTCCTCCTCCACGGGGGAGTCCAACGGGGCGGTGTCGGCGACCTCGCTGGGCGCCATGGCGGGGACGGCGGCGCTGCCGCCACTACGCCGTACGACCTCGTCGAGCAGTTCGTCCATGCGCTCGGCGAGGGCGGCGACCTGGGTCTTCTCCAGGGCCACGCTGGTCACCCGGGAGCCTGCGGTGGCCTGGAGGAAGAACGTACGGCGCCCGGGCAGTCCGACCGTACCGGCCACGAAGCGGTCCGGGGGGTCGTAGAGGAACACCTGACGGGACACGTCCTGTCTCCATTGGAATCGTGAGTACAGCGCTGCTTCGACCGCTTCACCCTACTGCGCCGGACGATCACGGTGCGCCCGCGCCGCCCCCGACCGTCGCGTCACCGGCCGGCGGCTCCTCGCGCGGGGCGAGGGAGGCGAAATCACCGGTGTCCCCGAGGCGTACGAGGAACGGCCTCAGGCGTGTGTAACGGATCGCGGTGATGGAACACGGTTCGACGGAGATCCTCTGGAAGAGGTCGAGATGAAGACCGAGTGCGTCCGCGACGAGGGACTTGATGACGTCGCCGTGCGAGCACATCAGGTACACGGCGTCGGCGCCGTGATCGCGCTCCACGCGCGCGTTCCACTCGCGTACGGCCTCGGCGGCGCGGGTCTGCATCGCCCGCATCGACTCGCCGCCGGGGAACGCGGCCGCGGACGGATGCGCCTGGACGACCTCCATGAGCGGCTCGTCCGCCAGCTCGGCGAGCTTGCGGCCGGACCAGTCGCCGTAGTGGCACTCCCCGATCCGGTCGTCGGTGTGCGCGGTGAGTGCGGGGCGGGCGTCGAGGAGCGGCCGGAGCGTCTCCTGGCAGCGCTGCAGCGGGCTGGTGACGACCTCGGAGATCGCCAGCGCGGCGAGCCGTCCGGGCAGTGCGGCGGCCTGCGCGGTGCCGCGCTCGTCGAGGGCGACGCCGGGCGTCCACCCGGCGAGGAGTCCCTCGGTGTTGGCGGTGGAACGTCCGTGGCGGACCAGGATCAACGTCGGCATGCGGCCCAGCGTAGGCATACGACCGGGTGCGCCCGCGAGGGGATGGCGGGAGAATACGCTCCGTGATCGTCGACTGCGCCATCTACGAGGACGGGCGTCGGACGCAGGGGCCGGCGGACTTCTCCGACGCCCTGGATCTGTGCCGTCTGCGGGGCGACGCGTTCGTCTGGATCGGCCTGTACGAGCCCACGGAGAAGGAGTTCGACAAGGTCACCGACGAGTTCGGGCTGCATCCGCTGGCGGTGGAGGACGCCCTGAAGGCGCACCAGCGGCCCAAGCTGGAGGTCTACGACGACTCGCTGTTCATGGTGCTCAAGCCGGTCGGCTACGAGGCGAAGAGCGACATCGTCTCCTCCGGCGAGGTCATGGTGTTCATCGGCGACTCGTTCGTGGTGACCGTCCGGCACGGCGAGGAGGCGCCGCTGGGCGCGGTGCGCAGCCGTCTGGAACACGAGCCGGAGATGCTCCGGCACGGCCCCACGGCGGTGCTGTACATGATCGCCGACGCGGTGGTCGACCACTACGTGGACGTGGCGGGCGAGTTGGGCACGGACCTGGAGGAGCTGGAGGCCGAGGTGTTCTCGCCGATCGGTGGCGGCTCACGGCACACCGCGTCCAGGATCTACGCCTTCAAGCGGCAGATCCTGGAGTTCCGCAGGGCCACCGGCCCGCTCGCGCAGCCCCTGTCCCGGCTCGCCGGTACCGGCCTGATCGGCGCGCGGGTGCCCTTCGTGCACGACAAGGCGCAACCCTTCTTCCGCGACGTCAGCGACCACCTCACGCGGGTGAACGAGGCTGTGGAGGGTCTGGACCGGCTGGTCTCGGACATCCTGGCGGCGCATCTGGCGCAGATGAGCGTCCGGCAGAACGACGACGTGCGGAAGATCTCCGCGTGGGCGGCCATGGCCGCGATCCCCACGATGATCGCGGGGATCTACGGGATGAACTTCGAGCACATGCCGGAGCTGCGCTGGACGGGGTCGTATCCGCTGCTGATCGCGGCCATGGCCGTCCTGGAGGTGCTGTTGTACCGGCTGTTCAAACGCCGGGGCTGGCTGTAGGGCCGTAGGTCCGGTCAGGCGAACTCGGGCGCCGAGGTGGCCGGTCCGCCGAGCGCGTCACGGCGTTCCGGCATCTTCAGGGACACCATGCGCCGCCAGCCTGCCACGCGCTCCCAGGCGTACACGGCGTGGATGCCGGCGGCGAGCAGGGCCGCCTTGGGGCGGGACCAGCCGAGGATGCGGCCCATGTGGGCCATGACGGCGAGGCTGACGTCCCGGTAGATCCGGATCTCGGCGAGCGCGCACTCGCGCAGCGTCCGCTGGATGGCCCGGCCGTGCCCCTGGGCGGCGAAGCGCAGGAGTTCCTCGTGGCAGTAGGCGAGGTGGTTGTCCTCGTCGCCCGAGATCATCTTTACCGCGCGGCCGAGGTCGGGGTGGTCGGCGAAGTGCTTGCGCAGCAGGTCCATCTGCTCGGAGGCGCGCTGTTCGGTGACCCGGCTGTGCGACAGGTAGGTGACGATGTCCTGGACGGTGAGCGCCTCGTCGCCCTTGAGCTTGTCGTGGGCGAGGCCGATGCCGTGCCGCTCCAGCAGCATGGTGTAGTCGGTCTCGGGCGGGACGGGGACGGGCTGGAGGCCGCGCTTCTTCATCAGGGCGTTGAAGATCCGCCCGTGCTTGTCCTCGTCCGCCCCGTGCCGGGTGATCTTGGGCGCGAGAGCGCGCTCACTGGCCGGGACGAGCGCGGCGATGCGCGCGTTCTCCCAGCCGCCCTGGGACTCGCCGCTGGCCGCGATGGAGCAGAACAGCCGGAAGGACTCGTCGTTGTCGAGGATCTCCTGGAACAGACTCTTGGCCGAAAGCATCGTGGGGCACCTCTCTCAGGACGCCGCAGGATTCCGCAAAGAACGAGTCAAATGCGGCGAGAGAGGTGCTGCAACAGCTGTGTCGGACAACTCCGCCAAAAGAATGACCGCCGGGGTCACGACGGGGGCGTAACCGGGTGGGGCAGCCGCGCGTTGTGCTGCGTGACGGCCGTGGCGGGGAAGACCCCCGAGCCCCCACCACGGCCGCTGAAAACTCCCCAGGTCTGCGGCGTCCCGGTGCCGCCGCGTGCTACGCGAGCCCGGCACGCTCCAGGGCCTCGGTGCCGGCGCGCAGCGAGGCGAGGCGCTCGTCGAGGGTGAAGCCGGCGGGTGCGAGGGACAGGGTGGTGACCCCGGCCGCCGCGTAGGCCTTCATCCGGTCGGCGATGCGGTCGACGGAGCCGAGCAGCGTGGTCTTGTCGATCAGGTCGTGCGGTACGGCGGCCGCAGCGCCCTGCTTGTCGCCGGAGAGGTACTTGGTCTGGATCTCGGCGGCTTCCTTCTCGTAGCCCATGCGCTGGGCGAGCTGGTTGTAGAAGTTCTGCTTGGGGCTGCCCATGCCGCCGACGTACAGCGCGGTGTAGGGGCGGAAGGTGTCGGCGAGGGTGGCCACGTCCTTGTCGTCGCCCACGGCGAGCGGCAGGGTCGGGCAGACGTCGAACCCGTCGAGGGTCTCGCCGGCCTTCTCGCGCCCGGCGCGCAGGTACTTGATCGTGGTGTCCTCCAGGTGCTCGGCGGAGGGGAAGATCAGCAGGGCGCCGTCGGCGATCTCACCGGTCTGTTCGAGGTTCTTCGGGCCGATCGCGGCGATGTAGAGCGGGATGTGCTCGCGCTGCGGGTGCACGGTCAGCTTGATCGGCTTGCCGGGGCCGCCGGGCAGGGGCAGCGTCCAGTGCTGACCGTCGTACGACAGGCGCTCGCGGGTCATGGCCTTGCGGACGATCTCGACGTACTCACGCGTGCGTGCCAGCGGCTTGTCGAACTTGACGCCGTACCAGCCCTCGGACACCTGCGGTCCGGAGACGCCGAGGCCGAGGCGGAAGCGGCCGCCGGAGAGCGAGTCCAAGGTCGCGGCCGTCATCGCGGTCATCGCGGGCTGGCGGGCCGGGATCTGGAAGATGGCGGAGCCGACGTCGATGCGCTCGGTCTGGGCGGCGACCCAGCTCAGCACCGTGGCCGCGTCCGAGCCGTACGCCTCGGCGGCCCAGCACACGGCGTACCCCAGCCGGTCGGCCTCCTGCGCGACGGCGAGGTTGTCCGCGTCCATTCCGGCACCCCAGTAGCCGAGGTTGATCCCGAGCTGCATGGCCGATCCCCTTACCGATCAGTAACGTCCCTTGTGGGCCAGACCTTAGCGCGGGGCGCCACTCGCCGGGAGGCCGATGTAGCGGGCGTCGCCCGACTGCCCCTGTGCGTCACCGGTGACGGTCCGGAAAACTGGTTATCCACAGGCCCCCACATGGCAGGTTCTGGCCAGTAATCTCGGCGTTCATGGAGCAGAGGCATCTCGGCCGCACCGGCCTGCGCGTGTCCCGGATCGGACTCGGCACCCTCACCTGGGGCAGGGACACCGACGAGCATGATGCCGCGGACCTGTTGAAAACGTTCTGGGAGGCGGGCGGCACCCTCGTCGACACGGCCGACGTGTACGGCGACGGGGAGGCCGAATACCTGCTCGGCAGGCTCATAGACGGGCTGGTCCCGCGCCGGGACCTGGTGATCTCGACGAAGGCCGGCAGCGTGCCCGACCCGGACCGCCGCTTCGACGGCTCGCGCGGCCATCTGCTCTCCGCGCTGGACGCCTCGCTGGCCCGGCTCGGCACCGACCACGTCGACGTCTGGCACATCCACGCCTACGACCCGTACACCCCGCTGGAGGAGACCCTCCACGCCCTCGACCTGGCGGTCAGCAGCGGCCGGGCCCGCTATGCCGGTGTCTCCAACTTCTGCGGCTGGCAGCTCGCCAAGGCGGCGACGTGGCAGCTGGCGGCGCCCGGCACCCGGACCCGGCTGGCGAGCACACAGCTGGAGTACTCCCTGCTCCAGCGCGGTGTGGAGCGCGAGGTGCTGCCGGCCGCGCTGGACCTGGGCATCGGCCTGCTCCCGTCCTCCCCCCTCGGCCGGGGCGTCCTGACGGCGAAGTACCGCAACGCCACTCCCCCGGACTCACGCGGCGCCTCGGAGCATCTGGCGCCCTTCGTCGCGCCGTACCTCGACGACACGGCGAGCCGCATCGTGGACGCCGTGCAGACCGCCGCCGACGGACTGGCCGTCACCCCGCTCCAGGTCGCCCTCGCCTGGGTCCGCGACCGGCCCGGGGTGACCGCGCCCGTCATCGGTCCGCGCAACGCACAGCAGCTCACGGCGGCGTTGTCAGTGGAGGCCCTTAGTCTTCCTGACGAGATCTGCCGGGCGCTCGACGACGTGTCGGCGCCCGTGCACCGCTATCCCGATCACGACTGGAGCACGCTGTGAGCACGGAGCCGCCCGAGACCCCCGAGACCACGGAGAACACCGAGCCGGGGACGCAGGGGGCCGCGACGGAGGACGCCGGAGCCGAAGCCGCGGGTGCCGACGGGCAGGAGGGCGCTGACGCTGCCGAGGGTGCGGCGGCGGAGACCACGGCCGGAGACGGCGACTCGGCGTCGGAGTCGTCGGCGGCGCAGTTGTCCGAGGCCGAGGCCGAGCTCGCCGCTCAGCGGGTGGAGCGGGAGCGGATCGAGCGGCGCAAGGCCGAGAAGCAGGGGCCCGTCGAGAGCGGGACCAAGCTCAGCGGGAAGGCCGCCGATCTGCTCGCCGCCGTCCGGGCCGTGGAGAGCGGCGCCAAGCCCGTCGCCGCCGTGTTCAGCGAGCCGGCGCCACCGCGCCGCCCCGCGCCCGAGCCGGTACGTCCCCCACAGCCCGTGACGGCCGAAGCGCCCCTGGGTCCCGCGCCGGAGACCGTCGAGTCCGTGCGGCGCGTGCTGGCCGACGGCGGCGCCCCGGAGGCGCTCGCCCCGCAGGCCGCCGCGGCCCTCGGCGAGGGCGCCGCCGATCAACTGCGCGCGGATCCCTGGCAGTTGCTGCGGGTCGCCGGGGTGCGGACCGAGCAGGCCGACGGATTCGCCCGGGCGCTGCTCGGCGCGGAGTGCGGACCCGACGACGAGCGGCGGGGCCGGGCGGTCACCGTCTGGCTCCTGGAGCAGGCGGCCCTGGCCGGGCACACGGCTCTGGAGATGCCGGCGCTCACCGCCGCGCTGGCCCAGCGGGGTGTGCCCGACGCCGGCACGGCCGTGCAGAACACCCTGGCCGAGGGCGAGGCTCTGGCCTTCCAGGACGCCCTGGACGAGCCCGGCGCCCCGGCTTCCCGGGGGGACGAGGAGGCGGCGGAGGACGAGGAGCGGCCGGTCCGTGTCCTCGTCGGCCTGGAGCGGTACGCCCTCGCGGAGGAGAGCCTCGCCGACGGGCTGGCCCGGCTGATCAACTCGGCGCCCAAGCAGGACGGTTCGGCCGAGGACTGGGAGCGGGCGGCGGCCGCCGCGGGCTCCGCGGCCGACCTGATCCGCGCCGCCGCGACCCACGGCCTGGTCCTGCACACTGGCGGGCAGGCCTCCCAGGCCGAACCGGCGGCGCTGCTGCACACGGCGCACGCCCTCGGGCTGCGCGCCTGGGCGGCCACGCACAGCCCGGTCGGACGGGACCGTTTCTCGACGCTGCTGGACGGGCCCGGCGTCGCCACCGTGGCCGGTCTGCTCTCCGGCACCGAAGGACCCGGCCGGGACGCGGACGGCGCGTTCGACCTCGATCTGCTCGTCCTGCTCGACGCACCGCAGCTGGACGTGGAGACGGCGGCCCTGCTCACGGAGTCGTTGCCGGACGGGGCCCGGCTGGTGCTGGCCGGGGATCCCGCGGTGCTGTGGTCGGCGGGGCCGGGCCGGGTCTTCGCCGATCTGCTGGCGGCGCGGGTCTGTCCGCAGATCGCCTCGCGGCTGCCGGATCCCGGCCCGCTGGGCGAGCTGGTGTCCGGTATCGGCGTCGGCGAGCTGAACCAGGTCGAGGCGCCCGGCAAGGAGCTCGTGATCGTGCCGGTGCGGGACGCGGGCGAGGCCGTGCACCGCACCGTACAGCTGGTCGCGGACTCGGTGCCGCGGGCGATCGGCGTCCCGGCGGAGGAGACCCAGGTGATCACCCCGGGCCACGGCGGCGCGGTCGGCACACGCGCCCTCAACGCCGCGCTCAAGGAGCGGCTCAACCCCGGCCCCGGCCGCTTCGGCGGCTTCGACCCCGGTGACCGCGTCGCGTACTCACCCGCCCCCGGCCGCACGGTGCCGGGCCGGGTGGTGAAGGCCGACGCCGAGGGACTGCACCTGTCCTGCGCGGGCGAGGCCGTCGTCGTACCGAAGGAACGGGTGGAGCAGTCCATGCGGCACGGCTGGGCCCTGACCGCGCACCAGGCGGCGGGCGCCCGCTGGCCGGCCGTGGTCGTCGTACTGCCGGGCGATGCCGCCCAGACGCTGAACCGACCCTGGATCTACACGGCGTTCGGCCGGGCCGACCGCCATCTGTCCGTGGTCCACGGCGTGGAACAGGCCCTGCCCCGAGCGGTCGCCGAGGCCCCGGCGAAGCCACGCACGACCCGCCTCGCCGCCCTGCTCAGACCACTGCTCCCGCCGACCGCCTGACGCCCCGGCTTGAGGAAAGACAGCGCGACAGCCAACCCTCAGGGGCGCGGGGCTGTATCGATATGCGGCTCCGCCGCGTGGGCGCGACCAGCCCTCCACGGCCGCAACCCGCGCGACCCCTGAGGCACCACGGCGCGACCGCGTTCCATCACACCCCGCACATGCCAACGGCGGCGCTCACGGGATCAACCCGTGACCGCCGCCGTCGAAGCAACCGTGACCCGCGTCAGCGATCCGTCAGCGGTCCGCGTCCAACGGTTCGAGATCGTCCTCGTCCAGATCCGTGTCGAGCTCGTCCTCGAGGTCGTCATCGGATTCCGCGTCGTCGCCATCGCCGTCGTCGTCGAGGTCGTCGTCGAACACCGTGCTGACGTCGAAGCGGCAGACCACCCGCTGCGGATCGACCCCCTCGAAGGGCGCCTCCAGCCATTCGCCGGGGTCGGCCTGGTCGTCCGAGGCGACCACCCAGAGTGTGGAGTCCCCCTCCTCCAGGCCGAACTCCTTGTGCCGGGAGGCGATCTCGTCCGGCTCGAACTCGCCGAACAGCGTGCCCAGCGCCCCGTGCACCGTGCCGGAGGCGTCCGCGTCGGCGCCCTCGTCGTAGTCCGCCGCCTCGACCCGCTGGGCCTGCGCCAGCAGCCGCTGCGGCTCCACCACGGCGTAGTCGCGGCGGATCAGCACGCTCAGCGCGTTCGGTTCCTCGGGGCCCGTGTACGGCGGCAGCGCGTCCTCCGCACCGGGGATCTCGAAGGGCGTGACCTCGTCGTAGCGGTCGTAGAGCAGCTCGTCGTAGGTCTCGGCGGCCGCGGCCAGCTGGTTGAACGCCTCGTAGACGGCCGGGTCGTCCTCACCCGACCGGCGTTCGACCGCGGCCAGGTGGCGGTCGAGCGCGGTCTTGACCGCCTCGGCGGCGGCGCGTACCTCGGCAGCGGTGGGCTGCACAGCATCAGACATAGTGCAGACGCTATCCGTACCGGGCCCCAGCCCGCACAATAGATGCGATGCCGGAATACGAATTTGTCGACGTGTACGTACCGCGCGGGGTCTCCCGCAAGGACGCCACACGCCTGCTGACGGACCATGCCGAGTACGGACACTGGGAGTTGGACCGCCTGAGCCTGCTGCGCGACGGCAGCCGCAAGGTGCGGCTGCGGCGCCGGATCATCCGCCAGGTGCGGGCCACATGGTGAGCTGAGGCGACAGACTGCGAGACAGGGACAACAGCAGAGAAACACACCGGAGCGGGCCCCGCCGACGCGGGGCCCGCTCCGTTTCCCGTCCGGCGGCGGAGTGCTACGCCGAAGGCCGGGCCTTGCGGTACAGCACCGTGCCGGCCAGCAGCGCGCCCGCGCCGACCGGCAGGGCGAGGCCCATCGGCAGGTCGCTGCCGGTCTGTGCGAGCTGCGCCTCACCCCGGGGCTGGGTGACGAAGTGCGCGCCCGGCTGGTTGCCGTGCGAGGAGCCGCCCGGCGTCACGCCGCCCGTGCTGGGCGGCGTGCTCGGGGAACCGGGGTGGCTCGGCTCGTCGGGGTGCTGCGGGTTGCCGGGGTGCTCCGGGTTGCCTGGGTTGCCCGGCTGCTCGGGGTTGCCGGGGTTACCGGGGTTTCCCGGGTTGCCGGGGTGGCCCGGCTGTTCCGGGGAGCCGGGCGGGTTCTGGTGGCCTCCGCCTCCGCCGCCGTTGTTGGCGCAGTCGTTGCCCTCGGTGGCGTTGCCGATGCCGATGATGTCGACGCTGTTGCCGCACACGTTGACCGGCACATGGACCGGCGCCTCGACGTGGTTGCCGGAGCCGACGCCGGGCGAGTCCGTGGCGTGCCCGTCGGCCGACGCCCCCGCGCCGCCCCCGGAGCCGTGGCCGCCGCCCGTGTTGGCGCAGCTGTTGCCGCTCGCCGGGTTGAGCACCCCGACGACGTCGACGGTGTTGCCGCAGACGTTGACCGGCACATGCACCGGCGCCTGCACCGTGTTGCCCGACAGCACGCCGGGCGAGTTCGAGGTGGAGCCGTGCGCGGCCGAGCCGGTCGCGTGGGCGGCGCCGCCCGCGGCCGCGACGATGCCGGTCGCGGCCGCCACGGTCATCAGGCCCTTGCGGGTGACCTGTCGCATTGCTGAATACCTGCCTTCGACCTTGTTCCGAAGATCCGAAGAAAGGACGCCGGAAAGTCGACCGACGTCCCGAAAGGCCGGTCGGCCCCGGAGCGCATGGCACGCGCTCCGGGGCCGACGGGCTCAGCCCTGTTCACAGGGCGAGGCACAACGTCACTTGTTGATGCAGGTGTTGCCGAAGGCGGGGTTCAGCAGCCCGATCACGGAGACCGTGTTGCCGCAGACGTTCACGGGGACGTGAATCGGCGCCTGGACGACGTTGCCCGACAGGACACCCGGGGAGTGCACCGCGGCACCCTGGGCACCGGAGTCGGCAACGGCCAGGCCCGCGCCCGCGAGAACCAGCCCACTGGTGGCAGCCGCAGCAGCGACGACCTTCTTGATCATTATTCCTCCTTGTTGGCAATGCGATCACAAGTAGCTGATCGCATCACCTGTAACGAGGAGGAACTAATAGGGCTACGACCTGATGAGCGCGTTCACTCGCCCCGGTCACGACCAGTACGTCTGGTCGAATACCGAAGTGTGCTTTCAGCGGGCCAATTCAGGACGCATCGATGAACCGGTCGAGCACCCGGACCCCGAATTGCAGGCCATCCACCGGTACCCGCTCGTCCACGCCGTGGAACATGCCGGCGAAGTCCAGCTCCGGCGGCAGCTTCAGCGGAGCGAATCCGAAGCCCCTGATGCCCAGGTCGTCGAAGGACTTGGCGTCGGTTCCGCCGGAGAGCATGTACGGGATCGCCTTGGCCGCCGGGTCCTCGGCGACCAGCGCGGACTGCATCGCCGCGACGAGCGCGCCGTCGAAGCCGGTCTCGACGGCCTTGTCGGCGTGCACGTCCTCGCGCCGCACGTTCGGGCCGAGGATCTTGTCGAGGTCGGCGAGGAACTCCTCCTCGTACCCGGGCAGGAAGCGGCCGTCGACGTGCGCGGTGGCCTCGCCCGGGATGACGTTGACCTTGTAGCCGGCGCCGAGCTGGGTGGGGTTGGCGGTGTTGCTGAGGGTCGCGCCGATGAGCTTGGCGATGCCGCCGAGCCTGGCGAGGGTGCCCTCCATGTTCTCCGGGTCCAGCTCGGTGCCGAGGGCGTCGCCGAGCTCGTCGAGGAAGGCCCGGGTCGTCTTGGTGACCCGCACCGGGAACTTGTGCCGGCCGAGGCGGGCGACGGCCTCCGACAGTTCGGTGATCGCGTTGTCCCGGTGGATCATCGACCCGTGTCCGGCCGTACCGGCCACGGTCAGCTTCATCCAGTGCATGCCCTTCTCGGCCGTCTGGATCAGATAGAGCCGCCGCTCCTCGCTCACGGTGAAGGAGAACCCGCCGACCTCGCTGATCGCCTCGGTGACGCCCTCGAAGAGCTCGGGGTGCTTGTCGACGAGGAACCGGGCGCCGAACTTGCCGCCGGCCTCCTCGTCGGCGAGGAAGGCCAGCACGATGTCCCGCGGCGGGCGGCGGCCGCTGCGCAGCCGGTCGCGTACGACCGCCAGGGTCATCGCGTCCATGTCCTTCATGTCGACGGCCCCGCGCCCCCACACGCACCCGTCCGCGACCTCGCCGGAGAAGGGGTGGTGGGTCCAGTCGTCCGCGTTGGCCGGTACGACGTCGGTGTGGCCGTGGATGAGCAGCGCGGGCCGGGACGGGTCCTCCCCCTCGATCCGGGCCACCGTGGAGGCGCGTCCCGGGTGGGACTCGAAGATCTTCGGCTCCAGGCCCACCTCGGCGAGCTTCTCGGCGACGTACTCGGCCGCCTTGCGCTCACCGGGCCCCGAGTGGTCGCCGTAGTTGCTGGTGTCGATCTGGATCAGCTCGCGGCAGAGGTCCACGACCTCGTCCTCGCCGGTGACGCCCCTGGCCGTGTCCGTCGCGCTCACGCTGCTTCCTCCCGCGCTGTCGCTGCTGGTGGGTCCCCCTCATCCTCCCCCTCCCTGGTCC
>NZ_JAKEIP010000067.1 GCF_021474425.1 Streptomyces muensis | reverse complement strand
CGCCCCCGCGCGCCCGCTACGGGGGGGGTCTACGCGCGACCGCGCCAGGGCACGACAGCGCGTTCCAGGCGCAGCAGGAGGCCGTCGATGATCAGGCCCGAGATGCCGATGGCGATGATGCCGACGAGCACCACGGGGGTGTTGTTGTAGTTGGCGGCGTCCTTGACCATGCCCCCGATACCGGGGAGCCCGTTGACCAACTCGGCGGCTACGAGGGAGGAGTAGGCCACCCCCACGGCCAGCCGGACCCCGGTGAGCGTCTCCGGCAGGGCGGACGGGACGACGACGTCCCTGACGACGTCCCATCGCGACGCCCCGAGTGCACGGGCCGCCTCGACGAGGTGCTTCGGTACGGCCGCCACGGCCGTCGTGGTCGACACCGCCACCGGTGGGAAGGCCGCCACCGCCAGCAGGGTGACCTTCGGCTCCTCGTTGATGCCCAGCCAGATGATGAGCAGGGAGAAGTACGCCAGCGGCGGCAGCGTCCGCAGGAAGGTGATCCAGGGTTCGAACAGGGAACGCACCCAGCCGACGGTGCCCATGAGCAGCCCGAACAGCACTCCGAGAGCGATGCCGACGCCGGCCCCGATCGCGATGCGCCGCACGCTGATGCCCAGGTGTTCGACGAGGTAGGTGCCGTTGTAGCCGCGGACGCCGTCGTGCGTGGTGGACACGGTGAGGAACGCGTCCCACACCCTGGCCGGCGGTGGAACCAGTGTCTCGCTCCACGTTCCGCTCGCCGCGAGCAGTTGCCACACGACGAGGAAGAGCAGGAGCGAGCCGAGCGGCAACGCGACATGGCGTGCGCGTGCCCACAAGTCCCTGACGGGCGCGTTGGGTTGTGGCGGCACCTCGGCAGATGGTGTGAGGTGGTCAGGCTTGGACGGAGAGGGTGATACGGACACGGGAGCGTCCTCCATGGGGGCGCCGGGACATGAGCGACTGCCGTCGACCGACATGAGCGGCCGGCCCCGAGCGAGATCGATGCCGAACGAAGCGGAGAGCACCCGGCGACAGGGTGCGTGAGGGAACGAGCCACGCCCGCGCCGAAGGACACCTGGCGCGGGGCGTGTCGGAAAGAGCTACGTCAGCAACAACACGAGCCCGGGCGTCGGCACAGGTCGATGACCAGGCGTCGCACCAAGGGCTCGGGAATCATGGCCCTTTTCTACAACAGTCCCAGCTCCGCACCAAGAGGCGTCCACTCCCTGGAACGGAGAACCTCGTCCCTGCCGGTCCGCGACCTCGCGGCACCGCGTGAGCTCTGTCTCACCCGGGCGGCGGCACTTGGCTATGCAACGAGTTGCATATGAGGATCGGGGGTATGGCGCTTGAGCACGCGATCCTCGTCTCCCTGCTGGAGAAGCCGGGTTCCGGATATGAGCTGGCCCGGCGTTTCGAACGGTCCATCGGGTACTTCTGGACGGCCACGCACCAGCAGATCTACCGCGTTCTCAAGCGCATGGAGGGCGACGGCCTGCTCGCTGTCCGTGCGTTGGAGCAGCAGAGCCGGCCGGACAAGAAGGAGTACTCCGTCGTGGGCCCCGGCCGTGCCGCCCTCTCCCAGTGGCTGCACGAACCGATCGAACCCGAGAGCATCCGGCACGAACTCGCCGTGAAGATCCGCGGCGCCGCCTTCGACGACCCGTCCCTGCTGATCCGGGAGGTCGAACGGCACCGCCAGGCGCACAGCGACCGTCTCGCCCACTATCTCGCCGGTGAGCTGCGCGACTTCACCGGACCCGAGGCCCCCACACCGCTGGACGCCGGTCAGGAGCTGCAGCATGTCGTGCTGCGCGGCGGCATCGCGTACGAGCGGATGACGATCGCCTGGCTCGACGACGTACTCGCCACCCTCCGCCGACTCGGCACGCCGCACCCCCGGCCCTGAGCGCCCGGCCACCACCACAGCGCGCGCCCCGCGACCTTCGTTCCCACACCCTCACCCTCGACCCCGGAAGGCGGACCTCCATGGCCGACTCCCTCCTCTTCAACCCGCGCACCTACGACCCGGCGCAGTTCGACCCCGAGACCCGCAGGCTGCTGCGCGCCACCGTCGACTGGTTCGAGGACCGCGGCAAGCGCAGGCTGATCGAGGACTACCGTTCCCGCGCCTGGCTGGGCGACTTCCTCGCCTTCGCCGCCAAGGAAGGGCTGTTCGCCACCTTCCTCACCCCGGCGTCCGCCGCCGGGCACCAGGACCCCGGCAGCAAAGGCCAGCGCTGGGACACGGCCCGGATCGCCGCCCTCAACGAGATCTTCGGGTTCTACGGCCTCGACTACTGGTACGCCTGGCAGGTCACCATCCTCGGTCTCGGACCGGTCTGGCAGAGCGACAACGCCGCGGCCCGCACCCGCGCGGCCGAACTCCTCGCCCAGGGTGAGGTGTTCGCCTTCGGCCTCTCCGAGAAGACCCATGGCGCCGACATCTACTCCACCGACATGCTGCTGACGCCGGACGGCGACGGCGGCTTCACGGCGACGGGTTCCAAGTACTACATCGGCAACGGCAACGCCGCCGGACTCGTCTCGGTCTTCGGCCGGCGCACCGACATCGAGGGCCCGGACGGCTACGTCTTCTTCGCCGCCGACAGCCGCCACTCGGCCTATCACCTCGTGAAGAACGTCGTCGACTCCTCGAAGTACGTGAGCGAGTTCCGCCTCGACAACTACCCGGTGAGCCCGGACGACGTCCTGCACACGGGCCGCGCCGCCTTCGACGCCGCCCTCAACACCGTCAACGTCGGCAAGTTCAACCTCTGCACCGCCTCCATCGGCATCTGCGAGCACGCGATGTACGAGGCGGTCACCCACGCGCACAACCGCATCCTGTACGGCCGCCCCGTCACCGCCTTCCCGCACGTGCGCCGCGAGCTCGCCGACGCGTACGTCCGCCTCGTCGGCATGAAGCTGTTCAGCGACCGCGCCGTCGACTACTTCCGCTGCGCCTCGCCGGACGACCGCCGCTACCTGCTCTTCAACCCGATGACGAAGATGAAGGTGACCACGGAGGGCGAGAAGGTCATCGACCTGATGTGGGACGTGATCGCCGCCAAGGGCTTCGAGAAGGACAACTACTTCGCCCAGGCCGCCGTCGAGATCCGCAGCCTGCCCAAGCTGGAGGGCACGGTCCACGTCAACCTCGCGCTGATCCTCAAGTTCATGCGCAACCACCTCCTGAACCCGGCCGAGTTCGCGCCCGTGCCGACCCGCCTCGACGCGGCCGACGACACGTTCCTCTTCGAGCAGGGACCGGCCCGCGGCCTCGGCTCCGTACGCTTCCACGACTGGCGCCCCGCCTACGACGTATACGCCGGCGTGCCCAACGTCGCCCGCTTCCGGGAGCAGGCCGACGCCCTGTGCGAGTTCGTCACCACCGCGGCACCCGACGAGGAGCAGAGCCGCGACCTCGACCTTCTGCTCGCCGTCGGTCAGCTGTTCGCGCTGGTGGTGCACGGTCAGCTGATCCTGGAGCAGGCCCGCCTGACGGGCCTCGACGAGGACGTGCTCGACGAGCTGTTCTCCGTCCTCGTCCGCGACTTCTCCGCCTACGCCGTCGAACTGCACGGCAAGGACTCCGCCACGGCGGCACAGCAGAACTGGGCGCTCGGCGCGGTCCGGCGTCCCGTCGTCGACGAAGCGCGTTCGGGACGCGTCTGGGCACGTGTCGAGGCACTGTCCGGGGCGTACGAAATGGCGCCCTGACAGCACGGCCGGCGGGCTCGTCGAGACACGGCGGTCCTGGTCCGCGGGTGCGGTGACGCCCGTACCCGGGCCGCCGTGGCACTCTCCGGGGGGGCGCGTCGGCGCCCGTCTGGGCCGAGCGGCTCCCCCTTTTCACCGGAAAGTGTCATCGGCGGAGCAGTGGGATCGCGATCCGTCACGATCCTCGGAAACGTGGCGATGAGAGGACCGCGGCCGGTCGATGCCCGTTCGGCGGGGAGGAGTCCGCATTGGTGTGCGACGAGGAAGGGGCGGGCGACCCCGAACTTCCGGCTGGCGCCGATCCGGCCCCGCCGTCGGATGTCCGGCTGGAGGAGATCGCCGCGCAGCTGCGGGAGCTGGCCACCGCCAAGGACCGGTTGCAGGGTCTGCTGAACGCGGTGCTGGTGATCAGTCAGGAGATGCATCTGCCCGCGGTGCTGCACCGCATCGTCACCACCGCCATGGAACTGGTCGGAGCACGCTACGGGGCGCTCGGGGTGCTGGACGAGTCCGGGGAGCAGTTGGGGCAGTTCATCACGGCGGGGCTGTCGGAGTCCGAGCGCGCCGACCTGTCGGGGATCGAGTTCCCGCGCGGCCGCGGGGTCCTGGGCCACATGATCCACCACCCCGAGCCGCTGCGCGTCGACGAGATCCCCTCCCACCCGGCCTCGGTGGGGTTCCCGCCCGGCCATCCCCACATGCGCACCCTCCTGGGCGTCGCCATCAGCGTCCGCGGCACCATCTACGGAGACCTCTACCTGTCCGAACGCCGTGACGGCAGGCCCTTCGACCGCGACGACGAGGACATCGTCGTCGCCCTGGCCGGCGCCGCGGGCATCGCGATCGAGAACGTCCGGCTGTTCGAGCAGGTCCGCGACAGCGCCGAACACTTCCAGCGGCTCCTCCTGCCCACGCTGCCCGACCTGAGCCCCTTCACTGCCGCGGTCGTCTACCGCCCGGCGCTCACCCCGGCCCACCTCGGCGGAGACTGGTACGACGCCCTCTGGCTGCCCGACAACGCGTGCGCCGTAGTGATCGGCGACGTCGTCGGCCACGACATGAGCGCGGCCGCGGCCATGGCACAGACCCGCAGCATGCTGCGCGCCCTGCTGTTCGACCGGCTCACCCCGCCCAGCAGCGTGCTCACCCAGCTCGACCGCGCCCTGTACGCCATCACCGACCTGCCCGTCACCACGGCCTGCCTCGCCCGCATCGAACCCGCCGAGGACGGCTGGCGGCTGCACTGGAGCACGGCCGGTCACCTGCCGCCGCTGCTGATCGGCCCCGACCGGCACACGCAGTACCTCGACGGCGAGCCGGGCCTGCCGCTCGCGGTCGACACCGGCCAGGCCCGTCCCGACCACGTCCACCCCGTGCCCCCCGGTGCCACCGTGGTCTTCTTCACCGACGGCCTCGTCGAACACCCCGACCACCCCATCGACGACGGCCTGGCAGAGCTCGCCGAACGCGCCGCCGAACAGGCACATCTGCCGCTGGACGACTTCGTACGGCATCTCGCCGACCACCACCCCAGCGACGGCCACGACGACATCGCCCTCCTGGCCCTGCGCACCCCGCGCGACCGGGACCAGGCAGGGGCGTGACGACGCGGGCCGGTCACCCCTCGCCGCGGACGACCGCCACCGGGCAGTGCGCGTGGTGCAGTACCGCCTGGCTCACCGAGCCCAGGAGCAACCCGGCGAAACCGCCGTGCCCCCGGGCGCCGACGACCATCAACCGGGCGTTCCCGCTCGCCTCGATCAGCGTCTCGCGGGGTTCGCCGCTCAGCACTTCCTGCCTGACCACGACGTCCGGATACCGCTCCGTGAAGCCGGTGAGCGCCTGGGCCAGCAGACGCTCGGCGCTCTCCACACCGGTGCCGGGCGGCGCGTAGTCCGGCAGCCAGACGTGCACGGCGCGGATCTCCGCCGTGCGCAACGCGGCCTCGGCGAAGGCGAACTCCACCGCCGACCCGCCCACGGGTGAGCCGTCGACGGCCAGCACGATCGGCCCGGCGCCCGTCGGCTCCTCGCGGACCACCATCACCGGACACTCGGTGTGGGCGGCGAGGGACACCGCCGTCGAGCCCAGCAGCATCCCGACGAAGCCGCCGACCCCCCGTGCACCGACGACCATCAGGTCAGCGGCCCGCGACTCGGCGGCCAGCACCTCCACCGCGCCGCCCGCGACGACCGCGTCGGTGACCTCCAGGCCGGGCGCCACCGCACGGGCGTGATCCGCCGCCTCACCGGTCAGACGGTCGAGCGGCGCCGGATCCGGCTGTGTGTACATCGGCCTTCCCGACCGGCTGAAGGCATGCACCACATGCAGCCCGGCACCGCGCCACCGCGCCTCCCGGGCGGCCGCTTCCACCGCCGTACGGCACGACGCCGAGCCATCCACCCCGACGACCACGAGCTTCCCCACGGGACCTCCTCCAGCATCGGAGCGCGACCCCTCGCCTGTCCAAGGATCACTCCGGCGGCAGCCTGCTGCCACCTGGCCGGGAGACGGCCGGACCCGCCGTCCCGACAACCGTCGCGGCTCTCCGGGAACCCTTAGACCTGCTGAATTGCAAAATTTCGCAATTGGTTAGATGCTGTGATGGCTGTGTCCGCCATCCGGTAGCCCGCGGACACAGCTTCTCGTGTCCGCCCCGGGGTGGGGCTTGTTGGGGAAGCCGAGGCACCGTGTCCGTTCCGCTGTACCAGGCCAAGGCCGAGTTCTTCCGCATGCTGGGGCATCCCGTACGGATACGGGTTCTGGAGCTGCTGCAGGACGGGCCGAAGCCGGTACGGGAACTGCTCGGCGAGATCGAGGTCGAGCCGTCCAGCCTGTCGCAGCAGCTCGCCGTGCTGCGCCGCTCCGGGATCGTCACCGCGACCCGGGAAGGCGCGACCGTCGTCTACGCGCTGTCCGGCGGGGACGTCGCCGACCTGATGAAGGCCGCGCGCCGGATCCTCACCGAGATGCTCGCGGGGCGCAACGAGCTCCTGGCCGAGCTGCGGGACGCCGAGGTCACCGCGCGATGAGGACGGCGTTCGTGCGGATCGCCGCACTGCTGCCGGGGCGCGTGGATCTGGCGGACCTGCGCCGGGACCCCCGGCGGGATCTGCTCGCCGGTCTGACGGTGGCGATCGTGGCACTGCCGCTCGCGCTGGGCTTCGGCGTCTCCTCCGGGCTCGGCGCGGAGGCGGGCCTGGCGACCGCCGTGGTCGCGGGCGCGCTCGCCGCGGTCTTCGGCGGGTCCAACCTGCAGGTGTCCGGGCCGACCGGAGCGATGACGGTGGTCCTGGTGCCGATCGTCGGCGAGTTCGGACCGGCCGGGGTGCTGACGGTCGGGCTGATGGCGGGCGCCCTGCTGATCGCCGTGGCCGCGCTGCGGGCCGGGAAGTACATGCAGTACGTGCCCGCGCCGGTCGTCGAGGGCTTCACCCTCGGCATCGCCTGTGTGATCGGGCTCCAGCAGCTCCCCAACGCCCTCGGCGTGCCCAAGCCCGACGGCGACCGGGTGCTGGTGGTGGCCTGGCGGGCGGTGGAGGAGTTCGCGCGGCATCCGAACTGGACCGCGGTCGGCTTCTCGGTCGCGGTGGCCGTGGTCATGCTGGCCGGCGCCCGATGGCGACCGACGGTCCCGTTCTCGATTCTCGCGGTCGTCGCGGCCACCGTCGTGGCGCAGGCCGCCGGTCTCGACGCGGCGACGCCGATCGGTGACCTGCCCTCCGGGCTGCCCGTGCCCTCCTTGTCCTTCCTCGACCTCGGATCGCTGGGCACCCTGCTCGCCCCGGCCGTCGCGGTCGCCGCGCTGGCCGCGCTGGAGTCGCTGCTGTCGGCCTCGGTGGCCGACGGGATGACGGTCGGCCAGAAGCACGATCCGGACCGGGAGCTGTTCGGACAGGGCGTGGCCAACCTCGCCACCCCTCTGTTCGGGGGTGTCCCGGCGACCGGCGCCATCGCCCGCACCGCCGTCAACGTCCGCTCCGGCGCGAGTTCACGGCTGGCCGCCCTCACCCACGCCGCCGTACTCGCCGTGATCGTCTTCGCGGCGGCGCCCCTCGTCTCGAAGATCCCGCTCGCCGCGCTGGCGGGCGTGCTGCTGGCCACCGCGGTCCGCATGGTCGAGGTCGGATCGCTGAAGGCGATGGCGAAGGCCACCCGCTCCGACGCGCTGATCCTGGTCCTGACGGCGGTCGCGACCTTGGTCCTGGACCTGGTCCTCGCGGTGATCATCGGCCTCGCCGTGGCGGGCGCCCTCGCGCTGCGGGCCGTGGCCAAGCACGCCCGCTTCGACCAGGTGCCCCTCGACCGGGGCGACCACAGCGCCGAGGAGCACGCGCTGCTCGCCGAGCACATCGTGGCGTACCGCATCGACGGACCGCTGTTCTTCGCCGCCGCGCACCGCTTCCTGCTGGAGCTGACCGAGGTGGCCGACGTCCGGGTGGTGATCCTGCGCATGTCGCGGGTGTCGACGATGGACGCCACCGGGGCCCTGGTCCTCAAGGACGCGGTGGAGAAGCTGGAGCGACGCGGAATCCGCGTCCTGGCCTCCGGTCTGCGTCCCGGACACCGTCAGGTCCTCGACTCGGTGGGCGCGCTCGACCTGCTGCACCGCGACGGCCGCGAGTACGCCACCACGCCCGAGGCGATCCGCGGTGCCCGCGACCACCTGGAGACGGCCGGCGTCCTGACCGTCGTCGCCCCTCGGTCGGCCAGGACCGCCGACGAGGAAACGGCCCGATGAGCACGCCGCCCGACGCCCTGCCGCACCCGCACCCCACGTCCGTGGCCGGTCTCCGACCCGCCCGCATGGAGAGAAGATGAGCTCCGTTCTCGATGCCCTGCCGTACCGGCATGTGCTCACGCTGCCCAACGAGCCGTCCGCCGTCCGGCTCGCCCGCGAGACCGCGGAGCAGGCGCTGGTCGAGTGGGGGATAGGCCTGCACCGGCCCGTCGTGGACGCGGCGCTGCTGATCCTCAGCGAACTGGTGACCAACAGCGTCCGGCACGCCGCCGAGGAGTCACCGCAGATCATGGTGATGTACGCGGCGAGCGGCAGCCACCTGGCCTTCGCCGTGCACGACCGCCACGCCCACCAGCCACCGCTGCACCGGGCCGACACCGGTACCGGTCTCGGCACCGTCATGGAGCTCACCCGGCAACTCGGCGGCACCGCCGCCGTGCACGGCGACCCCGACGGCAAGAGCATCTGGATCACCCTGCCCCTTTGACCCCGACGGGCAGCACACGCAAGGAAGTTCACCATCATGACCATCGAGTGGCACTACGCCGTCGAGGACACCTTCGGGGTCCTGTCCGTCGCCGGCCATCTCGGCCCGCAGGCGGCGCGCCGCTTCAGCGGAGCAGTCGGCTGGGTCGTCGCCCGGGGCACGGGGCCGGTCATCGTCGACCTGACCGAGCTGCGCGGCTGGTCGACCGAGGGCCAGCTGGCCATCATCGAGGCCGCCCGACGCCTCGCCGACGCCGGACGCGGCCTCGAACTGGCCGCCATCCCGGCCGACGGCTCCCTCGTCCCCGACGGCGACTGCCCCGACATCCCGGTCCACCACGACCTGGCCACCGCCCTCGCCGCGCACACCCGGAACCGGGAAGCCGCGGACGACGGCCAGCAGCAGGCGTGGCGCACCGACGGCTGGCCCGCCGGCTGACACCATCCCGATCGAGTGATCCAGAAGAGGACCGTGCAATGAGTGAAGCTCTTCCTTCCTGCCCCGAGTGTTCCGGCGTCTACACCTACGCGATGGGCACGCTCCTGGTCTGCCCGGAGTGCGGGCACGAGTGGTCACCGGCCGACGAGGCCGAGGACGGCGGCGGGGAGAAGGTGATCAGGGACTCGGTCGGCAATGTGCTCGCCGACGGAGACACCGTGACGGTGGTCAAGACGCTGAAGGTCAAGGGCAGCCCGACCGGAATCAAGGCCGGCACCAAGGTGCGCAACATCCGGCTCGTCGACGGCGTGGACGGCCATGACATCGACTGCAAGGTCGACGGCTTCGGGGCCATGCAGCTGAAGTCCAGCGTGGTCAAGAAGGCCTGACGTCCCGGCCGGCCGCTGTCCGGGTTCCTCCATGCGGGTTCGGCGCTGACCGTGGCACAGGCGAAGATGGACCGCATGTCCGTGACGAGTGGGTGGATGCGACAGGCCGGGGCTGCCCGGCCTACGGGGCCGTGCCGTGGTGCCGGGGAGGCGACGGCACGATGAGCACGCCGCTGTACCAACTGAAGGCCGAGTTCTTCAAGACACTCGGTCATCCGGCCCGTATCCGCGTTCTGGAGCTGCTGAGCGAGCGAGAGCACGCCGTCGCCGAAATGCTGCCCGAGATCGGCATCGAACCCGCGCATCTCTCCCAGCAGCTCGCGGTGCTGCGCCGGGCGAACCTGGTCGTGACCCGCAAGGAGGGCTCGACCGTGTACTACTCGCTGACCAGCCCGCACGTGGCGGAGCTGCTGCGGGTGGCGCGCACGATCCTGTCCGGGGTGCTGGCCGGACAGGCGGAACTGCTCGCCGACCTTCGGGGCGGGCAGGAGGAGGCGGAGCCACGCCCTGGCGCGGGGTCCTAGCCCGCCGGCGTTCACGCCGGCCCGTACCTACGAATGCCCCTGCCCCGCACCTGGAGTACCGAGGTGCGGGGCAGGGGAATGGAGCGTCGGCCTCGTCCTCAGAATCCGCCGGCCTGGTCGAACACGGAGCCGCCCTGGCCGAAGCCGGAGGAGTCCTGTCCGAAACCGGAATCGTCCTGGTCGAAGCCGGAGTCGCCCTGGTCGAGGCCGGGGGCGGCCGGAGAGCTGGTCCCGGTCCCGACTCCGAAGCCGCCCGTCTCGTCGTGCTCGTCGGCGAGCGCCTGGCCCGCGCCTCCGAGCAGAACAGTCCCGGCGACAGCGATGGCGGCCAGCGCGGTACGTGTGCGCATAAGCGTCTCCTTCGGTAGGTGTGTGCTCGCCACCAGGTGTGCCGCCCGCCCGCATGGCAGAAGCGCCGGCGTGGGGACAAACACCCGAACAGGGGGCCCACATGACGCAGGCAGCGCACGCGAGGGCTGCATCTGGCGCCCGACCGCCTGGCCGCACCGAGCCCGGGGCGCCCTGGACGAGAACGGTCCCATCGCGGGAAATACTCGGCTGCGACCGAGGCCGATCCGCCCCTAGGATCCTCGTTCGAGGCGCTGACGGGGCGCCCTGCCGGCCGCCGGCACTCAACGGACCGAGGACGCGTGGCGCAATGAGCAGCCGACTCTTCGCAATCTCCTTCGACGCGCACCAGCCCGAGCGTCTGGCGCGGTTCTGGGCGGGTGTCCTGGACTTGGAGAAAGCCGAGGACTCCGGCGACGGCGTCACCCTGCTGTCCGGGAACGACGCCGGCTACCGACTTGGCTTCCGTCCCTCCCCGGCGCGGAAAGTCGCCCAGAACCGGCTGCACTTCGACCTGACGAGCACCTCCGCCCAGGACCAGCAGGAGACCGTGACGAGGGCGCTCGACCTCGGTGCGCGGCACGCCGACGTCGGCCAGGGACCGGACGCCTCCCATGTGGTGCTCGCCGACCCCGAGGGCAACGAGTTCTGCGTCCTCGAGCCCGGCAACAACTTCCTCGCCGGCTGCGGCTTCCTCGGCGCGCTCGCCTGCGACGGTTCACAGGCGGTGGGCTACTTCTGGAGCGAGGCGCTGGGCTGGCCGCTGGTCTGGGACCAGGACGAGGAGACCGCCGTCCAGTCGCCGAACGGCGGCACGAAGATCACGTGGGGCGGCCCGCCGCTGATGCCGGACGCCGGCAAGGACCTGCACTTCGACCTCGTGCCGGACGACGATCCGGAAGCGGAGGTCGAGCGCCTCCTCTCCCTCGGGGCGAAGCGCCTCGACGCCGCCCCCGCAAGGGACGGCGAGGTGCTGCTGGCCGACCCCGACGGCAACGAGTTCCGCGTGCTCGGGACGCCCCTCAGTCGTCGCCCTTGACGATGTTGTCCTCCGGGCCGCCCCTCGGCTGTCCGCCGTCCCCGTCCGTCGCCATGGCCCGTACGCAGGTCCGGATCTCACGTCCGCGCAGACGGCGGGCCTTCGCCCATCCCGTCTCGGGCCGACGTACGGTACTCGCCTTCCTGACCTGCGTAGTCATGGTGCGTCATCTTCCTTCCGGTCCGCTACGGCAGCCCGAGTCCCCGTTTGCCGCGTTCCGAAACCCGCCCCGGCGGCGGAGCGGCCGACCCGAGGGTGCCGCGAGCGGCTTTGATGAGTGCCAAACGTCTTGGGCATACGGTTGCTGTTGTTTTGCCACCTTCCGATTCTGTCCAACTCCCCCTGGGCGCAAGGTAGTACGGGCGCGGCAACCCACCGCCTCTCCTGCATCGAGGAAGGCCGCATGAACGTACTGCTGATCTCAGGACTCGGACCCGAGTACCCCAACCACTCCCTCCTGGCCGGCTCCACCTTCGAGGCCCTGACCGACCCCGGCAGGTTCCGCGACCGTGCCGGGGAGATCTCCGACCTCACCTCGCTCCACGCCGAGGTGAACGGCGTGCGTCTGCCCCTGCTGCGGCCGCGCACGGGCGCGAGCGGGATCCGCGCGGTCTCCTCGGTCCGGCTTCAGCACGTGGAGAAGGACGACGAGACGGCGACCGCGCCGCATCTCACCACCTTCACCGTCCGCGCCATCCTGGAGGCCGCGGGCGTCGACCACGACCACTTCCCCGCCGAGGGCATCTGGAACGGTTCGCCCGCCGACCCGTCGTCCGGCTCCTACGACGTCGTCCTGCTGTCGACGACGTTCATCTGGGACCGGGCCACGATGGCCAAGGCCGTCGCCTGGGTCGAGGAACGGTTCCCGACGGCGACCCTCGTCCTCGGCGGTCAGTACAGCAACCTGAAGTTCCAGCAGATCCTGGACGCCCACCCGTTCGTCCGGTACGTCGTCCGCGGCGACGCCGAGCCGGCCCTGACGCCCCTCCTCGACGCCCTGCGGCTGGGGGAGTCGGTGGCCGCGATACCCAACCTGGTCTGGCGCGACCAGGACACCGGCCGTATCCGGCTGACCGGCATCCACTACGCCGACCTGGAGGCGCTGCCTTCGCCCGCCCCGGCGGGCAGGTTCCCCGTCATCCCGTACGAGTCGATGCGCGGCTGCCCCTTCACCTGCAAGTACTGCTCGTTCCCCGCCGCCTCCCCGAAGTGGCGCTACAAGTCGGCGGAGAAGATCGCCGGCGACTTCGCCCGCTACCGCGACGAGCACGGGGCGCAGTACATCAAGGCACTGGACTCCACCTTCACCGTGCCACCCACCCGCCTGCGGGCCCTGTTACCCCTGCTGAGGGACACCGGCGTCGCCTGGGAGGCCTACACACGCGCCAACTCGCTGCGCGACCAGGCGGTCGTCGAGGCGTTGGGCGAGGCCCACTGCCGGGCGCTGGCCATCGGCTTCGAGTCGATGAACGACACCACGCTGACCTACATGAACAAGAAGGTGAAGGCGCACGCCAACCGCACCGCGTTCGAACTGCTCTCCCACAGCCCCCTGCACTACTTCGTGTCCTTCATCGTCGGCTACCCCGGCGAGAGCCCCGAACTGTTCGAGGACACGCGGTCCTTCCTGGTCAACGAGTACTCCGGCCCGTTCGCCCTCTACGTCTTCATGCTCAACGACGAGACGATGCCGGTCTGGCAGGACGCCGAGCGCTTCGACCTGAGGGTCCATGACGCGGACGGCGACGCCGAGCACTGGTCGCACACGGGCATGGACAGCACCACCGCCCGCCGGCTCCAGCTGGAGACCCTGCGCGAGGTCCGCTGGAAGAACGACCGCGCCATCCAGCGCACCTGGCAGCGCGACTACGAACTTCCCCTCCTGCCGGACCGCTCCACGGCCGAGAACTCCGTCGTCGAGAAACTCGTCGACCGCCTCGGCATGGCAAGCGCCGACTTCCCGAACCCGACGACAGCGGCCACCCACCGAGCCGACCTCCTCGGACAGCTCGCACCTCACGGGGTGACGTCGGCGGGGGTGTGACACCAGGAGGACGACGCCCGGCGGCGGGGCAGGGTGCTCGCCCGCACGGGTTGCCCTGGCCCCTGTCGCGGTGCGTGTCGGGTGGGCCTGCCCGTGCGAGGGAGCACCATGTCATCCGGGGCGTGTCGGTGGTTTTCGATCGGGATCGTTCGGCCTGCGGGGTCGGGCGTTACGGAGGTCTGCCTTGGCGGAGGGCAAGGGTGCCGAGCGCCTGGTGGCGGGGCGGTACCGGCTGCTGCGCAGGCTCGGGGCCGGTGGAATGGGGCGGGTGTGGCTCGCGCACGACCAGATGCTCGACTGCGAAGTCGCCGTCAAGGAACTCGCTCTGCCCGAAGGCGTCCCGGAGCAGCAGCTGGGCGCCCGGATCGCCCGTGCGCGGGTCGAGGCGCGGCATGCCGCCCGGCTGCGCGGGCATCCCCACGTGGCCACCGTCCACGACGTCGTGGAGGAAGACGGTCTGCCCTGGATCGTGATGGGGTTCGTGCCCGGGGCGGAGGATCTCGCAGCGGTCGTGCGCGACCACGGGCCGCTGTCGCCCGCGGTGACCGCGCGTATCGGTGTGGCGGTACTCGACGCGCTGACGGCAGGTCATCGGGCGGGGATCCTGCACCGGGACGTCAAACCGGCCAACATCCTGCTGACCGGGCCAGGCGCACAGGCCGCGGGCGACGCGGCGGGCGGACAGGTCCTGCTGACCGACTACGGCATCTCGCTGGAGCCGGACTCGGGTGAGACCCGGCTGACCACGACTTGGGGGGTTGTCGGAACCCCGGGCTTCCTGGCGCCGGAGCGCGCTCGCGGAGTCCCGCCCAGTCCGGCCTCCGACCTCTTCTCCCTCGGCGCCACTCTGTACTACGCCGTGCAGGGGACCGGGCCGTTCGACCGGCCGACCCCCTTTGAGACACTGTCGGCCCTGCTCTTGGAGGATCCCCCACCGCCGTCCAGGGCGGGGGAGCTGAGACCGGTCCTGGACGGTCTGATGGCCAAGAATCCCGAACAGCGGATGGGCGGCGACGAGGCCATGCGCATGCTCGCCGCGCTCACCGCCACATCGCGCGCGGAACCGGCAGCGCACAGGGCGGTGATCCCCGAGATGGAGACGACACCGCTGCCCGAGGAGTCACCACCCTCGCAGCCCTCTCCGGGCCCACCGCCGGCCGAAGGAGGCTCCTCACCCTCTCGGACTCCGTCGCGGCTGAGGAGTCTCCGGCGCGCCAAGCTCCCTTCCGCCCGGGGGTGGGTCGTCATCGCCGCCGTGCTCGTGCTCGTCGGCGGCGGCGTATGGGTGGGGGCGGCACTGCTCGACAGCCCTGACAGCCCACCGAAGTCGGATCGACTCGCGCCGTACGGGGACCAGGTCGGACTGACCCGCGAGCTGAAACCCGGGGACTGTGCCCACGCCTCCTGGCCCGAGGGGAGGCTCAAAGGCCTGCCCAGGCTGAGGATCGTGGACTGTCAGGCGTTCCCGGACAGCCAGGTCCTCGATGTGAACGCCGGCACGTCCCTGGCCGACGCGAGGGCCAACGGGCCGGGGATCTGCACGGGACTGCTGCGGGACACGGTGCGCAAGATGGTCGACGTCCAGCCCTACGCGCTGGTTCCCAGCGAGGCCGGATGGGACAACGGCGTGCGGAACACCGCCTGTCTGCTCTTCGGGAAGACCGTCAGCCTCTACGGCCCGGTGGGCGACTATCGGCGGCACGGTGAGCAGATCGTCGTCGAGAACAGCGCGATCGGCGACTGCTACAACCTGAGGAAGCTGGAAGAACACAACTACGCACATCTCCTGGTGGACTGCGCCGAACCGCACGAGTTGCAGGGCCTGGGCTATGTGAAGGCACCCCAGGGCCTCAAGTTCGACTCCTGGGACGCGATCTATGACCTGTGCGTCCGCCGATACGGCTCCTACAAGAGCTCGACCCGTGAGTTGTATGGCTGGAACCATGCGGAGGACACCTGGAACCAAGGGTTTCGGTATGCCATGTGTCTGCTCGCGATGCCCGAAGAGGGCCAGAAGCTCCCGCCCGGCTCGGTCGTACGCACGCCTGGGGACTGACGGACCGGTGCCGCGCCCGACACGGGAAGCGGGGTCCGCTCGGCCCTCGTTCCGGCCGAGCGGACCCCGTGAGGGCTTCTCCCGTTGTCAGGTGCTCTGTCGCAGTCTGTGCAAGGACGCGACCAGTTGGTCCACCTCGTCGTAGGTGTTGTAGAGGGCCAGGGAGGCGCGGGCCGCCGAGGCCAGGCCGTAGTGGGCGAGGGCCGGTTGGGCGCAGTGGTGGCCGGCCCGCACGGCGATGCCGTCGTGGTCGAGCCAGTCGGCGACCGCGGCCGGGTCCTGGCCCGCGAGGGTGAAGGTGAGGACGGCGATCCGGTCGGGTGCCGAGCCGATCAGCTCCAGGCCGGGGACCGTGGCAAGGGCCTGGAGCGCGTACGCCATGAGCTCTTCCTCGTATGCGGCGACGGCCTCACGGTCCAGGGAGGTCAGCCAGTTCACGGCGGCGAGCAGGCCGATGACGCCGGAGATGTGCCCGGTGCCGGCCTCCATCCGGTGCGGGGCGGGCGCGAACGTGGTGTGTCCGAAGTCCACGGACTCGATCATGTTGCCGCCGCCCTGCCACGGCGCCAGGCCGGAGACGAGGTCCGGCCTCACGTACAGCGCGCCGATGCCGGTCGGCGCGAACAGCTTGTGGCCGGAGAAGGCGTAGAAGTCGGCGTCCAGGTCCTGTACGTCGACCGGGAAATGGGCCACGGCCTGAGCGCCGTCCACCAGGACCTTTGCGCCGTAGCGGTGGGCCAGTGCCGTCATCTCCTTGACGGGCGGGACGGTGCCGAGGACGTTCGAGGCGTGGCTGATCGCGACGAGCTGGGTCCGGGAGGACAGCAGATCGGCGTACGCGTGCTGGTCGATCTCCCCGTCGGAGGTGAGCGGCACCGGCACGACCCTGGCCCGGGTCTCCTTGGCGAGCAACTGCCACGGGACGATGTCCGAGTGGTGTTCGAGGACGGGGACGAGGATGTCGTCCCCGGGACCGAGGTTGGCCCGGCCCCAGCTCCGCGCGACGAGGTTGACCGCCTCCGTGGTGCCGCGCACGAAGACGATGCCGTCGGGGCTCGGCGCGCCGAGGAAGTCGGCGACCGCGGACCGGCCCGCCTCGTACGCCTCGGTGGCCTCACGGGCCATGGTGTGCGCCCCGCGGTGGATGTTGGAGTTGGCCGCGCCGTAGTACGCGGTCAGCGCCTCGATGACCTGGCGGGGTTTCTGCGTGGTGGCCGCGTTGTCGAGCCAGACGAGAGGGTGGCCGTTGACGGTCCGGTGCAGGATCGGGAAGTCGTGGCGCACGGACTCGGCGGTGAAGGGAACCGGTCGGCGGGGGAGCGCGGCCGTGACGTCAGGCGTAGTCATGGTACTTGGCCACCTCGACGTTCTGGAGTACGGCGATGGCGTCGTCCACCAGCACCGCGGTGTTGAAGTAGGCCGTCATCAGGTAGGACGTGATGCCCTTCCGGTCCATGCCCATGTTCCGCATGGACAGGCCGGGTTCGACCTCGTCCGGCACGGCGGCCGGGCGCAGTCCCACGACGCCCTGCTCGGCCTCACCGGTCCGTATCAGCAGGATCTCGGTCGTACCGGCCGCCTCGCCCGAGCCGTTCGGACACGGCACCTTGTCGGAGGGCAGCAGCGGCACTCCCCGCCAGGTCAGCAGCGGGCTGCCGAACCTGCTGTCCGTCACCGGGGGCACCCCGCGCCGCGTGCACTCCCGGCCGAACGCGGCGATGGCCCGCGGGTGCGCCACGAAGTACGCCGGCTGCTTCCACACCCTCGCGAGCAACTCGTCCAGGTCGTCCGGGGTGGGGGCGCCGGTTCGGGTCTGCACGCGCTGACCCGCCGTAACATTGTGGAAGAGCCCGAAGTCGGGGTGGTTGAGCATCAGGTTCTCCTGGCGCTCGCGCAGGGCCTGCACGGTCAGGTGGGCCTGGGTCCGCGTCTGGTCCATCGGCCCGTTGTAGAGGTCGGCGACGCGTGAGTGCACCATCATCCGCGTCTGGGCCAGCGTCATGTGGTACTCGCGGGGCGCGTCCTCGTAGTCGACGTAGGTGCCCGGCAGGTCGACCTCCCCCACATGACCGCCGCTCAGGTCGATGGGTGCCTCGGTGCCGGGCGCGGGCATCCCGCCGGCGGTGTACGACTCCACCGCGCCGCGCAGCGCCTCGTCACCCTCGACGAGCCGGGCCAGCGCGGAACGCTCGGCGCGCAGGGCGACGCCGGGAGTGACGGCCTTGACGGCGTACGGCATGGGCTCGTCCCGGGTCCACGCCGCCAGGTCGAAGTACTGCCCGTCGCCGACGACCTGGATCAGCGCCTCGTCGCCGTACCGCCCGGCCGCGCGCTTCTCGGCCCGGCCCCGGACGATCACCCACAGATGCGCGGCCGGGTCGCCCTCCTGGACGAGCACCTGCCCGGCCTCGAAGCTCATCTCGGTGAAGGCGTCGGCCAGTTGGCCCAGGAGCGCGTCATCGGACTCGCGCAGATAGGGGATCTCGCGTAAGTCACCCGGCACGACTCGCGGACGTCCGCCGTCGCTGTGGCTGCTGATGCGGTCGTCGCCCAGGACGTAGGTGCGGCGCCGGTTGACGCGGTACACACCGGATTCGACGTCGACCCACGGCAGGGCGCGCAGCAGATAGCGCGGGGTGATGCCACGCATCTGCGGGGTCGTCTTCGTGGTCGTCGCGAGTTGCCGGGCGGCCTCGGGGCTGAGGCTGATGCGGTCGGTCGTCACGGGGTTCTCCTCGAGTGGACGGCTCCGGGAGCGGACCTCCCTGGAGCGAGCCCGATCGTGCGCCTGGCACCGGGGCCTCACAAGATGCGTGGAACACCGCCCGGCGGGCCTCGGGCCGAAAACGCTCTGCTCGGGGGAACGCCACACACCCCACCCCGTCCCCGTCGCCGGGCGGCGCTCCCAAGGGCGGGCGACAGTTGACGGTGCGTCAGGCGGGCTGCGGGAAGACGGATCCGTTCCCGTGTTTTTCGTTCATGGTCGGCTTGATTCGGCCCTGTATCGCTGCTTTTAGGAGCTTAAAGGCGTGCTTATGTGATGCCTGTTCGGGGGGTAGTTGCCTGAATCCGCAACAGACCCCTGCGCGCGGATCACAGCGGCTGCTCGGCCCAGATGGTCTTGCGGTTGCGGCCGTAGCGGGTGCCCCATCGCTCGGAGAGCTGGGCCACCAGGAACAGGCCGCGGCCGCCCTCGTCGGTGCCGCGGGCCTGGCGCAGATGGGGGGAGGTGCTGCTGGTGTCGGCGACCTCGCAGATGAGCTGGCCGTCGCGGATCAGACGCAGCAGGACCGGGCCGCCGGCGTACCGGTAGGCGTTGGTGACCAGTTCGCTCACGATCAGTTCGGTGGTGAAGGACAACTCCTCCAGCCCCCACTCGGCCAGCCGGTCCCGGACCAGTGTGCGGGCCCGGCCCGCCGCCGTGGGTTCGGCCGGCAGCTGCCAGGTGGCCACGTTCTGCGCCGCCAGCACCCGGGTGCGGCCCAGCAGCAGCGTGACGTCGTCGGCGGACCGGTCCGGCAGCATCGCGTCCTCCACCGCCTTGCAGGTGTCCTCCAGCGAGTGGAAGGGGCCGGCCAGCGTCGTGCGCAGCAGGGCCAGGCCCTGGTCGATGTCGCGGTGGCCGGCCACCAGGAGGCCGTCGCTGTACAGGGCGATCAGGCTGCCCTCGGCGAGTTCCAGCTCGGCCGTCTCGAACGGCAGCCCGCCCACGCCCAGCGGCGGACCGGCGGGGAGGTCGACCAGGCGGACCTCGCCGTCCGGTCCCAGCACGGTCGGCGGCGGATGGCCGGCGCGTGCCAGGGCGCAGTGCCGGGAGACCGGATCGTAGATCGCGTACAGACAGGTGGCGCCCACGATCTGCGGGGTGTTCGCGTCGGTCTGCTGTTGCTCGGTGGCCAACTGGTCCACCAGGTCGTCGAGCCGGGCGAGGACCTCGTCCGGGGCCAGGTCGAGATGGGCCAGGGTGCGCACGGCGGCGCGCAGCCGGCCCATGGTGGCCGAGGCGTGCATGCCGTGGCCGACGACGTCGCCGACGACCAGCGCGACCCGCAGGCCCGACAGCGGGATGACGTCGAACCAGTCGCCGCCGACGCCGGTGGAGGCATGCGCGGGCAGATAGCGGTGGGCCGTCTCGACCGCCGGGTGCTCGGGCACCTCGCTCGGCAGCAGGCTGCGCTGCAGGGCCTCCGCGGCGTTGTGCTGCTGGGTGTAGCGGCGGGCGTTGTCGATGCAGACCGCGGCCCTGGCGGCGAACTCCTCCGCCAGCGTGAGGTCGTCCTCCTCGAACGGCTCCTGCCGCTGCGAGCGCCACAGACAGACCAGACCGAGGACCAGACCGCGCGCGGCCAGCGGCACCACCATCAGCGAGTGGACGCCTATGGCGCGCGCCGCCTCGGCCCGCTGCGGTTCGGTGGCGAACCACCCATGGGTGTCCTCCAGGAAGGGATCGAGGACCGGACGCCGCTCGGCCAGGCAGCGGGCCGGCGCGGTCTCGTCGGGGAAGAAGAACAGATGGCCCTCGGGATGCATCACCTCCAGCGCGTCGGGCCGGACGCTGCGCACCGCCATCCTGCGCAGGGGGCCCCTGGCGTCGGGCGCCGGCTCCTCCCCGCGCGGCACGGGTTCGAGCAGGTCCACCGAGAGGGCGTCGGCGAGCGCCGGAACCGCCGCCTCGGCCAGCTCGCGCGCCGTCCTGGCCACGTCCAGGGTGCTGCCGATCCGTGCGCCCACCTCGCTGAGCAGCGCCAGGCGCCGACGGGCCCGATGGCGGTCGGTGACGTCCTCGACGATCTCGGTGACGCCCAGCACCCTGCCGGACGGGTCCTGCATACGGAACGCGGAGATGGAGATGACCAGTTCCCGGTGTGGGTCGTGCAGCAGCCGGCTCGGCTGCTCGGCGAAGATCACCGGGCGGCCCGTCTCCAGAACCGACCGGAGCTTGTCCTCAGCCGAAGCCGCGTCGGGACCGAACAGGAACTCGGGGGCGCGCCGCCCGCGGTACGCCTCGGGCGGCAGTCCGCCGAACCGTGCGACGGCCTGGTTCACCCGCAGGATGCGCAGGTCAGGGGCGAGCACCACGACACCCACCGGGGACCGCAGGAACAGACCGTCGAGCACGGCCCGGTCGATCTCCCACTGGGCGATGTCCTCGGCGAGCGCGCCGACCAGGAGCCACTCGACGGTGGAGTCCAGCCGTTGCACCCGCCGGGCCCGGAACCCCACGTACACGCGGTGGCCCGCGCCCTGCCGGACCGGCAGCAGCCCGAACCATCCGCCGTCCCGCAGACACGCGGCGGTCGCCTCGTCGATCGAGGCCTCGTCCTCGCTGTGGACCAGGACCTCGCGCACCGGCCGGCCCAGCACGTCCTCGGCGCGGTGGCCGAGCAGTTCCGTGGCCTGTTCGCTCCACGCGACGATCCGGCCGCTTCCGTCCAGCACGGCCGACGCGGAGCGGAGGACCGAGAACGGATCCTCCGGGCTCTCGCTGAGCGACGTCGGGGATGTGTTGTGCATCGCCCACCCATCTCGCGCCGTGCGCGGGGCTCGTCGTGCGGCGCCCTGGGGCGCTTCCGCGTCCCGCCTGCCTGCTGTGCGGTGACTCCCTCCCAGTATCGGTCGGGTGGGCACAGCGCGCTTCGCCAGCGTCAGCGGGACAGGATCCGGGCGAGGAGCACCGCCACGTCGTCGTCGGCCACCTCGGGCATGACATGGGCCAGGAGGCCGTCGCAGATCCGGTCCAGCGGACCGCCCGGGTGCCGCAGCGCCTGCGCCAGACGGCGCATGCCCTGGTCGAGGTCGGTGCCCCGGGTCTCGATCAGACCGTCGGTGTAGGCCACCAGGAGGCTGCCCGGCGCGAGGACCACCCGTTGGACCTCCCAGTCCTGCCGGCCCACACCCAGCGGCGGGCCCGCGGCCCCCTCCAGAAAGGCGACCTCTCCGCGCGCGTCGGCGATCACGGGCGGGGGGTGCCCCGCCCTGGCGACCAGACAGTGGCCGGTGGCCGGATCGTGAACGGCGTACAGACAGGTGGCCATCTCGTTGTCGCCCAGGTCCGCCACCGCGGCGTCCAGGGCGCGCAGCAGCTCGTCGGGCGGGGTGTCCCGGCGGGCCAGGGTCCGTACGGCGGTGCGCAGCTGGCCCATGACCGCCGCCGCGTGGATGCCGTGCCCCATCACGTCCCCGATCACCAGGGCGGTGCGGCCGCCCGACAGGGCGACGGCGTCGAACCAGTCGCCGCCGACCTCGTGGTCACCGGCCGGCAGATAGCGCCCGGTGAGCTCCAGCCCGCTGACCGTGGGCAGCGACGGGTTCATCAGGCTGCGCTGGAGGGTGAGCGCGGCGTCGCGCTCCCTGCCGTACATGCGTGCGTTGTCGATGTTCAGCGCCGCCCGGGCGACCAGCTCGTCGATCAGCAGCGTGTCCTGGTCGTCGAAGGGCTCACGCTCACGGGTCCGGGTCACCACCACCGCGCCGAGCACGGTGCCCCGGGCCACCAGCGGCACCAGACGAGCCGAGCCCACCCGGGCGTACAGGAAGTCCCGCAGCCGGTCGGCGCCGCGTTCGGGGATCAGCCGGCCGATGTCGCCCAGATAGAGGTTCATCGGCCGGCCCGCGCTGATGACCTGCTCGTACACCGAGTCGGGCGGCACCTGAACGGTCATGCCGACCGCGAGGTGGTCGGCCGGAGCGGCCGGATCGGTGAAGGTCACCGCGGCCCGGCGGACCACCCCGTGCGCCGAAGCGGCCGTCTCGTCCGGGGCCATCGCCTCCTCCAGCAGCTGCACGTCGGCGGAGTCCGCCAGCCGGGGCACCAGGACGCGGACCACCTCCTGCGCCGTCTGTGTCAGATCCAGGGTGGAGCCCATCTGGGTACCCGCCTCCGCCAGCAGCGCGAGGCGCTGCCGGGCCCGCTCCGCCTCCAGATGGGCCCGCTGCCCCTCGGAGATGTCGATCAGCGAGGCGATCACGCCCACCCGCCGGCCGGTCCCGCCGAGCAACGGGGCGTAGGAGCAGGACCACGTCCGGGTCCGCTGCGGATCCGACGCGCCGGAGGTGTAGCGGAAGTCGACCACGGCCTCACCGCGCTCCAGGACCTGCCGCATGACCGACTCCAGCGCACCGGCACCGGGGGCGACCTCGGTGACGCGTCGGCCGACGTGCTCGGCCACCGGCACGCCGTCGATCCGGGCCAGCGCCTCGTTCACGCGGAGGAACCGCAGGTCGGGGCCGAGCATGGCCAGACCGATCGGGGACTGGGTGAACAGGCCCTCCAGCGCGGCCAGCGCATCGCGCATCCGCTCCACGGCGGAGGTCTCCGCCGCGATGGCCAGCACACCCGCCCGCCCCCGCTCGTCCGTGATCGGACAGTGCCACATCTCCATGTCGACCACGGACCCGTCGCGATGCCGGACCGGCAGCCGGGCCACCACGGCAGCCCCCGACCGCACCGCCCGCGCCAGCCGGTCGGCCAGCTCCAGGTTCTCCTCGGGCACGAGGACACTCCGGGCGTCCCGGCCCACCATCTCCTCCGGCGTGTGACCGAGCAGGTCCTGCGCGGCCAGCGACCACTGCGCCAGCCGCCCCTCGGCGTCGACCACCCACAGCGCGAGCGGCAGCAGATCCCGGAACACCCCGGCATGCCCGACCGCGTACGTGTCCCGATCAGGTGTTTCACCGATCACTTCGTGGGCACGTGCACCGCGGTGACTCGCGCTGGCCATCAGGGCACCTCGCTTCACCACCCTTGACCACAGGAGGCTCAAGGACAGAGTAGGCCGCAAGTGGCCCGGCTCACATGGCGTGAGCGGGGCGCCGCCGACACCATTGGGTGATTCGTCACCGGCAGGCTGAAGGGATCAAGGATGTTCCGCAAGGTGCTGGTAGCCAACCGCGGTGAGATCGCGATTCGCGCGTTCCGCGCGGGCTACGAGCTGGGGGCGCGCACCGTCGCCGTCTTCCCGCACGAGGACCGCAACTCCCTGCACCGGCTGAAAGCCGACGAGGCCTACGAGATCGGCCGGCCCGGACACCCGGTGCGGGCCTACCTCTCCGTGGAGGAGATCGTCCGCGCGGCCCGCCGCGCGGGCGCCGACGCCGTCTACCCGGGGTACGGCTTCCTGTCCGAGAACCCCGATCTGGCCCGGGCGTGCGAAGAGGCGGGCATCACGTTCGTCGGGCCGAGCGCGGACATCCTGGAGCTGACCGGGAACAAGGCGCGTGCGGTGGCCGCGGCCCGCGCGGCGGGTGTACCGGTGCTGGGTTCCTCCGAACCCTCCAACGACGTGGACGCGCTCGTCGCCGCCGCCGAGGAGATCGGATTCCCCGTCTTCGTCAAGGCGGTCGCGGGCGGCGGCGGGCGCGGCATGCGCCGCGTCGAGGAACCCGCGCAGCTGCGGGAGGCCATCGAGGCCGCCTCACGCGAGGCGGCGTCCGCGTTCGGCGACCCCACGGTCTTCCTGGAGAAGGCCGTCGTCGAGCCCCGCCACATCGAGGTGCAGATCCTCGCCGACGGCCAGGGCAACGTCATCCACCTCTTCGAGCGGGACTGCTCGGTGCAGCGCCGCCACCAGAAGGTGATCGAACTCGCCCCCGCCCCGAACCTCGATCCCGCCCTGCGCGACCGCATCTGCGCCGACGCCGTGCGCTTCGCCGAGCAGATCGGCTACCGCAACGCCGGCACCGTGGAGTTCCTCCTCGACCGCGAGGGCAACCACGTCTTCATCGAGATGAACCCGCGCATCCAGGTCGAGCACACGGTGACCGAGGAGGTCACCGACGTCGACCTGGTCCAGTCGCAGCTGCGTATCGCCGCTGGCGAGACCCTCGCCGACCTCGGCCTCGCCCAGGAGACCGTCACCCTGCGCGGCGCCGCCCTCCAGTGCCGTATCACCACCGAGGACCCGGCGAACGGCTTCCGCCCGGACACCGGCCGCATCAGCGCCTACCGCTCGCCGGGCGGCTCGGGCATCCGCCTCGACGGCGGCACCACGCACGCCGGTACGGAGATCAGCGCGCACTTCGACTCGATGCTGGTGAAGCTCACCTGCCGGGGCCGGGACTTCGCCGCCGCGGTGGGCCGCGCCCGGCGCGCCGTCGCCGAGTTCCGCATCCGCGGCGTGGCCACCAACATCCCCTTCCTCCAGGCGGTGCTGGACGACCCCGACTTCCAGGCCGGCCGGGTCACCACCTCGTTCATCGAGCGGCGCCCGCACCTGCTCACCGCCCGGCACTCCGCCGACCGCGGTACCAAGCTGCTCACCTACCTCGCCGACGTCACCGTCAACAAGCCGCACGGCGAACGGCCCGACCTCATCGACCCGTTGACCAAGCTGCCCGCGCTGCCGGCCGGTGAACCGGCGGCCGGATCCCGGCAGAAGCTCGCCGAACTCGGCCCGGAGGGCTTCGCGAGCTGGCTGCGCGCCTCGCCGACCATCGGCGTCACCGACACCACGTTCCGCGACGCCCACCAGTCGCTGCTCGCCACCCGGGTACGCACCAAGGACATGCTCGCCGTCGCCCCGGTCGTGGCCCGCACCCTGCCCCAACTGCTGTCCCTGGAGTGCTGGGGCGGCGCCACCTACGACGTCGCCCTGCGCTTCCTCGCCGAGGACCCGTGGGAGCGGCTGGCCGCCCTGCGGGAGGCCGCACCCAACATCTGTCTGCAGATGCTGCTGCGCGGCCGCAACACCGTGGGCTACACCCCGTATCCCACCGAGGTGACCGACGCCTTCGTGCAGGAGGCCGCGGCCACCGGTATCGACATCTTCCGCATCTTCGACGCCCTCAACGACGTCGACCAGATGCGGCCCGCCATCGAGGCCGTACGGGAGACCGGTACGGCCGTCGCGGAGGTGGCCCTGTGCTACACCTCCGACCTGTCCGACCCGGCGGAGAAGCTGTACACCCTGGACTACTACCTGCGGCTCGCCGAGCAGATCGTGGACGCGGGCGCCCACGTCCTGGCCGTCAAGGACATGGCCGGACTGCTGCGGGCACCGGCCGCCGCGAAGCTGGTGTCGGCCCTGCGCCGGGAGTTCGACCTGCCGGTGCACATCCACACCCACGACACCGCGGGCGGCCAGCTCGCCACCTACCTCGCCGCGATCCAGGCCGGCGCGGACGCGGTGGACGGGGCCGTGGCGTCCCTGGCCGGTACCACGTCGCAGCCGTCGCTCTCCGCGATCGTCGCCGCCACCGACCACTCCGAACGGCCCACCGGCCTCGACCTCCAGGCCGTCGGCGACCTGGAGCCGTACTGGGAGAGCGTGCGCAAGGTCTACGCCCCCTTCGAGGCGGGCCTCGCCTCGCCGACCGGCCGCGTCTACCACCACGAGATCCCCGGCGGCCAGCTCTCCAACCTGCGCACCCAGGCGGTCGCGCTGGGCCTGGGCGACCGCTTCGAGGACATCGAGGCGATGTACGCCGCCGCCGACCGGATGCTGGGCCGCCTGGTGAAGGTGACCCCCTCCTCCAAGGTGGTCGGCGACCTGGCGCTGCACCTGGTGGGCGCCGGTGTGTCCCCGGCGGACTTCGAGTCGGATCCGGACCGCTTCGACATCCCCGACTCCGTCATCGGCTTCCTCCGCGGCGAGCTGGGCACCCCGCCCGGCGGCTGGCCCGAGCCGTTCCGCAGCAAGGCGCTGAAGGGCCGCGCCGAGGCCAAGCCCGTGCGGGAACTGACCGCCGACGACCGCGAAGGGCTGGCGAAGGAGCGGCGCGAGACGCTCAACCGGCTGCTCTTCCCGGCACCGACCCGCGAGTTCGAGACCCACCGCGACACCTACGGCGACACCAGCGTGCTCGACAGCAAGGACTTCTTCTACGGGCTGCGCCCGGGCAAGGAGTACGCCGTCGACCTCGAACGCGGGGTGCGGCTGCTGATCGAGCTCCAGGCCGTCGGCGACGCGGACGAGCGCGGCATGCGCACCGTGATGTCGTCCCTGAACGGCCAGTTGCGCCCGATCCAGGTCCGCGACCGGGCGGCCGCCTCGGACGTCCCGGTGACGGAGAAGGCGGACCGGGCCAACCCCGGGCATGTCGCGGCGCCCTTCGCCGGCGTGGTCACCCTCACCGTGTCCGAGGGCGAGGAGGTGGAGGCCGGTGCGACGGTGGCCACCATCGAGGCGATGAAGATGGAGGCCTCGATCACCGCCGCGAAGTCCGGCCGGGTGGCCCGACTTGCCATCAACCCGATACAGCAGGTCGAGGGCGGCGATCTCCTGGTGGAACTCGCCTGATCCGACCGCGTGTCGCCCCGCGCAGGTCAGGTACCTGCGCGGGGCGTCGGCGTATCCGTTCGAGGGGGCGGGGCGGGGTCAGGCGCAGAGCACCCGGGTCTCCGGCGTGAAGACCGGGCCGCCGCTGGTGTTCGTCGTGTCGCTGAACTCGGCGTAGTAGTACGAGTAGAAGCCGATGTTGCCGTTGCAGCCCGAGTCGGCGGCGACCTGGAGGGTCAGCGTGACGGTCCGGCTCTGTCCGGGCGGGATGGTGGCCCCGTAGTTCGCGCCGAGGTTGCTCGGGCCGGTCCCGGCGCACGGGGTGCTGCCCGTGGCCGTGGCGAGGGTGCAGCCGGTGAAGCTGTACTTCAGGTCGGGGCGCTGGGTGGTGAGCCAGGTGGGCTCGATCGTCTGGTAGACGAACAGGACGTCGTACGTCTTGTTGTTGGTCAGCGTCATGGAGAGCTGCACCGTGCCGCCGGGTGTCGTGGTCGCGGCGTCGGTGGCGAACGTGAGGCCGGCCGGCGCGGGGTCGGCCGCGCTCGCGCCGGGGGCCAGGCCGAAGAACGCGAGGAACAGACCGAGAACGGTGGTGAGACCCAGGCGTCTCATACGTGGTGATCGCATGGCCCGGGAGGTTAGGCAGGCGACCTGCCCGCCGTCTGCCGTACGCAGGGGCATGGGCGGACGATCGGCCGAATGTGTGCCAGATGTGAGAGAGATGTGACTGCCGCGTGAAGTGTCCGGTGGGAGTGCATCTGTGCAGGCACGGGGAGGGCACGGGTGATCGGCGGGGGCCGCGCGGTGCCCGTTGCCCGGGAGGTGCCGTGTGGCGACATTGGCGTGATCCCGGATGTTCGAGGAGCCTGAGGGTGTCAGCGGGTGCGGATGTTCTCGGGCATTCATCGATTTCCGGCCTCGCCGGAGGTCAGCTGGGGTCCTCGGCGATGTTCTTCTCGCTCCAGATGCCTCGCACATGGCCGATGTGACGGCGCATCAGGGCCTCCGCGCCGTCCGCGTCACCGGCCTCGATGAGGTCGAGCAGCTCGGCGTGCTCGTGGGAGGAGTCGAACAGGGCGTCTCCGTCGGGGAGTTCACGCAGGCCGTAGATGCGGGAACTGGTCCGCAGCGACCGCACGGTCTCGAGCAGGCGGGGGTTGCCGGCCAGTTCCAGCAGGGCGAGGTGGAACTGCATGTCGATGGTGACGTGCGCGATGAAGTCCCGGCGCGCCGCCGCCTTTTCGATGCCTGCGGCGAGGGGACGCAGCTGCTTGATGGTCTTCGCGGACACGCCCTGTTCGGTGATACGGCGGACGGTGGGCGGCTCGATGAGTGCCCGGAGTTCGGTGATGTCGTCGAGTTCCTTCGCGGAGAGCGCCGTGACCCGGAAGCCCTTGTTGCGGACGACTTCGACGAGGCCCTCCTTGGCGAGGTCGAGCAGCGCCTCGCGCACGGGGGTGGGGGAGACGCCGAACTGTTCCGCGAGGCTGGGCGCGGAATAGACGACGCCCGGTGTCATCTCGCCCGCGATGACCGCTCCGCGCAGGGTCTCGGTGATCTCCTGCCGGAGGTTCCGGCGGCCACGGAACGAAGGCAGGTTCACGGTGGTGCCGTCGTCCGTGCTCATGGCTGGCTTCCTCACTGTCGGCGGCGGGATCGTTCCACGCTCTACTTCGACGTGAGCGGTGGCGGGGTCATGCTAACCGCCCGGCGCTATGTGATGTATCGCATGTTTCCGTGCACCCCGCCGACATCGCTGCCGGCGGGGTGCGCACAGGGCGGTCACAGCTCGAACCCTTGCGGGAAGGGATCGTCCGGGTCGTACATGTACTGGGCGGTGCCGGTGATCCAGGCCCGGCCGGTGACCGTGGGGACGACCGCACGGTGGCCGGCAACCTCGGTCTCCTCGACGAGTTCGCCGATGAAGTGCGTGCCGATGAACGACTCGTTGCGGAACTCGGTGTTCAGCGGCAGGAGTCCGCGCGCGTGCAGCTGGGCCATGCGGGCGCTGGTGCCCGTGCCACAGGGGGAGCGGTCGAACATGCCGGGGTGGATGACCATCGCGTGCCGGGAGTGGGCGGCGGTGGATCCGGGGGCGGCCAGGTAGACGTGGTGGACGCCGTTGATCTCGGGGTTGCCGGGATGGACGGGCCGGTCCTGTTCGTTGACGGCCGCCATGATGGCGAGGCCCGCCTCCATGAGCCGGTTCTTGTGGGCCCGTTCGAAGGGGATCCCGAGGGCGTCCAGCTCGACGATGGCGTAGAAGTTGCCGCCGAAGGCCATGTCGTAGGCGATCTCGCCCCACGGGGCGACCTTGACGGTCCGGTCCAGCGCGAGCGCGAACGAGGGGACGTTGCGCAGGGTGACCGCCTTGGCGGAGCCGTCCGCCACCCGGACGTCGACGACGACGAGCCCGGCCGGGGTGTCCAGCCGGATCGTCGTGACCGGCTCCGCGACCTCGACCATGCCGGTCTCCACCAGGACCGTGGCGACACCGATCGTGCCGTGCCCGCACATGGGCAGACAGCCGGAGGTCTCGATGTAGAGGACGCCGAAGTCCGCGTCCGGCCGGGTCGGCGGCTGGAGGATCGCCCCGCTCATCGCCGAGTGGCCGCGCGGCTCGTTCATCAGAAGCCGGCGGATGTGGTCGAGGTGGTCGATGAAGTACCGGCGCCGGTCGAACATGGTGGCTCCGGGGACGACTCCGACGCCACCGGTGACGACACGGGTCGGCATCCCCTCCGTGTGGGAGTCGACGGCGTGGAAGACCCGGTTGCTGCGCATGGTCAGGCGAGCCCTTCCGCGATGGCCTTCTCGGTCGCGGTGCGCACCAGCGCCTCGTGCTCGGGGGTGAGCGGCAGACGGGGCTGGCGGCAGGGCCCGCCGTAGCGGCCGACGAGGTCCATGCTGAGCTTGATGGCCTGTACGAACTCGGTGCGCGAGTCCCAGCGCAGCAGCGGGTGCAGGATGCGGTACAGAGGGAGCGCGGTGGCGAGGTCGCCCTTGCCGGCCGCCTCCCACAGGACGGCGCAGGCGCGGGGCAGCGCGTTGGGGTAGCCGGAGATCCAGCCCGGCGACCCGGCGACGGCCATCTCCAGGGCCAGGTCGTCGGTGCCGGCCAGGACGTCCAGGCCCGGGGCGAGTTCGGTGATCCGGTAGTAGCGGCGGATGTCGCCGGAGAACTCCTTGACCGCGACGATCAGTCCCTCGTCGAACAGCTCGGCGAGGAGCTCGGGGACGAGGTCGACCTTGGTGTCGTGCGGGTTGTTGTAGGCGACCACCGGCACGCCGGCCTTGGCGACCTCGCGGTAGTGCGCCACGACCGCGCGGTCGTCGGCGCGGTAGGAGTTCGGCGGGAGCAGCATCACGGCCGAGGCGCCCGCCTCGCCGGCCTGTTCGGCCCAGCGGCGGGCCTCGTCCGCGCCGTAGGCGGCCACCCCCGGCATCACCGTGAAGCCTTCGGGGGCGGCGGCCACAGCGGTGGTGACCACCCGGGCGCGCTCCTCGGCGGACAGGTTCTGGTACTCGCCGAGGGAGCCGTTCGGTGTGACACCGTCACAACCGTTGGCGGCGAGCCAGGCGACGTGGTCGGCGTAGCCGTCGAAGTCGACCGCCAGGTCGCCGTCGGGTGTCTCGCGCAGGGGGAGTGCGGTGGCGACGAGCATGCCGTGCCAGGGCTTCGCCCGGGTCATGAGTCCTCCACGTGTCGTTTGATGCCGCCGTCGGGAGCCATCAGCAGGAGCAGGAGCAGGAGCCGTCCAGTCAGTGCAATATCACATTACACAGGTCACGAGCCCCTGTCACTGCCGCTGGTGACCTGGGCAAACCCGCTGCGATCAGGCGCTGTTGTCGTCGGATCCGGCGGCGAGAGCGCCGAGAGTGAGGGGCTGTGCGACGGGCCGGGCGGCCATGCCGCGCAGGTCGTCGGCGGTGGGTCGCCGGTCGTCGGCGCGGGCGACGAGACAGGCGGTGGCGTAGCCGCAGACACGGCCCTGGCACAGGCCCATGCCGGGGCGGGCGTACAGCTTGACCGCGCGCGGGTCGCTCGCCCCGAGGTCGCCGACCGCCGCACGGACCGTCCCGGCGGTGACCTCCTCGCAGCGGCAGACCAGGGTGTCCTCGTCCAGCCAGCTCTGCCAGCCGTCCGGCACCGGATACGCCTGGTGCATGGCCGCCGCGAAGGACCGCTGGGCCGCCCGCCGCCGCAGCAGCCGGGCCAGACGCCGGCGGTCGACGCGGGAGCCGTTCGTCGCGTACGAGGCATGCAGCCCCGCCAACTCACCCTCGACCATGGAGAGTTGGGCGCCGCCGACGCCGCACGCCTCGCCCGCGACGTAGACGCCGTCGGCGGTACCGCGCTGCCGGGAGTCGACGCGGGCGACGAGGCTGCCGTCGGCGTCCAGCGCCATCTCGCAGCCGAGTTGCAGGGGGATCTCGGTCTGCGGGGTGAAGCCGTAGCCGACCGCGACCGTGTCGCAGTCGATCTCGCGGGCACTGCCGGGCACGATCCGCCACTGGTCGTCCAGCCGGGCGACGGTGGCGCCGGTGACGTTGTCGGTGCCGTGCGCGGCGACGACGGTGGTGCGGGTGCGGTAGGGGACGCGGTGCTTGAGAAGGGTGCTCAAGTAGTCGGCGCCCTCCGCGAGTTTGGGCAGATTGCGCAGCACGGCGACCGGGTGTCTGCCGAAGGCGGTGGGCAGTCCGGCCTCGAAGACGCCTACGACCGTGGCGCCGGCCTCGGCCAGCCCCGCGGCCACCGGCAGCAGGAAGGGCCCGGTGCCGGCGACGGCGACGCGCTTGCCGGCCAGGACGCCCTGGCCCTTGAGGAGGGCCTGGACCGCTCCCGCGGTGAAGACCCCGGGGGTGGTCCAGCCGGGGAAGGGCAGTTGGCGGTCGTAGGCGCCGGTCGCCACGATCACGGTCCGGCTGCGGACGGCGCGGGGTTCGTCGTCGCAGGTGCTGTGGACGGTGAAGCCTTCTTCCGTGCGTTCCACGTGCCAGATCGAGTGGCCGAAGCGGCGGTCGAGCAGAGGGTGTGCGGCCGACTCCCGCTGGAGACGCCGGAACTGGCTCCAGTCGTGGTGGAGGGCGCCGTCGTCGCCGTCGCGGTGACGCCAGTACTGGCCGCCCGGGCGCGCTCCCGCGTCGATCAGCACCGTACGGCTGCCCTGTGCCGCGGCGGTGACGGCCGCCGACAGGCCGGCCGGTCCGGCACCGAGGACGGCGATGTCGTACGGATCGCCTGCCCGCTCAGCACGCGAGGTCGTCATGACCGGTTCCCTCCTGGGTGGTGACCGTGTCTCCGGGGCGGGCCTCGACGAGGCAGGCGCGGTGGTTGGGGCGGCCGTTGATGGTGACCAGGCAGTCGAAGCACACGCCGATGCCGCAGAACACACCGCGCGGGCGGCCCTCGGTACGGGTGTGCCGCCAGGAGCGCCGCCCGGAGGCGATGAGGGCGGCGGCCACGCTCTGCCCGGACAGCGCCCGCACGGGCTCGCCGTCGAAGGTGAAGATGAAGCTGAACGGCGCGGTGGTCAAGGGGTCGCCTCCTCGAAGCGGTCCGGGCGGAACGGCGTCAAATCCAGATCGGGCTTCTCACCGGACAGCTGCTGGGCCAGCAGATGACCGGTCGCGCCGGCCAGCCCGATCCCGGCGCCCTCATGGCCGCAGGCGTGCAGCAGACCGGGTGCGCGCGGGTCCGGGCCGATGACGGGCAGATGGTCCGGGCAGTAGGGACGGAAGCCCAGGTAGCCGCGCAGCAGGGAGATGTCGGCGAGGAACGGGAAGAGGCCGATGGCCTGGGCCGCCAGCTTGCGCAGCACCGGCAGGGACATACGGCGGTCGAAGCCGACCCGCTCGCGGCTGGCGCCGATCAGGACGGTGCCGCCCCGGGTTCCCTCGACCACGACCGAGGTCTCCAGGCCCGCGTCGCTGCTGGCGACGTTGGCCACGTACTCCGCGGTGTACACCTTGTGCCGTACGACGCGCGGCAGCGGTTCGGTCACCAGGACGAAGCCCTTGCGCGGCAGTACCGGCACCGGGGCACCGGCGAGTTCGGACAATTGTCCGGCCCAGGTCCCCGCGGCGTTGACCACCCACCGCGCGTGCAGGACCGGGACGTCGGCGGAGTCGGTCCGCACGCCCGTGACGGCACCCCGCTTGTCGCGTACGAACCCGGTGACACCGGTGCCGACATGGACCGTCGCCCCGCGCAGCCGGGCCCGGCGCAGCAGTCGGGCGGCGGCAAGCGTCGGCTGGACCTGCGCGTCCTGGCCGTAGAACGCCCCGCCGACCGCCTCCCGGGTCACGTTGGGCTCCAGCTCGAACAACTCGTCGGCGCCGATGTCGACCGCGTCGACACCTGCCGTCCGCTGTCTCGCCGTCAGGTGCCGCAGTCCCTCGGCCGTCTCCCGCGATCCCGCGACGACCACACCGCCCTTGGCCTCGTACTCGATCGCGCTCCTGCCCAGGTCCTCGGCGATCTCCTGCCACAGCCGGGAGGACAGCAGGGCCAGGTCGAGTTCGGGTCCGGGTTCCTTGTCGGAGACCAGGATGTTGCCTTCGCAGGCGCTGGTGGTCCCACTGCCGATGGCACCCCGTTCGACCACGGCGACCCGCAGCCCGGCGGCCGTGCAGTAGTACGCGCACGCTGCACCCACGATGCCTGCCCCGATGACCAGGACATCGGGGCGGGGGGATGGATGAGTCATGTCGGCATCATGTCATATAGCACTGATGCTGCCGCTGCCCTCGCGGCGAAGGGCCTCTCACCTCGCGTTTCCGCGGTGCCGCAGGGCGAGGTAGCGGTCGAACGCCTCGCGGGCATCGGGGACGAAGTCGTCATGGCGAACGAGGTCGGCGAGCTCGGAGTCCGTCAGCCAGCCGTGCCAGGCGATCTCTTCGGGGTCGGGTTCGACGGGTCCGGAGACGACCACCTCGTGCAGGCCGAGCCAGTACGGGCTGATCGCGCCCGCACACGGGAACTTGAACACGAGCCCGGGAGACGCCCGGACGCCCAGCTCCTCCGCCAACTCCCGTGCGGCGGCCTCCTCGTAGGACTCACCGACCTCCACGGCGCCGCCGAGCATCCAGTTGAACCGGCCCGGGAAACGTGAGGCGTGGTCGGGGCGGCGGTGCACCAGGGTCCGTCCGGCGGGGTCGCGGCAGACGACCGTCGCGATCCGGTGCAGCCACCCGTGGCGAATGGCTTCGCTTCGACTGACGACACCCAGGATCTCGTCGTGCTCGTCGACCCGTTCGACAAGCTCTTCCTCGCCGGACACGCTCATGGGGTGTCGGTCAGCGGCCGCCACCGGTCCAGCCGCGCGGCATCGAGCCCGCCGCGCCACACCAGAGCCCCGCCCACCAGACCGGGCTTGTCGCGTGTGGCCAGAGTCGGGGCATCGAGCATGTCGGCGGCCTCTTCCAAGTAGGTGACCAGCGTGTCGAGTTCGTCGTCGGAGTCGTCGTTGTAGAGGGACCAGCGGCCCAGAAATCCCGTCTCGGTGTCCAGATACAGCCCCGAGGTGCTGTCGTTCACGCCGCGCGAGACGACCGGAATCCAGGTGGGCCGCCAGAAGGGGGTCCGCTCGTCGTCGGGGCGGTCGGCGTCGAGGGTGTCCTCGCGGGCCTGGGCCTCAGACCTCCACCGATGCTCGGCGACCACGGCGTCGAGCGGCATCAGGGCACGGTTGCCCGGAAGGCACCCCGCGTCTCGGACTCCGTCGTCGCCCGCGGTCAACAGCCACAGGACGCACAGCTCGACGGGTATCCGAACCCCGAGTTCCTGTTCCACGGCGGCGATGGCGGCGGGACCGGCACCGGCGCGCAGGGCGGCGCTGGACTCGGGCGCGTTGTCCCGGAGCCAGCCGGCGATGCGCTGCCAGGCGTCGGCGACCTGCCGTACGGCCACGGCTCCGGCGGCAGGGTCCGTAGCCCGCACCTGCTCCTGCCCCTGCTCGTCCTCCTCCCCATCCCCCTCGTCCGAGTCGCGCTCAGGAACGGCGGCCCGGCTCACATACCGGATCTGGATCCAGTCGGGCTCCCGGATGTAGCCGACGGCCAGGTCGGGGCAGTCATCGAACGGTTCGCCGTCGACCACCACGGTGAGGATGCCCGGCAGTTGCGAGGGCCGGCCCATGTCCGGGTCCTCCGCCAGCCGGCCGGCCAGGACCTTCAGGGCGTACGGAACGCCGGCCCCGAGTCCGAGGGCGGTCTCGTGCAGGAAGGGAGGGATCTCGACGTTCACGGCCCGCTGCTCCTTGAGAATCGGACGGAGGACCATGCCCGGTGCCCCCTCCACACACTAGGACGCGCGCATCACGTCACGAAGAAGCCCGGGAGCCCACACGGCCCCCGGGCACCAGCCCTCGGATCACAGACCGTCGCGCACCATCGCGGCGACGATCTGCACATGCCGGTCGGCCGCCGTGTTCGAGAACTCGTTGTCGTAGTTCAGGCCGTACGGCCAGAAGTGCCCGCCGCCGGTGGAGATCTTGGCGCTCGCACCGTCGAACTGCCTGACCAGCGCCGTGGCCTGCGCACCGGTCCAGGTGCCGCTGCCGCCGAGGCGTGACCAGCCCGAGCTCGTCCCCACCCCGATGGTGTGGGCGATCTCGTGCAGCGCGGTCCGCTCGTTCATATAGCTGCGGTTGCCGAAGCGGATGGTGCCGTTGATGTTGCCGTCGGCGGTGGGCACGCCCGGGTCGTACCGGACGGTGATGGTCTTGCCCAGGTCGCTGAGGTTGTTGTAGCGGGCCACCGCGGCGTTCATGGCCCTGGTGATGAGGTCGTAGGCCGTGCGCTGGTCCTCGGTCGGGTTGCTGGCGCGTTCGAGGTTCCAGGTGATGGTCGCCGCCGCCGACACCTGGTCCCGTACTGCCGGTGCGGTCTGCGCGGTGGCCTGGGGGGTGGCCTGCGCGATGCCCGGGCCGGTCAGCAGAGCGGCTGCCAGGGCGGCCACGACCGCCTTGGTGCGCCAGGGTATGGGCGTGCGCCGCGAGGGCATCGGGATTCGGCGTGAACTCATGGAGGGGGCCTCCTGTGGGGGGTGG
>NZ_JAKEIP010000066.1 GCF_021474425.1 Streptomyces muensis | reverse complement strand
CCGCCGAGGTCCTCCCCGCCCACCAGCACACCTTCACCGACGCCCCCGCCCGCGTACGCCAGCTGCTGACCCACCACGAGTCCCGCCTCACCGACCTCCAGGCCCTCCTCGCCGAACCCCTCACCCCCTGGCAGCTCGCGGAACGCATGGAGTGGAACCGCCCCTGGGACCAGATCCCCTACGGCTCCCGCAACATCGCCATCGCGGAGGCCGAGGCCCATCTGCGCCGACTGGTGAAGCTGGGGCGGGCGGAGGCGGTGGCGGGGAGTGAGCCGGTGACGTACGTGGCCGTGTGAGCGATCACCATGGACACCATGGACTCTCTCGACCTGTTTCTGGCCGAACGCGCCTGCGAGCGCATCGTCATCGGCTTCGTCCACCGCCTCGACCTCGGCGAACCCGCCTCCGTCGCCGAGCTGTTCACCGAGGACGGCACCTGGGAGTGGCCGGCGGGCGAACGGCTCGTCTCCGGGCGGGACGCGCTGCGCACGTACTTCGGCTCCCGCCCCGCCGACCGCCTCTCACGCCGCCTGATGTCCAACATCCTGGTCACGGTGACGTCCCCCGACACCGCGACGGCGACCTCGTACTTCACGACGCACCGCGTCGACGGCCACGAGGGCGGCCTGCTCCCGCCAGGACCTCCGGTCCAGGTCGGCCACTACACCGACACCTTCCACAGATCACCGGACGGCACCTGGCTCCTGTCCACCCGAACTCTCCACCTGGCCTTCGGCGGCCCGACCCCGCGCCCGCCCAGACCATGAAGGACCGGACCCACTCCCTCGGCTGTCGCCCACGGCCTCCCCTCAGCCGCTTCCCTACGGGCCGGTAGAGTGGCCGCGTCGTCATCACACCCGTACAGGGGGAAGCCGGTGCAAATCCGGCGCTGACCCTCCCCCAGTACCTTAAGGGTCTGGGTGGTGCCCCCATCGTGAACCGGTCGTAGCAGGCCGGTGAGCCGGATCGCCCCGTACGGATCGTGACCGGCTCACGTGCCCCGGCAGCCGGCCGGAGCACGGCACCGTCGAGGTATACGGAGCCGAGCCGCCCGGGGGTCTCCCCTGTGCTGCCCGGCCCCTTGAGGGAAGGGCATCCGCCGATCATGTACGTCCGCCGCAGCGCCGCGGTCCTGGCCGCCGTCACCGTGATCGGCACGGTCACGCCCGCCTTCGCCGCCGACCCGACTCCCTCGCCCTCCGTCGCGGTCCCGTCCGGGCTGTACGGCAAGGCGGACCCCACGTACGACGGCGTGTGGCGCCAGTCGCTCGCGCTGCTCGCCCAGGACACGGTGGATGTGCAGCCGGCGACCGAGGCCGTGGACTGGCTCACCGGGCAGCAGTGCGCCGACGGTGCGTTCGCGCCGTTCCGTGCCGACGTGTCCAAGGCCTGCGATGCGAAGACCCCCGTCGACACCAACAACACGGCCGCCGCCGTCCAGGCCCTGGCCGCGCTCGGCGGGCACGGCGCGGCGACCGGCAAGGCGGTGGACTGGCTGAAGTCCGTGCAGAACGCGGACGGTGGCTGGGGGTACCTGCCGGGCGGCGCGAGTGACGCGAACTCGACGTCCGTGGTGGTCGGTGCGCTCGCCGCCGTCGGTGAGAAGCCGGCGGACGTGCGCAAGGGCGGCAAGTCACCGTACGACGCCCTGCTGGCGCTGGCCTTGCCTTGCGGTGACGAGGACGCGGGGGCGTTCGCGTTCCAGCCCGACAAGAAGGGCGTGCTGGTGGCCAACGCCGACGCGACCGCCGCGGGTGTGGTGGGCGTGCTCGGCAAGGGGCTCGTGACGGGCGCGGGCAAGGAGCCCGCTGACGCCCAGAAGTGCCTGGGCGGCAAGAACCCGACGCCGGCCGACGCCGCCCTCAACGGTGCCGTGCACCTCGCCCGCGACCTGAGCGGGACCGGGTATCTGAAGTCCGTGATGCCCGGGGCCAAGGACCAGCCCGACTACGGCAACACCGCCGACGCCGTGGTGGCACTCTCCGCCGCGGGCCTCACCCAGCGGGGCCGGGAGGTCGTGGTCTGGCTGGAGCAGCATTACGCCGCCTGGGCCGAGCAGAGCGGCCCCGCCGCGTACGCCCAGCTGATCTTCGCCGCGCATGCCTCCGGCACGGATCCGCGGGACTTCGGTGGCACGGACCTCGTCAAGCAGCTCAACGCCACGGGGCCGGCTCCGCGGGCGGTGGCGGGCGGGGCGTCGGGGACGGCGTCCGCGGCTCCCTCCGGGGAGGAGAAGGAGGACGACGGCGACAGTCCCTTCGGTGTCTGGTGGTACGTCGGTGTCTTCCTCGTCGTCGGCGTCGGTATCGGCTTCCTGCTCAGCGGCCGTAACAAGGGCAAGTGACCGTGACCGTGTTCCGCCGTGCCCTCACGCTCGTCCTGGCCGTGCTGGTCCTCCTGACCGGGGCTGTGCAGGCGCAGGCGACCGGCTATCGCTACTGGTCCTTCTGGGACCGGGACGGCGGCCGGTGGACGTACGCGACCCAGGGGCCGTCCCTCGCCCGGCCCTCCGACGGCGATGTCCAGGGTTTCCGCTTCTCGGTGAGCGAGGACTCCAGCGACGCCGCGCGGCCGCGGGGGGCCGCCGAGTTCGCCGTGATCTGCGCGAGGACGCCCGCGCGGGGCGGGGAGAAGCGGGTGGCTCTGGTCATCGACTTCGGTACGGCGGCGGACGCCCCGTCGGGGGAGGCGCCGCCGGCTCGCCGGGTCGCGTGCGCGCGGGTTTCGCCGGAGGCGACCACGGCTGAGGCTCTGGCCTCGGTGGCCGAGCCGTTGCGGTACGACACGAATGCGTTGTTGTGCGCGATTTCCGGGTATCCGGCGAAGGGGTGTGGGGAGCCGGTGGCCGGGGGCCGGCAGGAGAAGGCCGTCTCGGACGACTCCGGTGACTCTGGCGGCGGGCCGTCTCTGGGGCTGGTGGCCGGGATCGCGGTGGTGGCTGTGCTGGGTGCTGCGGGGGTCTGGCAGGTGCGGCGGCGCAGGAATGGGTAAGGGCTCCGCAGGAAGTGCGGCGAAAGGTCGTCGGGAGGCTGCGGCGCCGTCGTGGCTTGTCGCGCAGTTCCCCGCGCCCCTAAAGAGGGGCGTTGTTCATCCCGGTGCCTGGTGGGTGTGGGCTCTTTCCCTTGGGGTTGCGGCTACCCAGACCACCAACCCGCTGCTCCTCGGCCTCCTCATCGTGACGTCCGCCTATGTGGTGGCCGTCTGTCGGTCGAACGCGCCCTGGGCCCGCTCATACGGCGCCTTCGTGAAGCTGGGCCTCGCCGTGCTGGTCATTCGGCTCTTCTTCGCCGTGGTGCTGGGCTCGCCCATTCCCGGTACGCACACGATTGTCACGCTTCCTGAAGTACCCCTCCCGGACTGGGCGCAGGGCATCCGGCTGGGCGGCACCGTCACGGCGGAAGCGGTGGTCTTCGCGCTGTACGACGGGCTGAAGCTCGCCACGCTGCTGATCTGCGTGGGCGCGGCGAACGCGCTCGCCAACCCCGCGCGGCTGCTGAAGTCGCTGCCGGGCGCGTTGTACGAGATGGGTGTGGCGGTGGTCGTCGCCCTCACCTTCGCGCCGAACCTGATCGCGGACGCGCAACGGCTGCGTGCCGCGCGCCGGCTGCGGGGCCGTCCTGACCGTGGCATCCGGGGGCTGATGTATGTCGGACTCCCGGTCCTGGAGGGCGCGTTGGAGCGTTCGGTCGCTCTCGCCGCCGCGATGGATGCGCGCGGATACGGCCGTACCGCACAGGTCCCCGCCGCCGTCCGCCGTACCACGACCGCCCTCACCCTCGGCGGCCTCCTGGGCGTCTGCGCGGGAACGTACGGCCTGCTCACCGCCGAAGGCGCCACCTACGGCCTGCCCGTACTCCTCATCGGCCTGGCCGCCGCGCTGGCCGGCCTGTGGCTCGGGGGCCGGCGGACCCCGCGCACCCGTTACCGCCCCGACCCCTGGGGCCTCCGGGCCTGGCTGGTCACCGCCTCCGGCGTCGCCGTCGCCGCGCTGCTCACCCTCGCCGCCTCCCTTGACCCCGTGGCCCTGCACCCCGGCGTGGTCCCGCTGACCGCACCGACCCTCCCGCTCTGGCCCTCAGCGGCCGTACTCCTGGGCCTCCTGCCCGCCTTCATCACCCCGAAGGAGCCGTCGTGATCCGCTTCGAGGACGTATCGGTGACGTACGACGGCGCCCTCGAACCCACCGTCCGGGGCATCGACTTCGAGGTGCCCGAGGGCGAGCTGGTGCTGCTGGTCGGCCCGTCGGGCGTCGGCAAGTCCACCGTGCTCGGCGCCGTCAGCGGCCTCGTCCCGCACTTCACCGGCGGCACCCTGCGCGGCCGTGTCACGGTGGCCGGCCGCGACACCCGCACCCACAAGCCCCGCGAACTGGCCGACGTCGTGGGCACGGTCGGCCAGGACCCCCTCTCGCACTTCGTCACCGACACCGTCGAGGACGAACTCGCCTACGGCATGGAGTCGCTGGGCCTCGCCCCCGACGTCATGCGCCGCCGCGTCGAGGAGACCCTGGACCTCCTCGGCCTCACGAGCCTGCGCGACCGCCCCATCGCCACCCTCTCCGGCGGCCAGCAACAACGCGTCGCCATCGGCTCGGTCCTCACCCCCCACCCCAAGGTCCTCGTCCTCGACGAGCCCACCTCCGCCCTGGACCCGGCCGCCGCCGAAGAGGTCCTCGCCGTCCTCCAGCGCCTCGTCCACGACCTCGGCACCACGGTCCTCATGGCCGAACACCGCCTGGAACGCGTCATCCAGTACGCCGACCAGCTGGTCCTCCTCCCGACTCCCGGCGCCGCTCCCGTCCTGGGCACCCCGGCCGAGGTGATGGCCGTCTCCCCGGTGTACCCGCCGGTGGTGGCCCTGGGCCGCCTGGCGAACTGGACTCCGTTGCCGCTGACAGTCAGAGACGCCCGCCGCAGGGCGAAAGACCTACGCCAACAGCTGGAGGAACGGCAGGGCAACGCCCCTAAGGGGCGCGGGGAACTGCGCGATCAACCACATCGGACCCGCAGTCGCAAGCAACCCGCACACCCCGAGCTATTGGGCGCCAACCACCCCGCCCAGACAAACGCCCTCTCAGTAACCCGCGCCCACATCCACGCCCTACGCCACATAACCCTCACCGTCACCCCCGGTGAAACCATCGCCCTCATGGGCCGCAACGGCGCCGGCAAATCCACCCTCCTCAACACCCTCGTCGGCCTGGTCCGCCCAACATCCGGCTCCGTCCACGTCGGCGGAGCCGTCCCCCACAAGACCGCCCCCAAGGACCTCGTCCGCCGCGCGGGCCTGGTCCCCCAGGAACCCCGCGATCTCCTCTACGCCGACACGGTCCGAGCGGAGTGCACCGCCGCGGACCAGGACGCCGGCGCACCCCCCGGCACCTGCCGCGCCCTCCTCTCCGAGCTCCTCCCGGGCCCGGGCATCGCGGACGACATCCACCCCCGTGACCTCTCCGAGGGCCAGCGCCTCACCCTCGCCCTGGCCGTGGTCCTGACCGCGAACCCGCCTCTCCTCCTCCTGGACGAGCCGACCCGCGGCCTGGACTACGCGGCGAAGGCCCGGCTCGTCACGATCCTGCGCGACCTGGCCGCCCGGGGCCACGCCATCGTGCTGGCCACGCACGACGTGGAACTCGCCGCCGAACTCGCGCACCGGGTCGTCCTGCTGGCCGACGGTGAGGTGATCGCCGACGGTCCGACCTCGGAGGTCGTCGTCGCCTCCCCGTCCTTCGCCCCGCAGGTGGCCAAGATCCTGGCCCCGCAGAAGTGGCTGACGGTCGCCGAGGTACGTGAGGCACTCGCATGACCGACCGTGACAGCCCTCAGGCCAAGGCCGTCCGTCTGGGCCCCCGGTCCATCGCCGCCCTCGCCCTCGTCAGCGCGGTCGGCGTCGCCGCCTTCGGCTGGCCGTTCCTCGCGCCGCCCGGCTCGCGGATCGGCACGCACGCGCAGGACGCCCCGTGGCTGTTCTCGGCGCTGCTCGTCCTCCTCGTCGCGGTGGTCGCCGCCACGATCTCCGAGTCGGGGCTCGGCCCGAAGGCGGTGGCGATGCTCGGTGTGCTGGCGGCGACGGGGGCCGCGCTGCGGCCGATCGGTGCGGGGACGGCCGGTATCGAGCCGATGTTCTTCCTGATGGTGCTCAGCGGCCGGGTCCTCGGCCCGGGGTTCGGGTTCGTCCTCGGAGGGGTGACGATGTTCGCGTCGTCGCTGCTGACGGGCGGGGTGGGGCCGTGGATGCCGTTCCAGATGCTGGCGATGGGCTGGTTCACGATGGGTGCGGGCCTGCTGCCGGGCCAGGACCGGCTGCGCGGGCGGGCGGAACTGCTGATGCTCGCCGGGTACGGCTTCCTCGCGGCCTTCGGCTACGGCACGATCATGAACCTCGCGGGCTGGCCCTTCATGAGCGCGCTGGCCTCGAACGTCGCCTTCGACCCGGCGGCGGACGTGCCCGCCAACCTCGCCCGTTTCGTCGCGTACTGCCTGGCCACCTCGCTCGGCTGGGACCTCGGCCGGGCGCTCGTCACGGTCGTACTGACCCTCGTCGTCGGCCCGGTGATCCTGCGGGCGCTGCGGCGGGCCACCCGGCGTGCGGCTTTCGAGAGCCCGGTCACGTTCGACGCTCCCGCAGGGTGAAGAGCTCCGCGCACAGGGTCACGCCCGCACCCCGCCCCCGGTGAACCACCCCACATGACCCACATCACCTACTACCTATCTTAGTCGGGCAAATAGGACGCCATGTTCACGCCATAATGGCCTCTGAACTGGACATTGAGAGCCAGATCACACAAACGACCTTCGCCCCGCATACGACCACAACTAGCAAATGCCCTCATTGCGGACGCCTTCCCGGCCTGGTTGTCTGGACGACGTCGCACGGCGCCGACGTGCCCTCAGGGCCGCGGCGCCGACGTATGCCCCCGCCTCGCATCGCATCGCGTGGTTCCGGCATGCCCGCGACCCGATGTCCCCGAAGAAAGGCTCCCCGTGACCGTGTCCGTCGCTTCCTCCTTCCGCCGCGTCTCCGCCCCCAAGAAGGCCCTCACCGGTGTCGTCCTGGCGGCCGCCACCGCCGGCACCCTGTTCGCCGCCGCGCCCTCGCAGGCCGCGACGAACGAGACCGGCTCGGCGCAGCAGATCGCGCAGAAGATGATCTCGGACTCGGCCCAGTACCAGTGCTTCTCCAAGATCGTGGATCACGAGAGCGACTGGAACGTCAGCGCCACCAACGCCTCCAGCGGCGCCTACGGCCTGGTCCAGGCCCTGCCGGGCAACAAGATGGCCTCGGCCGGCTCCGACTGGAAGACCAACCCGGCCACCCAGATCAAGTGGGGCGTGGACTACATGAAGGACCGCTACGGCAGCCCGTGCGGCGCCTGGAACTTCTGGCAGTCGAACGGCTGGTACTGAGCCTCAGCCTGAGCCGGCACCGCCAGACGCAGCCGAAGGCGGCGGCCCCCGATCCCCGGGGCCGCCGCCTTCGCCATGTGCGGCTCCGCGCCCGGCCCGCATTCCGCAAGGAGTCTCGGGGGAGGCAGGAACGGGGCGTAGGGATAGGGGGTGCTCCTGCCTCCCTCGGGACAGGTCAGTCGGGCCGGGCTTCAGCCGGTGCTGACCTGTAGTTCCTTCACGCCGTTGATCCACGCGGAGCGCAGTCGGCGTGGGTCTCCGACCAGTCGTAGGTCGGGGAGGGCGTCGGCCACGGCGTTGAAGAGGAGGTCGATCTCCAGGACCGCGAGGGACTTGCCCAGGCAGTAGTGGGGGCCTCCGCCGCCGAAGCCGAGGTGGGGGTTGGGGTCGCGGGTGATGTCGAAGGTGTCGGGATTCTCGAAGACCTCGGGGTCGTGATTGGCCGAGGCATAGAAGATGCCTACCCGCTCACCCTTCTTTATGCGCTTTCCGCCCAACTCCGTGTCCTGGGTTGCCGTCCGCTGGAAGGACACGACGGGCGTGGCCCAGCGGACGATCTCCTCGGCGGCTGTCGCCGGGCGCTCGCGCTTGTACAGCTCCCACTGTTCGGGGTGGGTGAGGAAGGCGTGCATGCCGTGGGTGATGGCGTTACGCGTGGTCTCGTTGCCCGCGACGGCCAGCATCAGCACGAAGAACCCGAACTCGTCCGAGCGCAGGTTGCCCTCGCCCTCGGCCGCCACCAGTGTGCTGACGATGTCCTTCGCCGGGCACTCGCGCCGGTCGGCGGCCATGTTCATGGCGTACGCGATGAGTTCGGTGGCCGACTCCTGGCCGACCTCCTCGGTGATGGCGTACTCGGGGTCGTCGTAGGCGATCATCTTGTTGGACCAGTCGAAGATCTTGGCCCGGTCGTCCTGCGGGATGCCGATGAGCTCGGCGATGGCCTGCAGGGGCAGTTCGCAGGCGACCTCGGTGACGAAGTCGAAGGGTCCTGAGCGGTCGCGGGCGTCGGCGGCGATGTTCAGCGCGCGGGTTCGCAGGCGGTCCTCCAGGGCGCGGATGGCGCGCGGCGTGAAGACGCGCTGCACGATCTGACGGACCCGGGTGTGCTCCGGCGGGTCCATGTTCAGCAGGATGAGGCGCTGCGCGTCGATCGCGTCGCGCTCGATGTGCTCGTTGAAGCGGATGATCGCGGTGTTGAGGGAGGACGAGAACAACTCCGGGTGCGTCGAGACGTACTTGACGTCCGCGTGCCGGGTCACCGCCCAGTAGCCCTCGTCCTGGAACCCGGCCACGTTGCCCGACTGCGGGATCCAGCGGACCGGTTCGGCGCGGCGCAGCTCGGCGAACTCCGGGAGGGGCACGCGGTGGTGCAGCACATCGGGATCGGTGAAGTCGAACCCGTCGGGAAGCGCTGGGCAGGGCATGGGCAGCTCCTGACGGTCCATCAGCAAAGAGGGTCCCCGTGACGGTAGTAACGGGTTCTATAACTAGCAAGAGCCATGGACGTGCCAGTTCCCCGCACACCCCTTGCCGTCACTGAACCTTCGTCAGCACACTGGAACACAGAACTAGAACGCGTACCAGTTCTGTCCAGTCCGCCCAGTACGCCAGTCCGCCCCACTCCGCCGAGTCCCCCGCAGAGCCCTCGGAGAGGATCCGCACCCATGGCTGCCGAACCCGTGATCGTCGAAGCCGTACGCACCCCCATCGGCAAGCGCGGCGGCGCGCTCGCCAACCTCCACCCCGCCTATCTCCTGGGCGAGACCTACCGCGAACTCCTGGGCCGCACCGGTATCCCCGCCGACTGTGTCGAGCAGATCGTCGGCGGCACGGTGACCCACGCCGGCGAACAGTCCATGAACCCCGCGCGCACCGCCTGGCTGACCATGGGCCTGCCCTACGAGACCGCTGCGACGACCGTCGACTGTCAGTGCGGCTCCTCTCAGCAGGCCTCGCACATGACCGCCAACATGATCGCGGCCGGTGTCATCGACGTCGGGATCAGCTGCGGCGTCGAGGCGATGTCCCGGGTGCCGCTGGGCTCGGGCTCCAAGCACGGGCCCGGCAAGCCGTTCCCGGACGAGTGGAACGTGGACCTGCCCAACCAGTTCGAGGCCGCCGAGCGCATCGCCCGCCACCGGGGACTGACCCGCGAGAACGTCGACTCCCTCGGCCTGCTCTCCCAGGAACGGGCCGCCGCCGCCTGGGCGGAGGAGCGGTTCAAGCGGGAGACGTTCGCCGTCCAGGTCCCGACGACCGAGGACGAGCAGCGTGCCGGGCAGGGCATGTGGCGGCTCGTCGACAAGGACGAGGGCCTGCGCGACACCTCCATGGAGGCCCTGGCGGGGCTCAAGCCCGTCATGCCGACCGCCATCCACACGGCGGGCAACTCGTCGCAGATCAGCGACGGCGCGGCGGCCATCATGTGGGCCTCGAAACGGATGGCCCGTGCGCTGAAGCTGCGGCCGAGGGCGCGGATCGTGGCCCAGGCCCTGGTCGGCGCCGACCCGCACTTCCACCTCGACGGCCCGATCGACGCGACGAAGGCGGTGCTGGGGAAGGCCGGGATGTCCTTGAAGGACATCGACCTCGTCGAGATCAACGAGGCCTTCGCCTCCGTCGTGTTGAGCTGGGCGCAGGTCTTCGAGCAGGACCTGGAGAAGGTCAACGTGAACGGCGGCGGGATCGCCCTCGGGCACCCGGTCGGGGCCACCGGGGCCCGGCTGATCACGACCGCGCTGCATGAACTGGAGCGGGCGGACAAGGAGTTCGCGCTGGTGACGATGTGCGCGGGAGGTGGGCTGGCCACCGGCACGATCATTCAGCGGCTGTAGTCTCGTGCCCCATGAGGACGCGCACCCTGAGGTTCGGTTTGTACGCGGACGAGCAAGGGCTCGCATGGGTCCGAGGGCTCGTGGACGAGGCCGTGGGCGTGCGCCGGGCGCGGATCGTCGACCAGACCATCGCCCGCACGCTTCCCGGGAGCGGGATGACGGCCGCCGACGCGTACGACCATCTCGCGGAGCAGTGGGGATGGGAGAACCCCGGTCAGAGCAGCGGCGCCCGGGAAGCGGTCGAACTGTGCGTCCGGTTGGCCTGTTCCCTGCGGACGTGGCGGGCGATCCAGAAGACGGTGATCAGGGAGCTGTGCCCGGAAGGCAACGCGCCTCACGTCTGCCGGGTGCCGTGGGCGGCCTCGTGAGCGGGAGCGCTTGCCGCGCTAGTTGTGCGCCGTCCAGTTGACGAAGGTGGTGAACGCGACGGGGTCGAGGGTGAGGATCGGTCCCGCCGGGTTCTTCGAGTCGCGGATGGCGATGGTGGTGTGGGGGGTTTCGGCGACTTCGAGGCAGCTGCCGTTCTGGTCGCCGCTGTGCGTCGACTTGCGCCAGGCCAGGGACCCGAGCGGCGCGCACTCGATGCAGTTGCCGCCCTGGTCGCTGCTATAGCTGGACTTACGCCACTGGATCCCCGTCAGAATCTCGGTGCTCTCCATAACGCTCCTCCATCACGCGCCGGATCAACTCCGCCGAGTCCTTGAGGGAGAGGGCGGCGGCCTGGAGATGATCGTAACGGAGCGAGCAGTCCTTAACGGTGTCCGGGTTGGCGGTCGGTAGCCCGCTTCCGTACCCCTCGGTATAGACGATGGTCGGATCGCTCGGGAAGCGGTAGAGGTCGAACGAGCCTGTCAGTCCCACGTGCGCTCCCGCCGAAAACGGCAGCACCTGGATGTTGACCCGGGGATTGTCCTCGAAGGACAACAAGTGCGCGAGTTGGTCCCGCATGGTCTCCCGGCCGCCGATCTCCTGGCACAGCGCGGCCTCACTGAGGATCGCCCAGAACACAGGGGGCTCCTCCTTTTCGAAGATGCGCTGACGAGCGAGCCGCACGGCGGTGCGGTCGTCCAGGTCGGTCTTGTCGAGGACACCGAGCACGGCACTCGCGTAGGCCTTTGTCTGGAGGAGGCCATGCACCATGTGCGTCTCGAACGAGCAGATCTCCACGGCCCGCGCCTGCAGCTCGGCCACCTGCTGAAACCAGGCCGGAAGTTGACTACGCATCACCAGCTCATGCAGCCGCGACAACGCCCCGCCCGTCCCCAGCGCGATGTCCACCCGTTCACTGAAGGGCAGCGTCGGCAGCTTGCGGGCCGTCTCGATCTGGCCGACCAGGGAACCCGTGCAGTACACGATGTCCCCGAGCTGCTTCTGCGTCAGCTCGGCGGCCTCGCGGTAGCGGCGCAGCTCGAAGCCGTAGTAGTCGAGGGGCGAGGCGCCCGGGTCGAGGGTGTTGATGTGGGTCACGCGGAACCCCTCTCACGCAACTGGGCCAAATTCAGGACCCGTTGTATCCGTTCCGTAGCCCAAAGTAGTCGTGCGAGGTCACCCTCGTACCGTGAACTCATACATTCCCCCCACCTACCTGGCGCCCTTCCGCCACCAGTACCGCCTGCGCCTCACCGTCGGCGAACACTCGGCCCGGCACATCCGCGCCATCGCGCGCTCGCTGCTCGGCGAGTGGGGCATGCGCGAACTGACGGACGCCGTGGAGCTGGGCGTGACCGAGCTGGTCGCCAATGTCGTACGGCATGTTCCGGACCGTCGGTGTGAGGTGCTGGTCCTGCGGCAGACGGGCGGGGTGCGGGTGGAGGTGACGGACGGGTTCGGTCGACTCCCGGTGTTCGGCGGGCAGTCGGTGCCTGAGGACGAGGGAGGCCGGGGGCTTCTGCTGCTGGACGCGGTGTCCGACAAGTGGGGTGTGGATCCTGTGGCGGGGGGTGGCAAGGCGGTGTGGTTCGAGTGCTGGTGCGGAAGTACCTGAGCGTGGCGATGCCGAGAGAAGACCTCTTCGAGGAAGTGCTGCCGGGCGTGCTGGAACGCCCCGAGGTGAGCGGCAGCGGGGTGAACGAGGGCGTTCTGAGGGAGGCCGCGTGGGCACGACGGGACGACATTCTGGGGGAGGCCCGGGACGCGGAAGGCCGGTATCAACAGGTTGCCGCACGGGCCGAGTTGGAGGCGAGGCTGCGCAGGCTGCTGCTGCGGATCGGCGCGATGCTCGTTCTGATGCTGCTCGTCGCTACGGCCTCGTACGGCTGGAGCGACGCGCTCACGGACGCTCTGACCCATGACCGCTCCGTCTCGCTCACGTCGATTCCGGGCGAGGGCCTCGGGTTCTTCCTGTTCGCCGCCCTGACCACCCTCGTCGCGGCCTTCGTACCGTGGTTCGTCTACTACCTTCTGTCGCGTGACGCACGGGCCGGCATACCGGCCGCGAAAGGGCGTCAACTGCTCGTCAGCGGTGGCTTCGCCTACTGTTCGCTGGCGCTGCTGTCCTCGATCGGGGTGGGGATGGGCCCGTCGGAGGTCGCCTGGCAGCTCCGGTACGACCGGCCGCTGGACGAGCCCGGCGGCTACGACTGGGGTGCCTTCGTCACCACGGGGGCGCTGGTGGTGTCCGTACTGGCGCTGGTCTCGCTGCGCCGCTTCGCGTCGTCCGCCGCCAGGCAGTCCCTCTCCCTCTCCTATCTGATCGCCGTACTCGACACACGGGAGCGCGACCGGGCGGCGCGGCAGGCCGGGACCGAGTGGCGGGCCGCCGTGGAGCAGGCCCTGGTGAGCTTTCTGCGGGAACGCATCAGCGAACGCACCGACCGTGTCTTCTCCACCGAGCTCACCATCACCGACGCCCCCGGCCTGCGTCAGCTCCGCGCCGGCCAGGAGCACGTGCTGACCCGGGCAGACCGTCAACTGGCCGTGATCAGCGCGGGGATGGAGGGCGGGAGCATCGCTCTGGCGGGTCCGCGCGGAGTGGGCAAGAGCCAGGCGTTGCGGAACTTCTGCAAGGCCGACGACAGGGACGGGGGCCACACCGGCCAGTTGAGCCTCGTCGAGCCGGTGCCGGTCGTCTTCGACCGGCGGGAGTTCATGCTGCACCTCTTCTACCGGCTGTGCGACCTCGTGATCGAGGCGGGCCTCGGTACGGCGCGGGAGGCGGAGCGGCACAAGCGCTCGATCCGCTATCTGCAGACCCAGTCGGACGAGGCGGCCATCGGCGCCGGTTGGCGGAACTGGAACCTGTCGGCGAAGCGGGCGACCTCGCTCGCGGAGCAGCCGCAGACGTATCCCGAGATCGTGGACGCCGTGAAGAGCTTCCTGACCCGGACCGCGCTGGAACTGGACAAGGCCGACCGGCGTCTGGTGATCGGCATCGACGAACTCGACCGGATCGAACCGGCGGCCACCGCGCGCACCTTCCTCAACGAGCTCAAGGCCGTCTTCGACGTACCGAAGTGCCTGTTCGTGCTGTCGGTCTCCGACGAGGCGCTGCGGGAGGCGGATCTGGCGCCGGTGGGCCGACGGGATGCCTTCGACAGCGCGATCGACGAGGTCGTCCGGGTCGAACCTCTCGATCTCGCGACGGCCGAACGGCTGCTTGGCCGACGGGTGGTGGGGCTGCCCGTCCCCTTCGCCGCCCTGTTCTACTGCCTGTCGGGCGGCATGCCGCGGGACCTGCTGCGGACGGCCCGCGCGGGTATCTCGTACGCGGCGCCGGAACAGCTGCGCTCCCTCGCCAACGTGGCCGACTGGCTGGTGAAGCGCGAGGTCGACCGCATCGCCAACACGGCGGGCGGCTCCGAGGAGCACTCCGAGCTCGTGCGGCTCTTCCGCCGTGACGTACTCGACGAACACGACGGGCTCGACGAACTGGGCGACCTGATCCACCAGCAGGCCGGTGCGGGCGGGGACCGCGCCCGGCTGGGGGCGACCCTGGCCAACCGCGCCTACCATCTGGACACGGTGAAGAGGATCTTCACGCAGGCCCTCACCCGGGAGCAGGTCATCGCGTCCTCCGATCACCGCTCCGCCGGCTCCTTCGCCGCCCTGGCCCGCGCCCACCGCGAGATCGGCACCGCCGACACCCTGGCCCGCACCACGCTCCAACGGGTCCGAACGGCCTGGTCACTGCCCGTTTTGCCGCCGATGCCCCCTGGCTGAAGCGGAGGGGACCTTCGTACTTGATCCGCCGCCCGTCGGCAGTAAACGCTCCCACCCGTTTCCACGTCTACGCTCACGTGGTCCCAGCCGAACTCACCAGCGCCCGTCCGCACACGAGCGCCTCCGCGCCGCTGCTCCCTGCCCACAAGCGGTTCCTGCGCACGGCCTGGACCCGCCATCGCGTCCCGCTCCAGGCCACCCTGTGGGCCCTGCCGTTCTACGCGATCTGGTGGGCCTTCCTCGGCACCGGCGGCGGCGACCTGGCCGCGCAGTACGCCTGGGCGGACTTCGCGACGCGGCACGGTGGTTCGGCGTACAACCTCTTCTGGTACGGCGGCATGCACACCGCCAACTACAGCCTGATATCCCCGTACTTGATGGCCGCCGTGGGTGTCCGGGCGCTCACCGTCGTCTCGGGGCTGGTGGCGACCTGGCTCGCGGCCGTCCTGATCACGCGGGTCGAAGCGGTCCGAAGACCCCTCGGCCCGGCCCTGCTGGCGTCCTTCGCCCTGTGGTGCAACGTGGCCTCCGGCCGCACCACCTTCGCGCTGGGCGTGGCCTTCGGGCTCGCCGCCTGTCTGCTGCTCTCCCGTGAGCGGCGGGTCGTCCTGCCCGCCGCGTACGCCGCCCTCGCGACGATGGCGAGCCCGGTGGCCGGGCTGTTCCTGGTGGTCATCGGCGCCGCGTACCTGCTGACCCGCGACCACCGCCGCGCCCTCACCCTGCTCCTGCCGCCCGCGCTCACCGTCGGCGCGACCACGCTCCTCTTCCCCTTCAAGGGCGAGCAGTTGATGTTCGTGGACCGCATATGGCCGCCGTTCTTCCTCGGTCTGGCCGTGACCTTCCTGGCGCCGCGCTCGTGGCGGGTCGCCCGCTGGAGCGGCGCGGTGTACGCGGTCGGGGCGGTCCTGACGTACCTCATCCCCTCGCCCATCGGCACGAACGTCGAGCGCTTCGCCGAACTCTTCGCGCCGGCGGTCCTCCTGGCCGTCCTGGTCGCCCAGCCCGGCCTGGCGAAGGTCCGCCGCAGGGTGCTGATCACCGCCCTCGTCCTCTCCGTCGCCTGGGTCGGCAAGAAGACCGGCGACGACCTCTACGTCTCCACGAGGGTGCCCGGCTGGGCCGTCGAGACCCAGGGAGTGGTCCGCGCCCTCGACCGCCTCGGCGCCGACCGCACCCGCGTCGAGGTCGTCCCGGCCCGCAACCACCGCGAGGCCAGCGGGCTCGCCCCGCACGTCAACATGGCCCGCGGCTGGAACCGCCAGCTCGACATGGAGCGGGCCCGGCTCTTCTACGACGGCTCCTTCTCGGCCGCCACCTACCGGGCGTGGCTGGACCGCTGGGCCGTCGGCTATGTCGTCCTTCCGCTCGGCAAGCCCGACGGATACGCCAAGATCGAGGCCCGGCTCATCCGCGAGGACCGGCCCGAGTGGCTTCAGCCCGTGTGGCAGGACGCGCACTGGCGGGTGTACCGGGTGCGGGACGCGGTGCCGCTGGTGTCCGACCCCGCGAGCGTCGTGTCGTCGTCCAGCGCCGACGTCGTCGTACACATGCCACGGGCGGGCACCACGACCGTACGCGTCGCCCATTCGCCCTGGCTGCGCGTGGACGGCGGCGGCTGCCTCACCCCACAGGGCGAGTTCACCCGCCTCACCGTCTCCGCGCCCGGCGACTACCGGCTCAGCTCCGAGTACGGTCCTTCACCGGAGCCTGACAGCCGCTGCTGAGCGGCTCCGCCACCGCCCGGTCCGTCGCCGCCTTGGCGCGCGGGCGCCGGAGGCCGGACGCGTGGGCGGAGGGCGACAGGACGGTGTGGCTGGAGTGCGGGGTCACCTGGAGGCAGCCCCGGCGGGTGACCAGGTTGTCCGCCTCCGGGGTGCGCTGGTAGTAGACCCTGCTTCCTTCGCGGATGCGGTTGAGCAGTCCGACGCGGTGCATGCGGGTCAGGTGGTACGACACCGTGGAGGCGCTCATGTGGTGGCGCTCGGCGAGTTCCGTGGTGGTCCGGGAGCTGCCCAGGTCCGAGAGCAGGAGCAGCCGGGCCTGCCCGATGACCTTGCCGAGCGAGTCCGCCACGGCCGGCGCCTCGGCGGGCAGCGTGGCCTTCGGGCCCGGGCGCACCGGGTAGGACAGATGCGTGCCGTCCTCGCCCCAGGGGTCGTGGCGCAACTGCCAGGTGCTCACGAGCGGCGAGGGGTGCAGCACGATGCGTCTGGTCTCGCTGACGTCGCGCACGCCGGCGTCCTGGATGCGGAGCGTGCCCGACTCGTACGAGACGCCGGGGTGCAGGGAGCTGAGCGTCGCGGCGAGGCCGCGCTCGGCCATGGAGGCGGCGCGGTGCCGGATGTCGGCCTCCATCAGGGGGCGCATCGCGCTCCATCGCGCGGACACGCACGCCGTCCAGAAACAGCCCAGCTCGTCGGCGATCCGTCGGGCGAAGGCCCGCTCCCCGCCCTCCAGCGCGACGGCGATCCTGCGCAGTTCGACGGACTCCCGCCGGTCGCCGGCCTGCGCGGACTTCATGAACCTGCCCATCTGACGTGCGACCAGCCCGGCCGGCGCTGAGGCCACCTGGTGGAGTTCCTCCTCCAGTGCCGCGTGCCCGTCCGCGCCGGCGAACATGAACCCCGGTACGTAGTCGCGCCTCTCCCGACGTAACGCCATGAGCAGGGCGATGTCGGGACTCCTCGACACCTTCCCGAGCGCGCGGTCGGAAAGGTGCCCGCCGCCGACGGCCGTCAGGCCGAAGTTGAGCAGGAATCCGATCTGGGCCAACGGGGAAACAACGAATCTCGCGTCCATGAGAGCGTCAGAAGCCAGGCGAACCGAAATCACCCAATCCCCCAGTCGTTTGCGGCGCACCGTCGACCTGGTCAGGGTTCGACGAGTGACACGCAATACACGCGTACGGGGGTCGGAGACGGCCCCCGTCGCCGTCTGATCGGATCCTCACACGACCACGCAGGTTCCACCAGTTCGTTCCGCGGAACCCGCCCGTCCACGAGCGGCAGAAAAAGGACACATGGCCGCTTAGCCCGCAAAACAAAACGCCAGAAAGCAGACATTCGAGAGCGTTCAAAAGTCGGTGCAGTGGCCGGGGCGGGCATATACCAGGATCTGCGCACCGTGCACCGGGAGGCGCGCGCAGAGCTGGAAGTCGGACTTCAGTATCCTGCGTTTGATCTCCTCCTGAGGAAAGGGATCGAGCGGCTGGCCCACCGGGTCGGTCAGCGCGATGACCCGGTCGGCGGCGAGCATGCGGCGACGGATCGTCCCGGCGGGCAGTTCGGTGCCCTGGAGGGTGTGCGAGGCTGTCGGGGACTCGGCGAGCGCCAGGTCGTCCAGGCGGTCGAGGAGCGCCGGACGGGACAGCAGCCACTCCCGGCGCCGGGCGGGCATGAACAGGACGGCGTCCCCGTCCCGGGCCGACTTCTCGACGGCCCTGGCGACCGCGACCACGTCGTCCTTGCGGCTCTCGGGCGTGCGCACCTGCAGCGACCACGGCAGCAGCACCGCGACCGCCGCTCCGGCCGCCAGACAGGCCGTCAGGACGCGGGCCGGCCGCGCGAGTCGGCGGCTTCGCCGGACGGCATGGGCCAAGGCGGCGCCGGACAGCAGCGCCAGACCCGTCATCCCGTACAGGACGTAACGGTCCACGTACCACGGCCTGGCCAGGGAGACCAGCATGAGCAGACCGGTCGGGGCGAGCGGCAGCGGGAGCGCGAGGGCGGTCAGCTCCGACCCGCCGGGGCGGCGCAGCAGGAGGCGGCCGAGCGAGACGGTTACGACGCAGACGGCCAGGAACTGCAGCCAGGCGTTCAGGCCGGGCCGGCCGAGCCAGCCGAGCTGCCGGTCCGCCTGTCCCGCGCTCACCGCCATCAGCGGCAGCAGGGCGAGCGTCACCCCGGCCGCCGCAGTGCCCCAGCCGCGCCACACCCGCCACGGCACACGCAGCCGCCACAGCGTCAGCCCGTGGGCCACCAGCGACAGCGCGGCGAACTCGTGCAGCCAGCAGGCCACGGCCAGGATCACGCCGTACGCGGCCCACCAGCGGGCGGCCCCAGGCGTGCGAATGCCCCGCAGGAAGACGTACGTCGCCCAGGTGACACCCGCCGTGACCAGCGCGTACGAGCGGCCCTCCTGCGCGTACTGCTGCGTCACCGGCAGCAGCGCGAAGACCAGCCCCGCCAGCGTGCCGGCGAGCCGTCCGGACAGCCGGGCGCCCAACGCGCCGACCCCGGCCGCCGCGGCGGCGGTCGCCAGCACCGAGGGCAGCCGCAGGGCGAGGAGCCCGTTGTCCCACAGGGCGAAGACGGCGTGCATGAGGAGGTAGTACAGGCCGTGCACGGCGTCGATGTGGCCCAGCAGGCCCCACAGTTCACCGAGGGGGCGGTGGGCGACCTGGTAGGTGACGGACTCGTCGCGCCACATGCTGTCCTGCCGGTCGATCCCCCACAGGCCCAGGGCCAGCGAGGTCACGGCCGGGACGGCCAGGTGGACCGCCCGCGGCGTCCTTCCGCCGGGCCGGGCGGGCGTGGAGGGGCGGTCGTGGGTGTGGACGGCGAGCTCGGGGTCGGCTTGCTGAGTGATGGTCTCCTCCTGGTGATCAGCAGTGGTCGCCGCGCTCGTACACGTCGATCCGCGCGCTGCCGACGGCTCTGCCGGCGCACCGCGTGAAGTGGTCGCGCAGGGTCACTTCCTTCGCCGTCTCCCGCGCGTGGGCCTCGTGGCGCACCCGGGTGGGATCGCGCACCACGACGACCCGGGGGACGAGCAGGATCCGGTCGGGCAGGGCCGCGGCCGGCAACTCGGTGCCGTAGAGCGTGTGCGAGCGCTGCCGTGACTCGGCGAGCGCGAGATCGAACGCCCCGTACGAGGCGGGCTCGTGGCCGAACGCCCAGACCCGGCGGCTGGCCGGCACGAAGAGCACCCCGTCGCCCGGCATCGCCGTCTCCCGTACGGCGCGGGACACGGCGACGACGTCGTCGGTGCGGCTCTGCGGGGCGCGCAGTCGCGTCCCCACCGGCCCCACCGCGACCAGCACGGCGACGGCCGACACCAGGGCCACGACCCCGCGCGCCCGCACGGACCGCCACAGCGTGTCGAGAGCGGCGCCCACGAGCAGGGCGAGACCGGCCTGGGCGTACAGCACGTACCGGTCGACGTAGAGGGGTTTGACCGCGGACGCCAGCAGCAGCGAGGCCGGGGGCAGCAGAAGCAACGGGAGGGCGAGCGTGACCAGGGCGTGTTGCGAAAGTCCCGTCGTCCGCCCGGAGGGCGGGCCGGGCGTCGTCATGGGGGTCCCCCCGCGCGAGGTTGTTCGAGCGTGGGGGAGCGTGCTCTCGGCGTGCCGGGCGGAAGCCCTCGTACTGGTTGTACGTGGGCTTTCGCCCGGTGCGGCGAGAGGGCGTGCCAGGCGTCGCCCGGCTGGGGGTACCCCCTCTGGGGGAGGGACTTTCGCAACACGCCCTAGGGCTCTGGATCCCTTTGTCCGGCGGCTCACGGCCGCGCAGGCCGCGCCTACGGCCCCGATCAGGGCGAAGCCCAGTACGTCTCCGCCCAGGGACACGTCGATCCAGGCGACCTGCCGGGACTGACGCAGGCTCAGCAGCACGAGGGGGGTGACCGTTGCCACCGCGAGGCAGGCGGCCGTCGCCCATGCCGCGAGGATCGCTCCGGGCCGTCGGGCGGCGAGCAGGGCGACACCGTGGGCGGCGAGCGCGGGCAGCGCGAACTCGTGCAGCAGGCCGGACAGTACGGCCAGTCCGGCGTAGCCGGCCCACCACAGGCGGCGCCGCGCGGCGCACGCCCGCAGCAGGACCCAGGTCTCGGCGACGACGAGCGCCGTCACCAGGGCGTACGAGCGGCCCTCCTGCGCGTAGCGCTGCACGGCGGGCAGCAGCGCGAACACCACACCGGCGGCCAGACCCGCGCGCGGTCCCGCGAGGCGGCGGCCCAGTGCGGCGACTCCTGCCGCCGCGCAGGCCATGGCCAGCACGGACGGCAGCCGCAGCGCGACGAGTCCGCCGTCCCAGAGCCGGAACACGCCGTGCATCAGCAGGTAGTAGCCGCCGTGCACCGCGTCGGCCACGCCGAGGGTCGCCCACAGGTCGGGCAGGGTCCGGTGGGCCATGTCGTACGTCACGGCCTCGTCCTGCCACAGGCTGCCCCGACGGCGTATGCCCCACAGCCCGAGGGCGACGGTCAGGACCGCCGGCGCCAGGACGGTGAGGTACGTCCGGGACTGCCGGCGTACCTCCGGCAGCCTCCCGTACGGGACGGACGCACGGGCCTGCGGGACGAGTTGTCGCACTGCGATGGCCGACTCCTTGGTCACTCGGAAGTAGGACGGGGAACCCCGTGTGACCTGGAGTCAAGTGGCCGGAAGATTGTTGGTCAGCCGCCGCGCGGCCCGCCTATCAATCCCGCTTGGCGTACGGTGAGGAGCTGTTCGGGAGCCTGAGGAATGCCTGCAGCACAAGGGGGACGGGTGGGGCGCTCCGAGAAGCCGCTGGATCCGACGGCGGGGCCGGTGCAGCGGTTCGCCCACGCGTTGCGCGAGCTGCGCCGGGAGGCCGGGAACCCCACCTACCGGGAGATGGCCCGCCGCACCGGCTACTCCGCCCCCACCCTCTCCGGCGCCGCCGCCGGCGAGCGGCCACCGTCACTGCCCGTCACCCTGGCGTACGTCGCGGCCTGCGGCGGCCGACCGGAGGACTGGGAGCGCCGCTGGCGTGAACTGACGCGGGAAACCGCCGCCCTTGCGGCCGGGCCCGACGAGGACGAGCCGGCCCCCTACCGAGGGCTGGCCCGGTTCGGGACCGAGGACGGTCACCTCTTCTTCGGCCGTGAGCAACTCGTGGCCGACCTGCTGGAGATGACCCGCAAGCACGACTTCGTCACGCTCGTCGGGCCGTCCGGGAGCGGCAAGTCCTCACTGCTGCGCGCCGGACTCGTACCGGCGTTACGCCTCCTCGGCGAGGACGACGGCCGCCCGGCCGCCATCCGGATCTGCACGCCGGGCAGCACGCCCCGCACCACCCACGGCGCGCTGCTCACGCCGGCCGAGAGCGACGCCCCCACCGTGCTCGTCGTCGACCAGTTCGAGGAGGTCTTCACGCTCTGCCGCGATCCGTCGGAGCGGGCGGAGTTCGTCCGGGATCTGCTTCCCGCCCGTCCGGGCGGCGCCGGGCACCGGCTGCGCGTGGTCGTCGCGATCCGGGCGGACTTCTACGGCCACTGTGCCGACCACCCCCGGCTGGTCGAGGCGCTCAACGCGGCGACGCTGCTGGTGGGTCCCATGTCCCCGGAGCAGGTCCGGGAGGCGATCGTGAAGCCGGCCGCGGCCGCACGCCTGGTCGTGGAGCGCGCGCTGACCGCGCGGATCGTCTCCGACGTGGCGCAGGAGCCCGGCGCGCTGCCCCTGATGTCCCACACCCTGCTGGAACTGTGGCGCCGTCGCCGGGCCCGCACGCTGACGCTCGATGCGTACCGGTCGATCGGAGGCGTCCAGGGCGCCGTGGCTCATACGGCCGAGGAGCTCTTCCGCGGCCTCTCCGAGGCGCAGGTCGAGCTCGCCCGGTCGATGCTGCTGAGGCTGATCACTCCGGGCGACGGGGCACCGGACACCCGGCGGCCCGCCGACCGGGCCGAGCTGGTCCGTTCCGAGGAGGCGGAGGCCCTTCTGGAGGCGCTGGTCGGGGCGCGGCTCGTGACCGTCGACGGCACCACCGTGGACCTCACGCACGAGGCGCTGATCACCGCCTGGCCACGGCTGCGCGACTGGGTGGAGAGCGACCGCGAGCGGCTGCGCGTCCAGCGGCGGCTGACGGAGGCGGCCCGGGAGTGGGAGCAGTTGGACCGGGACCCGGGGGCCCTGTACCGGGGTACCCGTCTGATGGCCGCCCGCGCCGCTTTCGTGAGCGCGGACGGCCTGGCGGGCGACTTGACGCCGCTGGAGCGGGAGTTCCTCACCGAGAGCATCCGCAGCGGGCGCTTCCAGCCGGTCGTGGTCACGCTGCGGCGATTCGTCCGGAGCCGCTGGTGGCTGGTCCTCCGCGTCGCCCTGCTGTCCTCGGTGGTGATCTGGACCGTCTGGTTCCTCAACCGCGACCACCCGTGACCGGGCCGCCCCCGGGGTTGGTTCAGGAGCGGTCGAGCACCGCGCGGGCGGCGTCCAGATGCCGCTGCTTGGCCGACGCCACCTCGGCGAAGTACTCCTTGTGCCGGCGGATGTCACGTTCCTGGACGGCCACTTCGGTTTCCCTGAGCAGTTTCACGAGGCCGACCCGGTCCTTGCACCTCACATCCGCCTCGGCTGTTTTCCGTTCCGCGCGCGAGGGCTTCTCGGAATTCGCCCAGCGCGGATCCTCGCCGACGGTGTAGAAGTCCTTGTACTCATGCCCCTGTTCGGCCATGCAGCGCGACCAGGAACGCACGGCGGCGCTCACGTCCGGATTCCTCAGCGCGGATTTCAGACTGCCGGAGCTGAGTTTGTCCACCAGGTCGTCGTCCACGTGTGTGCCGCGTGCGAGTTCGTCACCCGCCAGTCGGTAGCAGCCGTTCTCCGGGTCCAGCGCGTCGTTTCTCTCGTCCGCGTCCAGTGCGTTCTCACGGTCCATTTTCCGGGCCGTGACCTCGGTGGAACCCAAGAGCCGCGCGTTCGTGTGGTATCCCATCTCGGTGGCGACCGGCATCTCGATGACGCCGTAACGGCGGCGGTTGCGCAGGTCGGGGAATCGCCCGCGTTCGTCGATGACGTCCCAGTCGTGCCCGCGCTTCTTCATGCACGCACGGGTCAGGACGTCCTTCGCGCTCTCGATCAGATAGATCTCGTTGACCGACAGCTGGTACGCGTCGAGCGGGAGGACCAGGTCACGGACCTCCTCGGTCGGCTCGGGCGCCGCGGCGAGCTCGGTTCTTGCGGGCTTCTCGGGCGAGGTGCCACAGCCCGTGGCGAGGAACAGGAGGGCCACGGCCCCCACCACCCAGTGCCTGATCATTCATCCACCTCGGTGAAGAACAGGGTGGCGCCGAGGAAGATCGGCGCCACCCTTCAGGGTCAGAGGAAGACCACGCAGCTGCCCTTGTTGTCGAAGTCGTTGTTGCTGAAGTCGCTGTCCACGCTGTTCGGATTCGCGGTGTAGCTGTCCCCGGTGCACGAGGAGGTGCCACCTTTGTCCCACATGCCGACGTAGGAACCGGTGTTGTTCCGCATCGAGCTGCCGCCGTTGTTCATGATCTGCTGAGTACCGGCCCAGTACTTGTTGTTCAGGTTCCGGTCGGTGCCGGAGAAGTTCGCGTGCATTCCGTCGTAGTTGTCGTGCTGGTAGATCACGAAGTACGCCCGCGTCCCCGAATCCGCCGCCTCCGCCGTCGCCGTCATCCCGAAGACGGACGCGGCGGAAAGGGCGAGAACACCGATCGACATGCCGAGCTTGCGCTTCACGCATTCCTCCCGTTCAAGTGGCCTGGACTGCGACGGATTCCGATCCGTCATGAACAGTTCATACGAACGGGAGTACGACGTACAGGTGATTAGAAAACGCTCGAATGTCGCCCCGGAATCCGTTCGGGACCCTAGTGCGCGGACACTTGTCCCGACTGTCCCGACTGTTCCGCGGCCCGGCCGGCCGGCCGGCGCGCGCCGTCGGCGTCGGTCGCCTCGACCGCGCGCGGACCGGACAGCAGACAGGTCATCCCGAAACCGAGCCCGACGACGGCCGCGCCGCCGACCGCGTCCAGGACCCAGTGGTTGCCGGTGACGACGATCGCGGTGACCGTGAAGAGGGGGTGCAGCAGGCCGAGGGCCTTCATCCACCACCTGGGAGCGAGGACGACGATGACGATGCCGCACCACAGCGACCAGCCGAAGTGCAGGGACGGCATCGCCGCGTACTGGTTGGTGAGTTCGGTGAGCGTGCCGTAGTCGGGCCGGGTGAAGTCCTGCGGGCCGTGGACCGTGTCGATGAAACCGAGGCCGGGCATCAGACGAGGCGGGGCGAGTGGGTAGAGCCAGAAGCCGGCCAGGGCGAACACCGTCGCGAAGCCGATCGCGGTGCGGGCCCAGCGGTAGTCGACGGGGCGGCGCCAGTAGAGGACGGCGAGGATCGCGAGCGGCACACCGAAGTGGAACGACTCGTAGTAGAAGTCGAAGAAGTTCCGGAGCCAGTCGACCTTCACGACGGCGTGGTTGGCCCAGTGCTCGATGTCGATGTGCAGGGCTCGTTCGATGGAGTGGATCTCCCTGCCGTTCTCCTCCGCGGTGACCCGGCCGGCCGAGTTGGAGTCGCCGGCCGCGGCGAGGCGGATCTGGGCGTAGAGGAAGTAGGTGACCCGGATCAGCAGCAGCTCGAAGAGCAGGTTCGGGCGACTGAGGACCCGGCGCAGGACCGGCGCCGGCGGGATGTGCCGGAAGCGGGACGGGACCGGGTCGGCGTACCGGGTCGGGATCGGCGTCTGCCAGTACGGCGAGGTGCGTGACAGGAACGGGACGACGGCGGCCGTGGCGAGGGCGGCCAGGAGGATCAGGTCGGCGCGCAGGGGGTGGAAGATCACCTTGTCCGGCACCATCATCTTCGCGGGCAGCGTCATCACCAGGACGACGGCGACCGGCCACACATACCGGTCGCCTGCCCGTCTGCCGACCTGTCCGACGACGGCGAGCAGCACCCACAGCAGCTGGTGCTGCCAGGCGGTCGGGGACACCACTATCGCGGCGCAGCCGGTGATCGCGACGGCGAGCAGGAGCTGCCCGTCGTGGGCGTACCGCACGGCGCGGCGCAGCGCGAGGACGGCGACGACGGCGCCGAGCACGAGGAAGAACGCGATCTCCAGCGGGCCGGTCAGCCCCAGCCGGAGCAGGGCGCCGTGCAGGGACTGGTTGCCGAGGTCGTCGGCGCGTCCGCCGAGGCCGACGCCGGCCATGTGGTGCACCCAGTAGGTGTACGAGTCGCGCGGCATCGCCGCCCAGGCGAGCACCGTGCACGCGGCGAACGTGGCCCCCGTGGACAGCGCGGCCCGGCGCCGGCCGGTGAACCACAGCAGCGGGGTGAACAGCAGCAGGGTCGGCTGGAGCGCGGCCGCGAGGCCGATGAGCACGCCGCTGGCCCGTTCGCCCCGTACGGCGAAGCAGCCGAGGAGGACGAACAGGACCGGGATGATGCTGGTCTGGCCGAGGTAGAGGGTGTTGCGCACCGGCAGCGACAGCATCAGCACGCTGACCGCGACGGGCGCGGCGAGCAGCGAGGTCCGCCGGCTCACGGGCTGCGGCAGGGCACGGGCGGCGACCAGTCCGAGGGCGGCGACGAGCAGCAGCGTGCCGAAGGTCCAGCCCCAGCCGAGGGCCTGTTCGGCGGCGCGGGTGAGAGGTTTCAGGACGAGTCCGCCGAACGGGGTACCGGTGAACTGCGTCGACTCGTACAGCGAGCCCTTCACATGCAGGACGCCTTCCGGCCCGACCCAGGTCTCCAGGTCCGTCAGCCGCTCCCCGCGCGGTGTACCGAGGACGACGGCCACCTGCCGTACGCCGAGTATCGCGGCGATCAGCCACAGCCCGAGCCGGGCCGCCCGTACCCGCGCCTGGACCACCCCTACGGCCGTGGCTCCTGCCAGCGCCTCCGCCGCTCGCCCACCGCGCTCCGCGTTCGCCACGCCCGTCGGCCTCCCGCCCCGGTCGTCTCACGTCCCACGCCTGCACCGCCCCCGGGAGAGACGCCGGCAACCCCCGCTTCACCTGGCGTCTGCTCTCCTTTTGTCCGGTTGACGATAGTCCCGCACCGATGGCTCCGCCTCCCCTGGGTCCCGCCCAATGGCTCGGGGGCGGCGGTTCGATGGCGGGTGCGGGTTGTGGAGGGTTGCTCGCGCAGTTCCCCGCGCCCCTGAAGGTCGGCCTCGCGGCCGCCCACCCAGGGGCGCGGGGCTGTATCAATATGCGGCTCCGCCGCGTGGGCGCGACCGGCCACACGCGACCCGCACCCGCCATCGCACCGTCGGCCGCCTGCACAGGTGGCGTGAATCCACCATCCTGGGAATCAGTGCCGCGCAACACGGGTAGTTAGCGCACCTAACTAGCCATACGAAAGGCAAGGCGATGAGCGAGTCGCAGCTCTGGGACGACGTCGACGAGTACTTCTCCGCCCACCTCTCCCCCGAGGACGACACCCTCCAGGCGGCCCTGCGCGACAGCGACGCCGCCGAACTCCCGCACATCAACGTCACCCCGTCCCAGGGCAAGCTCCTCCAGCTCCTCGCCCAGATCCAGGGCGCCCGCAACATCCTGGAGATCGGCACCCTCGGCGGCTACAGCACCATCTGGCTGGGCCGCGCCCTGCCCGCCGACGGCCGGCTGATCTCGCTGGAGTACGACCCCAAGAACGCCGAGGTCGCCACCCGCAACCTCGCCCGGGCCGGCCTGGACAAGATCGTCGAGGTGCGGATCGGCCCGGCCCTGGAGTCGCTGCCCAAACTGGCCGACGAGAACCCGGCCCCCTTCGACCTGGTCTTCATCGACGCCGACAAGGCCAACAACCCGCACTACGTCGACTGGGCGCTCCGCCTCACCAGCACGGGCAGCCTGATCATCGTCGACAACGTGGTGCGCGGCGGCCGCGTCGCCGACCCCGACAGCACCGCCCCGGACATCCGCGGCACCCGCGCCGCGATCGAACTGATCGGCAGCCACCCGAGGTTGAGCGGTACGGCGATCCAGACGGTGGGCGCCAAGGGCTACGACGGCTTCGCCCTGGCCCGCGTGCTCGCGTGAGCGCCGGGGCGGCTCAGGCCTCGTGATAGAAGCCGACGTTGACGCTGCGCGGCGCGGTGCGGTCCTGGACGACGATCTCGCCGCTGCCGCCCCTGGGCAACGGCACGGTCCCGCCGTAGCCGATCGGCTGCGCGTACTCCCCCACCGTCAGCCGCACCTCGGAGGACGGGTCGGGCTGCGAGCCGCGCAGCCAGCTCACCTGCCACGCCCCGTCCGGCCCGCACAGGAACTCCAGGTGGACCCGGGAGACGAACAGCCAGTCGTCCGGCGTGGCCAGCCGGCACACCGTCTTGTCCCGGCCCACCCGCAGCACGGCACCCGGCTCGCTGGGCGCGTCGGCCATGAGCATGCCGGCCGTGGCACCCTCGTCCGCCGCGGACACGGCGGCCATGGTGAGTTCGAGCACGTGCGCTCCTCCTGAAACATCCTTGAGGGGCGGCCGTTTTGGCCACCGACGCCGCATGATAAATCGCCCGGCACCGCCGCGTCCGGCACAATGAACTCATGACCGAGCGAAAGCCCCCCGGTGTCCCGTTCGAGTCCTGGGTCGACAAGCAGATCCAGAGGTTTCTACAAACACTCGCTCTGACCAGCACAGATGACTGTGCGTAGATCTGGGCATGAGTAGACCCCCTGGCCATCGGCGCAACCAGGGGGTCAGTCTCGGGGGAAGTCAGTCAGTTGAGGGGGTCAACATCCGTGCTGACACCTCCCTCGTGGTCGTCGTCTGCCTGCTGCGCCAAGAGCCGCTCCCCTCTGCACTCCGCCACGTCCACAGTCTGATTGGCGGAGAAGCACAGGGTGTAGAGCGACCGAACTAGCTCATCCTTCGTTGCCTTGGGGTTCGTCACACGAGCCATGGCACGCTCGATGTCTCGCTTGACCATGCTCAGAATGCGCTCTTCCCTACCCTCTGCCATGGCAGCGATCACGCCCCCCGGTTGGCAGTAACCCACCTTGCCCGACCCGTCAGCCGGCATCCGCTGTAGCTGCACAGTCCCTCTCCCCGGTTCGTTCCACACCTGGATTCCAAGGCTACGGCACCTTGCTACAGCTTGCTATCCCTCGCCATGGATGATCACAGCACGCAGTGTTGAGCTATGGCAGAGCTTGATCCCACTCGCGCCAAGTGGGTGCAGATGGTGGCCGTGATCGAGTCCCGTATCAGCGATGGGACCTATCCGGTCGGATCCAAGCTGCCCGGCATCCTCGCTCTGTGTGCCGAGTTCAGCGTTGCCCAGGTGACTGCAAGGAAGGCCCTGGCAGATCTGCGGGACCGCGGTGTCATCCGCACTGAGAACGGCATAGGTTCGTTCGTCCTCTGAGGTCTGTCTCGTGTCCGGCCTCTGACACTCAGACCTGTTTCAGGTGGCACGCATCTAAAGCGTGCCGGCATTCCCTACGCCTATACAGGTATTCCCGTACGTACACACCTGGGGTAATGGGTGAAAAAGCCGTACGAGGACCCGCCGGGGGCGCCTTCCTTCGATCGTGTACAGGTTTCACACTTTTCATGATCGGAAACAGCCCCGTATTCAGCCCACGTATGTCGTGGTGTACGGGTATCAGATTTCTAGCGATCAAGAACCTAAGGGGTCCAGCAAATCCCATTCAGTCGCATTTGACACAGTAAGGGCTTTGTCGTTGAACCAAGAGGAATGGGTAAAGAAGTGGTCGGGAAGGGCGCCGGCTCTGCCGGATGAGGTTCTGGCTCGTGCCCTTGCTCAGTTTGGCATTACGCTCCACAGACAGGACACAGAGGAGCCGAAGGTAAACACAAAATCCGGGGACCCCGGCAGCCAAAAGGCGCCAGAATCCCCGGAAATGTGTCAGTGCTCCCAGTTGGCAAACCCGTCCGCCTTGGCAAGGAAATGCTGAGGCTTAGGATTATGGTTGAATTCCTCCGTGACCGGTTGATTAGGATTGGGCTCAATGAGGCCGGGCACCTTCACAATCCAACCCAGGTAATCGAGTCCCTGAGAGGCTTCGAATGTCAGCTTGCCATCCTCGGTAAGCTGCCAGTGTTCGAGGTTATCACCCTGGGAATGCCCATACCGCGGGCGAGTGTCCATCTCCCCGGCTGACACACACCAGGTGAACAAACCGGTATGCCTCTCCAGAGTCGCCTTGGCCTCCATGGCAGCCTTATACAGGCGCTCCCAGTCCTCACGCGCCTTGGCAGCCTTGGCAGCTTCCTTGAGGCCCATGGGTACTAGCTCTGCCTTGATACCCTCCGCATACTCCTGCTGAGCCTTAGACACTAGTGCCTCAAGAGCCGGCACCATGCGCTTGTATTCGTCCACCTTGGCCTCAATGGGGTGCAGCACGGCGTTACTGTCCGGCAGAGGCTTACCGGACGCAGCAGCCTCTATCTCCTGCTTCCTGAGTTCCTTTTCAGCCTCACGGACAGCAGGCACGTGATAGACATACTGATCCAAGGCATTCAGAGTCCGCTTAGGGGCGTACCGGCTATTGTCCTGCCGGTACTGATCCAGCCTGGCCCTGGCATCCTCATACGCCTTCCTAAGCGCCTTGACCTTGGGAGACAGGGGAAGATCCTGCGGGGGCTCAACAATGTACTCAGTCATAGCAACTCCAACGTTCGTAGTCAGTACGTTCCTTACTCTCCCCGGACAATGAAGTGTCCGGCCCGTATAGCCTCATACACTTCATGGGGTGTCATGTCATTCAGCTCTGCGTGCTCTTGTCCCGCTGTAAGAGCCTCTGTGGTGCTGTCATCCATGGCGTTCCTCCTAGGCCGTGAGGGCAGACAAATACCTAGCGCCAGTGCGCTCACTGACCTTGAATGCCTTGGCAAGAGTCTTGGCAGTGACCTTCTCGCCCACAGCATCGAGATTGAGCGCAGCATCCCGCAGAGCCGCTAGTGAGGGCTTGGAACGGCCCTTGGGAAGAGTCGCCAGGCACTCATCAGAGGGAGAATCCTCGGTATCGCTTTCGTCACTGTCAGAGCCTTCCTGTCCCTGATCCTGCTCAGTGACACTGACAGTGGACTTAGGCAGTGCAGCCAAATGCAGCATGTGCGCAGCAGCGAGAGCCGGCACAGAGGACACAGCAGCAACCAGCCACGGCCCAGAGGTCATGTAGCCACTGGAGATAAGGTGCCCGACAACCTGAGCAGACAAAGCCAGACTCAGGGCTACCCCACTGCCAGCAATTGCCGAGACACGCCCCTTTGTGCCACGGGGTCGGTTAGCCGCCATTACGGCACTGGCCGCACTGTAGACCGAAAGCGTGAGCGGCATGAGGAATTCAAATCCGCCAGTAAAGCCGGAGCTTCGCGCTAGCCGAATCTCCGCCGGCATGCTGATAACCAAGGCGCTGATGAGAACGAGCGGCTTGGAAAGGGCCGCGGTAAGCCTGGCGTACAGAGGAGTGTGGTTCATTGCCATGCGTTCCAATCGCTAGAGGATGACGGAGCGAATAGCCGCTCGCACGTCAGGGTCAGTGATGTTCTTGAGAGCCTTGGTCAGTGGGATCCCAAGGCACTTGGCCATAAGGATCTGAGAGCGCAGGCTTGGCGTGCGCTCCCCGTAAAACCATTTGGTTACAGCCTTGTATGTGATTCCGGTAGCCTCGGCAATCTCGGCGTAACCGATACCGCGGGCACGCCTTATCGCGTCCCAACTAGTCCGATCCCAAAGATTGATGTCTGACATAGCAATCACTCCAATGGAGGAAAACGAGGGAATAGTGAGCACAAAAAATGACCCCGGCCTCTGCGTCATGGGAAACACAGAGACCAGGGCCACTTACCTAGGCAACCCAGGGCCAGAACCTAGGAGAGGGGGGAGCATGACTACGACCACACAGAGGAGAAGTCGAGAGAGGAGAAAGCCTGTGTTCTCTTCTTCTACCTATGACGTCGGTGTCACTCGGTGGGGTGTTGAGACACAAAGTGAGGGAACTGAGAGCTAGATCACGGGAGAGTGGCTGTCCGTGGCTCCGAGCCCCAGGCCCAACCCAGAGGCCACAGAGGGACCTTGACGCGCTGTACGCCCCCCTGAGGGCCGTACAGAGGCTCAGATGGGCAGAGAGACCAGGAAGCTACTCAGAGGCCACTACGGAGCCGTACAGAGGTTCTGCGCGGTGCGGGACAATCTCTAGTCGAGACAAGCTCTCCACTCGACTAAGTCTCGCGTTTCGCTGCCAGTCCCAAAGGACTGGCTAGCTCAACTCTCCCTCTCTCCGTTCGGTCGTTGCCTTGGCTGTCTGAGATCCCCAAAGATCGAAGACAGATCTACTTACTTAGATGAATGTTCCTACCCAATCTCTTAAGGAGATTGGGTTTGTATGTTTGGGGGGTTGTTCTGACCCTCCCTGTAGAAGGTTGCTACGACCCTCCCTTGTAGAGGGTCATCCTGGCCTCAGGTGCCTAGGGAGGGTTCTTACGACCCTCCCTCTACCCATTCTCTCTGGACACCGATGTGCCGAACCTTGGTACCGCTCATCCCAGGGCGCACCGCGGGGCGCATGCCGTTCTCTCGGATCCAACCGTCCTTGGTAAGCCGGCTCAGCCTCTTTCGGAAGTTGGCCAGGTCTATGTTGGCTTCCTCGGCCAGGGTCTCATTAGAGGCAGTGCAGCCAAGGCTATTGACACCACAGTGCAGCGCCACAACTCCAAGGGCTGTCTTGTCAGCATGGTTAAGGTCCGACCGGTAGACGTGGCGCAGGTAGTCCATGTTCCGGTCTGTCATGTCAATCCAGTCGGTGTCACTGATGAGAACGAGACCATTCCTGCCAATGGCCTCTGACACTTCCTCCTGCTCCGTCTCGGATCCGTAGACCTCTGCCAGGATCTCTTCAAGTTCCTCAGGAGAAGGCATGGCCGGCTCTTCCTCGGCCGGCTCATTACCTTCACACTGCGCCCCGATTACATTGTCAGAGAATCCCGGGGAGAGGCACTCCCAAGGACTTGCAGCGCCCCAGGGATCTACGGCCGTTTCGTTACTCATCTGCTCAGTTGCCATTCGCGTTCCCAATCTTCACAAGGTTCCTGTCTACTTCCTTTGCCATGGCCTTTGTCATAGCGCTTGCCACTAGCCTTTCCGCCTCTGGATAGTCCACTTGCAGGAGACCAGCCACAAACCAAACTGCGGCATTGATAGCCATGACACCGCCCCAAGCCATCTGTCCAACACTTTCAATGGCAAATGCCCTCTCCGCCTCTGTCACTCCCTGTTCCTTCCTCGCACATGGCAAAGGGCACGTAACCTGTTGTCACGTGCCCTTACGGGGTACTGCTATTCGGTTGTCAGTTTCGGAGTTCCACCAGCAACTCTTCGGCAAGTATGTCAGTCAGGTACGCCTTGGCATACTCGGTGTCGAATGCTCCTGCTGAGGTCTGTGCGTAGATCTGTGCAGCGGTGTCCAGCGTCACCGCTCCGCCCGTTACCTGGTCTGCCAGGGTGTAGATCAGTTCTGCCAGTACCTCTGCGTATGCATCCTTCCAGTCTTCCGAGTGCTCCGAACCGTTCTCGTCTACGTAGAGCGTCATGCTAGGGTGTCTCCCCTCCGAAAGGAGACACAGGGAGTGTTCTGATTGGTAGTCGGGCACTCCCTGTGTCATGTTCAACGACGGTGTCATTCCTCGGTCAGTAGGCCGCTCTGCCTCAGAGCCTCTGTGACCTCTGCCAGAGCCTCTGCGTCTGCTCCCTCACTGCGGAGCCTCTCCAGATCCTCGGCCAAGGGGACCGGTTCCGGAGTGACCTTGAAACTCTTCCGGCCCACCTCAACGCGGTAGCCCGATTTGATCAGTTGCTGCCTCTTGCCCTCAAGGTCTAGGCCGGCCCACAGTTCCTGGAAGGTCTGGCCGGTTAGCTTCTCCTGCCAGCGACCCTCAATTACAGGCTCCGCTGCCAGCTCATCCCTACGTGCCATGAGTGAGTGCATGAGGTTCCGGAACTCTTCCTGAGCGTCGTCCCAGAGTCCAGCCACAGAGTCTCGCCTAAGCCGGGCAATGCGACTCTTGACGTCCCCAAGTTCCTTGCTGTGGTCAGTGCCAGGCACCCATACCCTCTCAGTGACGGGCCGGTTGCCGTACCGGTCAAGAAAGTAGATCTCTACCCACCCTTCTACTTCCTCGGCACGGATACTGACGCCTCGGCACCTGTCTTCTTTGGGCCAGGCCCCGCAGACGTAGTAGCGGTACTCAACTCCGTTGCTGCGGATGTTGCCCTTATGGGCAGCCTTGGACTGGCACTCTCCGCAGTAGACGACTCCATACAGAGGTGACGTTCCGTTGACTCGGCGTACCTTGGTTTGCGTCCGTGCCTCTACGGCTGCTTGCAGCGCCTGCCATTCGTCATCAGCGAAGATGGGCTCTGCCACCATGACAGGCTTCCCTTGGCTGTCATAGAGCACTTCCCCCTTGTGCTTCTTCTGACCGAGTAGGGCAGGATCACTCAGCAGTGACTTGACTGTGGTCTCGCTCCACTGTTCCGGTACGCCTTCCTCAGCACCCCTACGGTGAACAGGCTTGCCCTTACGGATCCTGGCCCTGTCACGTGCCGTGTGTTCGCCCTTCTCGTTCAGGGCCTTGGCCACAGCGAAGAACGACTGTCCGTCAAGGATCTGCTCACGCATGAAGTGGAGAACCTTGACCATGTCAGGGTCCTGCTCAAGGTAGGTGGCTGTCTTGCCATCGACGTACCGTTGCACTGGCACGTATCCGAACGGAGGGATACCCCCCGTCCATCGAGCGGTGAACCTGCGCCGTTCGTGGCTGTCACGGGTGCGCACCTTGATTCGGCGTAGTTCGTTCGCCGGCCCAAGTCCCTTGGCATGAAGGATCAGACGCCCTTCCGGAGTCTCCATCTGCCGGGTGAACTCAGGGTCATCCAGGACAATGACCTTCTTACTGTGTTCGATAGCCCAGAACACAAAGGCCATGAAGTGGATGTCATCACGGGACAATCGGTCCTGAGTGGAGACCCACAACTCATCCCACTTGGACAGACCCTCATTCACCAGCCACGGCCCGAGGCTCTTCCGGTGGAACGGGTCAACGTCACCGGACACCGACAGATCTACAGCAGTGCCAACAACCGTGACACCCTCTGTCTCTGCTCTCTGGCGTAGCTTCTCATCCTGAGACTCGATGCTGTCTGACTTCTCGTTCTTGTCGTCAGAGATGCGCTCCGCGAACAGGACCCTACGCACTGGCTGACCCTCTCCCCCAGGGGTTCGGCCCCGTGCCGTTCCCTCTGTCTCCATGGTAGCGGATTTTTGTCAATCAGTCTGGATCCATAAGCAGATCCAAGACGCGCAGCAGCGCGGCGACTTCGACAGACTGCCCGGAGCCGGCAAACCCCTGCCGAACGACCTGGAATCCCCGTACGACGAACTGTGGTGGGTCAAACGCAAGATGGCCCGCGAGGGCCTGTCGGTCCTGCCCCCGGCGCTGGCCCTGCGCAAGGAGGCGGAGGACGCCCTGACGGCGGCCTACGCGGCCCGGTCCGAACCGGCCGTCCGGAAGATCATCACGGACGTCAACGCCAAGATCCGCGACATGCTCCTCAAGCCGCCGCCCGGCCCTCCCCTGGGCCGCAAGCCGTACGACGTGGAACAGGTCGTACGGGAGTGGCGGGAGAGGCGCCGGACAGCAGGTGGGTCACATGCGCCGGGAGTGTCAGAGGCGTAGCAGCCGTTCCGCCAGCTCCCGGTAGTCCCGCAGCGCGAGCCGCAACTGCTCGGTGTCGGCCTGCTCGTCCGCCGCCTGCCAGGACGTACGCAGCGTCCGCCGCCGCTGCGCCATGGCCTCGCCGACCCGCCCGACGAGGTCCTCGACCAGCTGATCGGCCTCCTCGACGGCGCCCCGGGGAGCGTCGACGAACCCGGCGACGGCGTGCTGGAGCCTGAGCTCGAACTTGTCGGACTCCTCCCGGGGCACCAGCACTTCGCGCCCGGCCCTAGTCACCTCTGTCATGCCCCTCAACTCCCCTTCGCGTGACGGCCGGTGAAGCCCCATGGCAGATGGCGCCCGTGGGCACCCCGCCGGTACTCCCGTCCCTCCCCGGCCTTCTCCCGCGAGCCCCCACGCCGCCGCTCGACCGGCCCGGTCAGCTCCTCGAACAACCCCCGGCCCTCGACCATCGCCTCGCGCATCTCCTCCGTACCCGGCCCGCCACCGTCCGCCCCCTCACTCACCCGCGCGTGGGCGACCCGGTGCACATGCCGGTACCCCTGCACATGGCGCGCATGGTGCACGGACAGAGCGGAGAGCTGCTCCTCGTACTGCGCCCCGTCCGGAAACCCGCGTGCCCGCGCCAGATCCGCGAGCACCCGGTCCGCCTCTTCGACGGCACCCTTCGGCGACTCGACGAAGTGCTCCTGGGCAGCCGTCCACCGAGCCTCGAACCGCTCGGCCTCCTCCGGCTCCAACGCCCGCTCCCGCAGCCCCCCGTGCCGCTCCACCCGCTGGGCGAGCTCCCGTTCGGCGGCCCTGACGTCCCCGTCGTGCCGGGCCACGGCCCGCTCGTACTCGGGCCCGAAGCGCCGCTTCAGCCCCCGCCCGCTCCGCGTACTCCTCGAAGCAAGGGCGGCCGCACCGAGTACCACGACAACGGCCACCACCACGACCAAAATGATCACACCTGTGGACATGTATGCCGGGTTGCCCGCGGGAAGCCCCTCAAACGGCCACCAAAACAACCACCCCCGGCGTGTCGATTCGGCGGCGCCCCGATCGACGTCATGGTGAAAGGCGTTGACCGCACAACGAAGGGAAGGACCATGTCACTCGCCCGCGTCCACAACTTCTCCATCTCACTGGACGGCTTCGGCACCGGTGAGGGCCAGAGCCGGGAGACACCGTTCGGCCACGCCGGTGAACGGCTGCACGAGTGGATGTTCGCCACCGGCTTCTGGCACAGCATGACCGGCCGCACCGGCGGAGGCGGCGGCATCGACGACGCCTTCGCCCGGCAGCACGGCCCGGGGATCGGCGCCGAGATCATGGGTGCCGGGAAGTTCGGCCCGCCCGGATGGCACAAGGACCCGGAGTGGAAGGGCTGGTGGGGCCCCAACCCGCCCTTCCACACGCCGACCTTCGTCCTCACCCATCACCCTCGCCCGTCGATCGAGATGGAGGGCGGCACGACGTTCCACTTCCTCGACGCGTCGCCCGCCGATGCCCTCGCGACGGCCCGCGAGGCCGCGGGCGACCAGGACGTACGCATCGGCGGCGGTGTCACCCTGCTCCGCGACTTCCTCGCCGCCGACCTCATCGACCACATGCACATCGTGGTGGCCCCGATCCTGCTCGGCCGAGGCGAACGCCTCTGGGACGGCCTCGAAAACCTGGAACAGACCTACGACATCGAGTCCGTCTCCGCCCCCAGCGGAGTCACACACCTGACCTTCACCCGCAAGTAGCAGGGCTTCGCACTGACGACGATGGGAACCCCCCGCACCCGCCCACGGCGGCAAGGGGCCGTGTCGGGGGGTGTCCGCCCGCAGCGGCGGGCGTCAACGCAGAGCACATCTCAAAGCAACCGAGCCGCCCGACCGAGGACGGACACCCCCCGGCGCGGCCCCGCCCCCCAACGAACCGCAAGGCGCTACGCGAACCCCCACTCGCCGAGACGGGCCGCCGCAGGCATCTCAGGGGCGCGGGGCTGTATCGATATGCGGCTCCGCCGCGTGGGCGCAAAAACGCCCGCCCCCACTGCGCCCGCGCAGGCCGCCGCAGGCACCCCCGCTCAACCGCCGGAGGCACGCGGCTGCTCACGATCAGACCCGCACAACTCCTCATTGATCTCCCGCACCAACTGCACCAGATCAGTAGAC
>NZ_JAKEIP010000065.1 GCF_021474425.1 Streptomyces muensis | reverse complement strand
GGTCAGGGGTGGGTGGTCGTCGTACTGGTGGGCCCAGAGCAGAGCCATGTCCTCGTCGCGGCGGAACGGCGGGTGGCCCGTCAGGCACTCGTAGACCACGCAGGCGAAGCCGTAGACGTCGCAGCGGGCGTCGACCGGCTTGCCCGAGATCTGCTCGGGGGCCACGTAGTCGAGGGTGCCGACGAACTGGCCGACGGTGGTGAAGCCGGTCAGGGACAGGGACTTCTTCGTCAGGCCGAAGTCCGTGAGGTAGGCGTGCTCGGGGTGGTCGCTGTCGGTGCCGCGTGCGACGAGGATGTTGCCGGGTTTCACGTCCCGGTGGACCAGGCCGTTCTCGTGGGCGGCGTCGAGGGCGGAGGCGACCTGCGCGGCGATCCGCAGGGCGGTCGCGGGCGTCAGCGGGCCCTGGCTGTCGAGCAGATGGCGCAGGTCGCTGCCGGAGACGTAGCGCATGGCGATGTACAGGACGCCGTCCGTCTCGCCGGCCTCGAAGACGGGCACGATGTGCGGATGGTCGATCGCTGCGGCGGCCCGGGACTCGTGGGTGAAGCGGCGGCGGAAGGTGTCGTTGCGGGCGAGTTCGGGCGCGAGGAGCTTCAGCGCCACCGTGCGTTCCAGACGCAGGTCCTTGGCGCGGTAGACCACGGCCATGCCGCCCCGGCCGATCTCGCGCTCGATGCGGTAGCCCGCGACCTGGCGGCCGATCAGCTCGGAGGGCCGGCCGGAGAAGAGGCTGGTGTCACGGGCCATCGGGCGTCACGACCCTGGTCGGGGCATGGCCGGGGTCGGCGGCGGCGCGGGGGCCGTCGTCCGTGGCGTAGGTGGTCAAGCGGGTGCCGTCCACGTACTCCCACCGCCCCTGCTCGGCGTCGTACAGCCACATGGACTCCCCGTCGACGACCGCGCCGATCCGCAGTCCCGACGTGCGGGCGCGGAAGGACTCGCCGTCCAGGCCGCCGGACGCCATGTCCTCCAGCGCGGACCGGTAGTCGGCCAGCACCCGCTCGACGCGGGTCAGCAGCGGGCGCGGATCGGCCGTGCGGGTGACGGGGGCGTCGTCGGCGGTGGGCGGGTCCTGGGGCACGGCGACCAGGAAGCGGCCGTCGACCCAGGCCGACCAGCCGTTGGCGCACAGGACACGACCCCAGTCACCGCGCCGTTCGACGAGCTGGACCGGCAGGAACGCGTCGAGGGGCACGGTGGGCCGGGCGGGGTCGGGCTCCTCCCAGGCGGGCATGCCGCGCTGGGGGACCACGTGGGTGGGCCGGAAGCCGGGGGAAGCCATCGTGTGCGCCTACTTCCGCATCACGACGGGTTCGCGGCGGCGCAGCAGCCGGGAGACGAGAAAGCCGAAGAGGAGGGAGAGCACGACGAGCATGCCGACGTTGAGCAGCCACACCCCGGCCGAGTGCTCGAACAGCGGATCGCCGGTCAGGTCCCCGGGCGCGATCCGGGCCAGGTCGACGGTGCCGGCCATCGCGCCGAACGCCCACCGGGAGGGCACCAGCCAGGACAGCTGCTCCAGGCCGGGGACGCCGTCGAGCTTCAGCAGGGCGCCGCAGAAGACGACCTGGACGATGGCGAGCAGCACCAGCAGCGGCATGGTCACCTCCTCCTTGCGCACCAGCGCGGAGACGACCAGGCCGAGCATCATCGCCGTGAAGGACAGCAGGGCGACGGCGACGGTGATCTCGACAAGGGGCGGCATCAACACGCCTTCGCCGCCGGGCGCGTGGAGGTCGACGCCGAGCAGCGCGACCAGGGTCAGCACGACGGCCTGGAGCACGGTGATCGTCCCCAGGACCACCACCTTGGACATCAGGTACGCAGATCTGGGCAGGCCGACGGCCCGCTCGCGCTGGTAGATGACGCGCTCCTTGACGAGTTCGCGTACCGCGTTGGCTGCGCCGGTGAGGACACCGCCGACGCACAGGATCAGCAGCGCGCTCGTCGCCTTGTCCCGGGTCAGGCTGCCACCCGCCAGGGCGCGGGTCATCGCCCCCATCACGAACGGCAGGGCGATCATGATGGCGAGGAAGGTGCGGTCGGCGGCCAGGGCGGTGGCGTAGCGGCGGATCAGGGTGCCGAGCTGGGCGCGGCGGCTGCGCGGCCGGGGCGGCGGGGTGATGAGGACCGGGCCGGTGCGGGGCTGCCGGGGCTGTGCGGTGGCGTCGGCGATGTACTGCCGGTGGTAGATCGAGGCGCGGTAGTCGCCCGCCCAGTCGCGTTCCTGGTCGCGTTCGAAGGCCTCGAAGGCCTCCGGCCAGTGCTCGAAACCGAAGAAGAGCAGGGTCTCCTCGGGCGGCCCGTAGTAGGCGATCCGTCCGCCCGGCGCGAGGACGAGGAGCCGGTCGCAGACGTCGAGGCTGAGCACGCTGTGGGTGACGACGATGACAGTACGGCCGTCGTCGGCCAGGCCGCGCAGCATGTGCATCACCGAGCGGTCCATGCCGGGGTCGAGACCGGAGGTCGGCTCGTCCAGGAACAGCAGCGACGGCTTGGTCAGCAGCTCGAGGGCGACGCTGACCCGCTTGCGCTGGCCGCCCGACAGGCTGTGCACGGGCTGGTCGGCGCGCTGCTCCAGGCCCAGCTCGTGGATGACCTCCTCGATCCGGGCCCGGCGCTCGGCCTTGGCGGTGTCCTGCGGGAAGCGCAGCTCGGCGGCGTAGGACAGGGCGCTGCGGACGGTGAGCTGGGCGTGCAGGATGTCGTCCTGCGGGACCAGGCCGATGCGCTGACGCAGCTCGGCGTAGTCGTGGTAGAGGTCGCGGCCGTCGTAGAGGACGGTGCCGTGGTCGGCGGGGCGCTGGCCGGTGAGGGCGCCCAGCAGTGTGGACTTTCCGGCGCCGCTCGGGCCGACGACGGCGAGCAGGCACTTCTCTCCGACCGGGAAGGAGACGTTGTCGAGGAGGAGCTTGCGGCCGTGGTCGACGGCGACCGCGAGGTCCTGCACCTCCAGGGAGACCTCGCCGGTGTCGACGTACTCCTGGAGTTCCTCCCCGACCAGGCAGAACGCGGAGTGGCCGATGCCGACGATGTCACCGACGCCGACCGGGGCGCTGGTGACGGGACCGCCGTTGAGGTAGGTGCCGTTGTGGCTGCCCAGGTCGACGATCTCGTATGTGCCGTCGGGCAGGGCGCGCAGCTCGGCGTGGTGGCGGGAGACGATCAGGTCGTCGATGACCAGGTCGTTGTCGGCGGCGCGGCCGATGCGGACGGCGCGGGCGGGCAGCGGCCGGACGGTGGTGGGCCGGCGGAAGGTGCCTGTGAGGCTCGGCATGGAGACCGCCGAGGGGCGGTTCGCCGCGCCGACGGCAGGGGTGCGGTCGAGCAGGACCGCGCGGGGGCCGTCGGAGGGGTTGCCGAAGCGGATGACGGTGCCGGGGCCGACGTCCCGTTCGCGGATGCGGTGGCCCTCGGTATAGGTGCCGTTGGTGCTGTTCTCGTCGGCGAGGGTCCAGTGGTCGACGTCGGGGCGCAGCACCGCGTGGTGCCAGGAGACACGGGCGTCGTCGATGACGATGTCGCTGAGGGGGTCACGTCCGACGTGGTAGTCACGGCCCGGGGTCATCACGGTGGATCCCGACTCGGTCTCCAGGACGAGTACAGGCGCGGTCGGTGCGGCTGGTCGCTCCGCCATGCCATGATTCTATCGATCTGTACGGATATGCGCCTGCTTGCTCCGGGTCCGCCCATCGGCTCTAGCCGACGGGTACGACCAGCGCCGGAATGGTCCGTTGCATCCGCAGGGCGTCCACCGACTCGGCGAGCAGTTCGTACTCGGTGGTCTCGTCACTCACGGCGATCCGCACCAGCCGCCCGGCCGCCAACTCGTCGGCCACCAGCTCCTGTTGGTCCGGGTCACCGCACCAGGTCCGCAGCACGGCCGGTACGTCGGGCACATTGTCGGCGACCGGGACGAGCGCACTCGGCGGGAAGTGCTCGGCGTCCGGTCGCGGGTCTAATCGCTCGGCGATCCAGGAGGCCCGGTCCCGTAACCACCACAGCGCGAGGGCCAGGGTGGGCGCCCGGTACGTTCCCAGGGGTACACCGATGCGCCGGCCGCCGCAGACGCCGTATGCGGTGACATGGCACAGGAACTCGTCGTGCACGTTGCCTCCCCCGTGTTGCCGTGTTCGCCTGTCGGCGGTCCTCGCTTTCGCTGCGGCTCGTGAGCGGTGCGTAAGGGCGCCGTCGCCCCATGTGAGGCACCCTCGTAGTGAGTATGTTCACTACTGAAACACTGTCACCACGACTTTCCGGCCAGTCTCCTGGCATATTCACAGTCAGTGTTGGCCGAAATACGGCGGGTACACGTCAAATCGGGGTGTGACCGGGGCATTACCTCGGGAGTAATCGAGCTTTCCGCGACGGGCGGGCATCGTTGCGGTACCGGGTCGCCGAGAGGCGGGATCCCGGTTCCGACCAGCAATGACGACCTCGTTGGAGGCTGATCGCCCATGCCCGCGTCCACCGACCGCTACGACATCGCCGTCACCCGCTACTTCGAGGCCTGGAACGCCCGCGAGCCCGGTGCGCTGGCCCACGCCGTCGCCACCGCGTGGGCCCCGCACGGCGGGTACACCGATCCGCTGGCCGACGTCCGCGGACACGAGGGGATCGTGGCCGTCGTCGCGGCGGCGCAGGCGCAGTTCCCCGGGTTCGTCTTCCGGCGGACCGGATCCGTGGACGGCCACCACGACACGGCGCGCTTCTCCTGGGAACTGGTGCGGGAGGCCGACGGCGCGGCGCCGGTCGCGGGGTCCGACGTGATCACGCTGGACGCCGAGGGACGGATCATGTCCGTCCTGGGCTTCCTGGACCGGGTGCCCGCCGAGACGTGAGCGATGAGTTCTGTCCGTCGCGGCGGTCCGACCACTGAAGGCGGTGCGGACCGCCGCGAACGGAGCGCAGCGATGACCACGAACACCCAGGTGAACGCCGAGTTCACCGCCGTCCTGCTCAAGAGCCCCAGCGAGGGCGGCTGGACCTATGTCGTCTGGCCGGAGTCCGTGGACTTCTTCGGTACCCGCGGACTGGTCAAGGTCCGCGGGACGGTCGACGGACATCCGTTCCGGAGTTCGTTCATGGCTCTCGGGGACGGCACCCACAAGCTTCCCGTGAAGGCCGAGGTGCGCAAGGCCATCGGGAAGCAGGAGGGCGACTCGGTGACCGTGCGCCTGACGGAGCGGCTCAGCCCTTGAGGATCTCGTCGATCCGGGCCAGTTCCTCGGCGTCGAAGTCGAGGTTGCGGGTGGCGGCGACGCTGTCCTCGATCTGCTGCGCGCTGCTCGCGCCGACGAGCGCCGAGGTCACCCGGCCGCCGCGCAGCACCCAGGCCAGGGCCAGCTGGGCCAGCGTCTGCCCCCGGGACCCCGCGATCTCGTTCAGGGCACGCAGCTTGCCCAGCAGCTCCTCGGTGATCGCGTCGGCGTTCAGGAACGGGCTGCCGCTCGCGGCCCGCGAGTCCTTCGGGATGCCGTCGAGGTAGCGGGAGGTGAGCTGGCCCTGCGCCAGCGGGGAGAAGACGATCGAGCCGACCTGGAGCTCGTCCAGGGCGTCGAGGAGCCCCTCGTCCTCCGGGCGGCGGTTCAGCATCGAGTAGGCGGGCTGGTGGATGAGCAGCGGGGTGCCCAGTTCGCCCAGGATGCGGGCGGCTTCCCGGGTCTGCTCGGCCGAGTAGTTGGAGATGCCGACATACAGTGCCTTGCCCTGCTGCACCGCCGAGTGCAGGGCGCCCATCGTCTCCTCCAGCGGAGTGTCCGGGTCGGGGCGGTGCGAGTAGAAGATGTCGACGTAGTCCAGGCCCATCCGCTTCAGGCTCTGGTCGAGTGAGGACAGCAGGTACTTGCGGGAGCCCCACTCGCCGTACGGGCCGGGCCACATCAGATAGCCGGCCTTCGTCGAGATGATCAGCTCGTCGCGGTACGGCGCGAAGTCCGCCTTCAGCGCCTCACCGAACGCCGACTCGGCGGCCCCGGGCGGCGGGCCGTAGTTGTTGGCCAGGTCGAAGTGGGTGACGCCCAGGTCGAAGGCGCGGCGCAGGATGGCCCGCTGGTGCTCGACCGAGCGGTCCGCCGGGCCGAAGTTGTGCCACAGGCCCAGGGACAGCGCGGGGAGTTTGAGGCCACTGCGTCCGGTGCGCCGGTAGGGCATGTCCGCGTAGCGGTCGGGGTGTGCGGTGTACAACGCGACTCCAGAGGGGTTGGCACACGAACACCGGCTCCGAGAAGCCGGTGTTCCAGTCGCCTCCCATGCTGTCGCGACCTGCGGGCAGTGGTCCAACAGGTAAATCAGATGGGATTCAGCGGCTACGCTGCTCAATCATGGAACTGCGCCATCTCCAGCACTTCGTGGCGGTCGCCGAGGACCAGCACTTCACCCGCGCGGCCGAGCGCCTCATGGTGTCCCAGTCGGGCCTGTCGGCCTCGATCCGGGCCCTGGAGCGGGAGTTGCAGACCCCGCTGTTCGTACGGACGACCCGCAGGGTGACCCTCACCCCGGCCGGGCGCGCCCTGCTGTGCGAGGCGGAACGGATCCTGGCGCAGGTGCGGGCCGCCCACGAGGCGGTGGCCGCCGTGCAGGGCGTGTTGCGCGGCATGCTCGCGATCGGGTCCGAGCAGTGCATCGCCGGGGTGCATGTGGCCGGGCTGCTCGCGGCCTTCCGGCGGCAACATCCGGACGTGGAGATCTGCCTGCGCCAGGCGGGCTCGGGAGCGCTCGCCGAGGAGGTCGCGGCCGGACGCCTCGATCTGGCCTTCGCCGTGCGCGCGGCGCAGGAGGACACCGACCAGCTGCGGGTCGTACCGCTGACCGGCGAGCCGATGACCGTCCTGTGTCACCCCAGCCACCGGCTCGCCGAGGCCGGCGCCGCCGTCACCCCGGAGGAGCTGGGCGGTGAGGTCTTCGTCGACTTCCACCCGGACTGGGGGCCGCGCCGCACCACCGACGCAGTCTTCGCGGCGGCGGGCGTACGGCGGTCCGTCGCGCTGGAGGTCAACGACGTGCACAGCCTCCTGGACCTGGTGGACGAGGATCTCGGCATCGCCGTCGTACCGCGCCACTTCCGGCACAAGCGCGGCTCACTGACCGCGCTGCCGGTGAAGGTCACCGGCGAGACCGTCTACGAGACGGTCGCCCTGCTGCCGCCCCCGCAGGCCACGAGCCCGGCGGCGCGGGCGCTGATGGCGCTGCTGGAGACGGACGGCGCGGCGTGACGGCCGGTGCGAAGGGCGCGTGACGGACGGCTTTGCGCGATGGTGGAGCCATGCATGCGAAGGACATCCTCATCGACGGTTACAACCGCATCCAGGAAGAGGTCCACGCCGCGGTCGAGGGCTTGGACCCGGACGACCTCGTCACCCGCCCCTCCCCCGACGCCAACTCCGTCGCCTGGCTGGTCTGGCATCTCACCCGGGTCCAGGACGACCACATCGCCGACGCCTTCGATCTCGACCAGGTCTGGCTGACCCAGGACTTCCAGAAGACCTTCGGTCTCGACCTGCCCCGCCACGACACCGGCTACGGCCACACCGCCGCCAAGGTCGCCAAGGTCCGTGTCGACTCCGGCGACCTGCTCACCGGCTACTACGACGCCGTGCACGCCCAGACCCTGGGAGCCCTGCGCGAGGTGGCCGCCAAGGATCTGGAGCGCGTCGTGGACGACCGCTGGGATCCACCGGTGACCCTGGGCGTACGGCTGGTCAGCGTCCTGTCCGACGATCTCCAGCACGTCGGACAGGCCGCCTATGTGCGCGGGCTGCTTCAGAGCGCGTAGCCGGGCAGGACGACGTCCTCGATGAGGGCCTTGCGCTCGTCGAACGGGATGAACGCACTCTTCAGGGCGTTCACCGTGACCGTGCGCAGGTCCTCGACCGTCCAGCCGGCCTCCTCGACCAGCAGCGACATCTCGCGCGTCATCGTCGTCCCCGACACCAGCCGGTTGTCGGTGTTGAGGGTGACGCGGAAGCCGAGGTCCTTCAGCGCGGTGATCGGGTGCTCGGCGATGGAGGTGGCGGCGCCGGTCTGGAGGTTGGACGTCGGGCACATCTCCAGCGCGATACGACGGTCGCGCACCCAGCCGGCCAGGCGGCCGAGCTTACCGTCCACGATGTCGTCGGTGATGCGCACGCCATGGCCGATGCGCTGGGCGCCGCAGATCTGGAGGGCCTGGTGGATGCTGGACAGGCCGTCGGCCTCACCGGCGTGGATGGTGAACGGCACGCTCTCGCGGCGCAGGTGCTCGAAGGCGTCCAGGTGGTCGGCGGCGGGGAAGCCGGCCTCGGCACCGGCTATGTCGAAGCCGACGACCCCGGCGTCCCGGAAGGCCACGGCGAGATCGGCGGCCTCACGCACCCGGTCGAACATCCGCATCCCGCACAGCAGCGTGCCGACCCGGACCGGGGTGCCGGCGGCCGCGGCCTTCGCCATACCGGCCGCGAGACCCTCCTGGACCGTCTCGACGACCTCGGCGAGGCTCAGCCCGCCGTTGGTGTTCAGCTCCGGGGCGTAACGCACCTCGCCGTACACGACGCCGTCGGCCGCCAGGTCGAGGACGTACTCCTCGGCGGCGCGCAGCAGGCCCTCCCGGCTCTGCAGCACGGCGAGGGTGTGCTCGAAGGTGGCGATGTAGCGGACCAGGTCACCGGAGTTCGCGGCCTCGAAGTACCAGGCCGCGAGCTCGTCCGGGTCGGTGGTGGGCAGGGTGTGGCCGACCTCGGCCGCGAGCTCGACCACGGTGGCGGGACGCAGGCCGCCGTCGAGGTGGTCGTGCAGGACGGCCTTGGGCAGGCGGCGGATCACATCGGCGTCTACGCGCGTAGCGGAGGGCGTGGCAGTCATGGCGAGGTCTTTCCTTGAGCCTTGAGCGGGCGGTTCCGGGGCGGATTCCGAGGGCGGATTCCGAGGGCGGTTTCCGGCGAGCGGAGGGAGGTCAGTCGGCGGGCTGGAGCAGGTCCCAGCGGTTGCCGTACAGGTCCTGGAAGACGGCGACCGAACCATACGGTTCATGCCGGGGCTCCTCCAGGAAGGTCACGCCCGCGGCGAGCATCCGGGCGTGATCGCGGGCGAAGTCGTCGGTGTGCAGGAAGAACCCGACGCGCCCGCCGGTCTGGTCGCCGACCCGGGCGCGCTGTTCGTCACCCTTGGCCCGGGCCAGCAGGAGCGCGGTGCCCTGGTCGTCGGCCGCGACGACGACCCAGCGTGAGCCGTCCGGGCGCGGGGTGTCCTCGACGAGCCGGAAGCCGAAGGCTTCGGTGTAGAAGCGGATCGCCTCGTCGTAGTCGTCGACGACGAGGGTGACCAGGGCGATGCGTCTCATCGGGGCCTTCCGGGAGGTGCGATTGACGGGAGAGGTTATACGTAAAACGTCCCAGACGCCAGTCGTCGGCGACAGGGACCCACGGCCGCATCCGGAGACCTAGGACCCGGGCCCGATCCGTACCGCCCGCTCCCCCGGTAGCGTCCGGCCCATGAAGATCACCAAGCCGCCCCGTGCTCCCGAGCAGCGCAAGCGCGATCTCCTGGTCCGCCTGGAGAAGGAGATGGACATCTGGGTGGCCACGGCCGACGCCGACGGGGTGCCGTGCCTGGTCCCGCTGTGGTTCGTGTGGCACGGCGAGTGCCTGTGGCTCGCGACCCGGCCGGCCACCCCGACCGGCCGCAACCTGCGCGACGGGCGCCGGGCCAGGCTGGCGCTCGGGGACACGCTCGACGTCGTCATCGTCGACGGCGACGCGGAGATGTACGGCGCCGACGAGGTGCCGGCAGCGGCGGCCGAGGCGTTTGTCGCGAAGACGGGCTGGGACCCCCGGGCGGACGAGGCGCCGTACATGTACTTCCGGGTGCGTCCGCGGGTGGTGCAGGCGCGCAACGGCGAGCACGAGATGCGCGGCCGGTATCTCGTGCGGGACGGGGTCTGGGTGGTCTGAGCCTGGCGTACCGCTGCCCGACATTCTTTTCACGCACGGGAGTTACCTGGGAGTAATCGCCGGTGGTTTGATGTGCGGCGCCACTCAGCCCTCCTCACCCTCAGGGAGATCCAGTGACGCTCTTCGCACCGCGCCGCACCCCTGGCGCGGCCGTGCTCGTCCTCGCGCTCGCCACCACCGGGCTCGCGGGTGCGGCGCCCGCCGCCCAGGCCGCCACGGCCACCTCGGCCGCCGAGCAGGTACCGGCGCTGCGGGTGCTGTCGTACAACGTGTTCCTCTTCAGCAAGACCCTTTACCCGAACTGGGGCCAGGACCATCGGGCCGCGGAGATCGCGAAGGCGCCGTTCGTGCAGGGCAACGACGTGGTCGTCCTTCAGGAGGCGTTCGACAACTCGTCCTCGGACGCGCTCCAACGATCCCTCGCGGGCCAGTACCCGTACCAGACCCCGGTGGTCGGGCGCAGTCAGAGCGGCTGGGACGCGACCGGCGGCGCGTACTCGGCGACGACGCCCGAGGACGGCGGGGTCACGGTGCTCAGCAAGTGGCCGGTGCTGCGCAAGGAGCAGTGGGTCTACAAGGACGCGTGCGGGGCGGACTGGTGGTCCAACAAGGGTTTCGCCTATGTGGTGTTGGACGTGAACGGCACGAAGGTGCACGTCGTCGGCACACACGCGCAGTCGACCGACCCGGGTTGTGACGCCGGTGAGGCGGCCGCGATGCGCAGCCGGCAGTTCAAGGCGATCGACGCGTTCCTGGACGCCAAGAACATCCCGGCGGGCGAGCAGGTCGTGGTCGCGGGTGACATGAACGTCGACTCGCGGACGTCCGAGTACGCGTCGATGCTCGCCGACGGCGGCCTGGCGGGGGCAGACGCGCGCGCCGGACACCCGTACTCCTTCGACACCCAGGAGAACTCCATCGCCCGCGACCGCTATCCCGACGACCCGCGCGAGGACCTGGACCACGTCCTGCACCGCGCGGGTCACGTCCGTCCCTCGGTCTGGAAGAACGAGGTCGTCAAGGAGCAGAGCGCGCCCTGGACGGTGTCGAGTTGGGGGACGGACTACACGTACACGAACCTCTCGGACCACTATCCGGTGACCGGGTACACGGGCTGAGCGAGGCCGACGACATCGCGCCGGTCCGGGTCAACCCGCTTCATTTCGAGCCGTGTTGAGCCGGGCCAGCTCATCAGCGGTGAGGTGGAGGGCGCCCGCGGCGATGTTCTCGGCCAGGTGGTCGGGGTTGCCGGTGCCGGGGATGGCGAGGAGGTGCGGGCCCTGGTGCAGGGTCCAGGCGATGCGGACCTGGGCGGGGCTCGCGCCGTGCGCGCGGGCGACGGCGAGGACCTCGTCGTCGTGGGCGGTGGTGGCGCCCCGCTCGCCCGTGTCGCCGGCCACCGCGTAGAACGGCACGAAGGCGATGCCCTGTTCGCCGCACCGGCGCAGGAGTTCGTCGGCCTGGGGATCCGGCCGGTCGAGCGCGTACCGGTTCTGCACGCTCACCACGGGCGCGATGGCCTGCGCCTCGGCGAGGTGCCGTGGCTCCACCGCGGAGATGCCGAGGTGGCGGACGAGGCCCGCCTCGCGCAGTTCGGCCAGCGCGCCGAAGTGCTCGGCGACGGAGTCCTGCCCCATGCGGCGCAGGTACACCAGGTCCAGGTGGTCGCGGCCGAGCTGACGCAGGTTCTCCTCGACGTGCCCACGGAGTTGGTCGGGCCGGGCCGAGGTGCCCCAGCCACCGTCGTACTCGCGGTGGGGGCCGACCTTGGTGGCGATGACCAGGTCGTCGCGGTACGGCGCGAGGGCGGTGTTGATGAGTTCGTTGGCGGAGCGGAGGGCCGAGAAGTAGAAGGCGGCCGTGTCGATGTGGTCGACGCCCAGGTCGACCGCCTTGCGCAGAACGGCGATCGAACGGTCCCGGTCGCTCGGCGTCCCGTGGTGGAAGGCGGCGCTGCCCGTGAGCCGCATCGCGCCGAAGCCGACACGGCTCACGGTCAGGTCGCCGAGGGTGAAGGTGCCCGAGGCCTTCGCGGTGATCGTTTCGGAGGTCATCGGCGGAGTCTCGCACACACCTCGGGCACCGGGGTGGCGTCAGCAGTACAGGTTGCCGCCCGGGGAGACGCCGAGGATCTGCGTGAAGCGCTGGTAGGCGTTCACGCGGCTCTGCACCTGGGCCGGGTTCTTGCCGTCGCACTCCAGGGAGCCGTTGATGGAGCGGATGGTCTGGCCGAAGCCGGCCTGGTTGACCATGGCGTTGTGCGGGGTCATGGTGCCGGGGCCGCTCTGGGTGTTCCAGTACCACAGGCCGGTCTTCCAGGCGACGGCCGACTCGTTCTGCACCCGCCAGGGGTTGCCCAGCAGGTCGATGCCGAGGGCGTCGCCCGCTGCCTTGTAGTTGAAGTTCCAGCTGAGCTGGATGGGGCCGCGGCCGTAGTAGGCGTCCTGGCCGGCGGGACAGCCGTAGGGCTGGCTGCGGTCGCAGTAGTGGGGGTAGTTGGCGGTGTTCTGCTCGACGATGTGGACCAAGCCGCCGGTCTCGTGGTTGACGTTGGCGAGGAAGGCGGCCGCCTCCTGCTTCTTCACCGTGTCGCTGCCGGTGTTGGCGAAGCCGGGGTAGGCGCTGAGGGCGGCGGTCAGGCCGCTGTAGGTGTAGAAGGGATTCCGGTTCGGGAACATCTGGTTGAACTGCGACTCGCTGACGACGAACCCGGCGGCGGACGCGCTCGGGGCCGGCTGGAACAGCAGCGCGGCACTGCCCAGAGCGAGCGCGGACAGCAGAGCGGCTATGCGGCGCCTCGACACAGGATCAACTCCTTTGCGGAGCACGGCCGCACCCGGCCAAGGGCAGGGCGAAGCAGAGCCTTGTGCGCACGCGCCGACGGGGTCGGCCACGGCGTGGGGGCGGCCGTGGTGGGGGGTGTGGAGACACACTCAACCGCTTTGGTCTGTACCAGTCAATGGTTCAGACCAACCAAACTCCAAGTTGACCGGACCGTGTTGGGAGAGTTTCCGGAGAGGCGGCGAAGTCGGCTCATCGTGCCGCGCGGCCCGCGTACGCGCGGACATCGGCGTCGGGGTCGTCGACCGCGGTCGCCAGCGCCGCACGGGCGTCGTCGTGCGCGGCATGGCGCAACAGACCCAGTACGGCGGCCTTGCGCACATCGGCGTCGGGGTCCTTCAGCGACTCGGCGAGAGCGGGCACGCCGTGGTCCGGGGCGGCGCCGCCGAGGGCGGTCGCGGCCCCCGCGCGGACCTGCCAGGCCGGGTCGGTGAGCGCCGCCGTGACGGTGGCGAGGAGTTGGCCGGGGACGCCGAGGACACCCAGGGTCTCCAGGCCGGCGGCGCGTACGAGGACGTCGGCATCACGAATCAGGCCGGACAGGGCGACCGCCGCGCCCTCGCCCGCCTCCACGGACCGGTTCAGGTCGATGTGCGGGCCCAGGGCCGCGAACCCGCGTGCCACGGCCACCCGTACTTCACGCGCCGGGTCCGTGGCAGCCGCCGACAGGGCGTCGACCGCGTCCACCGAGATCAGGGCGCGTACGGCGGCCAGGCGCACCTCCACGTCCCGGGCGGCCAGGTGTCCGGCGAACAGGGCGGCGTCGCCGAGGCGCAGGGCGCGCAGCACGTCCAGGGCCGTGCCGCGGGCCGTCGGATCCGTGACCGTCAGGGCGGCCACCAGTGTGTCGCGCAACTCCGGTTCCGACGGGAGGACTTCGGCCAGCTCACGCAGCGAGGACGCGGCCGCGGCCCGCACGTGTCCGTCGCCGTCGGTCAGGGCGGAGGCCAGGGCGGGGCCCGCGCCGGGCGGGGCCGTCTCGGTCAGCACCCTGACGGCTTCGAGACGTACGGCGGCGTCCGGGTCCTTCAAGTAGGGCTCCAGTGCCGGGAGTTCGGGTTCCTCCTCGGTGAGGGCCACGAGTTCGAGGAGCCGTTCCCGGCTGGACTCCGAGGCGTCACGCGTCGCACCGGCGGACGGGGCGGTACCGCCCGGCGCTCCGCCGGCCGCCGACGGGGGTGCCTCCCGGCGTCCCGCCGTGGCCGTCGGCAGCGGCTTCACCTCGCCGAGGTGGCGCGAGGGGCCGCCGACGGGGGTGAACTCCGTGACGGGCACGAGGTAGGGGGCGACGGGGCGCGCCGTGAACTCCATCGCGCCACTTGGGCTCTTGCGCAGGTCGAGGTGGTGCAGCCAGTCCGAGTCGTCCCGCTGGGGGTGGTCGAGGCGCTCGTGGTAGAGGCCCCAGCGGGACTCGGTGCGGGCGAGGGAGGACCGGGCCGCCATCTCCGCGCAGTCGCGGATGAAAGAGACCTCGGCGCAGCGCATCAGCTCGTGCGGGGTCCGCGCCCCCATCTCGGCGATCTCGTCCCGCATCCGCTCGAAGTGCTCCAGCGCCAGGGAGAGCCGGGCGCCGCTCTTGGGCGGGGCGACGTAGTCGTTGACGAAGCGGCGCAGCTTGTACTCGACCTGAGGCTGGGCGGGGCCGTCGGGGTTGCGCAGCGGGCGGTAGATCAACTCGTGGGCCTCGGCGAGCTGTTCGCGGGGCAGCTCGCCCTGATAGGCGGTGTACCGGGCGGCGTCCTCGCCCGCCAGGTCGCCGTAGACGAACGCGCCGATCATGTAGTTGTGCGGGACGCAGGCCAGGTCGCCGGCCGCGTACAGGCGCGGCACGGTCGTACGGGCGTGGTCGTCGACGCGTACCCCGGAGGCGGAGTGACCGCCGCACAACCCGATCTCGGAGATGTGCATCTCCACGTCGTGGGTGCGGTAGTCGTGGCCGCGTCCGGAGTGGAAGGTGCCGCGGGTGGGGCGCTCGGTGGAGTGCAGGATGGACTCCAGTGCCGAGATCGACTCCTCGGGCAGATGGCTGAGCTTGAGGTAGACCGGGCCGCGGTCGGAGGCCACCTCGGCGGCGAACTCCGCCATCATCTGCCCCGACCAGTAGTCGGAGTCGACGAAGCGCTGCCCGTGCCGGTTGACCTGGTAGCCGCCGAACGGGTTCGCGACATAGGCGCACGCCGGTCCGTTGTAGTCCTTGATGAGCGGGTTGATCTGGAAGCACTCGATGCCGGTGAGCTCGGCGCCCGCGTGGTAGGCCATCGCGTAGCCGTCGCCCGCGTTGGTCGGGTTCTCGTACGTGCCGTACAGATAGCCGCTCGCGGGCAGCCCGAGCCGGCCGCAGGCGCCGGTCGCGAGGATCACGGCCCCCGCCCGCACGGTCACGAAAGCGCCGGTACGGGTGTTGAAGGCGGCGGCGCCGACCGCTCTGCCGTCGGCGGTCAGGACCCGCACCGGCATCAGCCGGTTCTCGATCCGGATCCGCTCTCGGTTCTCCCGCCTGCGCAACTGCCGGTAGAGGACCTTCTTGACGTCCTTGCCCTCGGGCATCGGCAGCACGTACGAGCCCGACCGGTGCACCTGACGGACCGCGTACTCGCCGTGCTCGTCCTTCTCGAACTTCACGCCGTACGACTCCAGTCGCCGCACCATCTCGAAACCCCGGGTCGCCGTCTGACGGACCGTCGACTGGTCGACGATGCCGTCGTTGGCGCGGGTGATCTCGGCGACGTAGTCGTCGGGTTCGGCGCGGCCGGGGATGACGGCGTTGTTGACGCCGTCCATGCCCATCGCGAGCGCTCCGGAGTGCCGGACATGGGCCTTCTCCAGCAACAGCACGGAGGCGCCGCGCCCGGCGGCGGTCAGCGCGGCCATGGTGCCGGCGGTGCCGCCGCCGATCACCAGGACGTCACAGCTCAGTTCCTCGGCCGAGTCGAGGGCGGGGATCTGTGTGAGGGGGGCGGGGGTCATGACGGGTGGCCTTTCACTGAGAGTGGGGCATGACGGTCGGGTGCGGGCCGTCTGTGGCTGATCGCGCAGTTCCCCGCGCCCCTGGGTCGGCGGCCGCGAGGCCCACTCAGGGGCGCGGGGAACTGCGCGAACGGCCCCCACCGCCCCGCAGCCGCCGACGAACCCGAGGACCCGAGCCCTGGAGCGATGCGTCAGAGCGTCTTGGTACCAAGGGAATCCAGAACCTCACGGCGCAGTGTCGTCGTCGCGGGGTCGTCATGGGCGGCGCGGTCGCGGGGCCGTGGCACCCGGCGCACACCGTTGAGACGGCCCTCGCCGAGCAGTGCCACCCGGTCGCCCAGGAACAGCGCCTCGTCCACGTCATGGGTGACGAAGACGACCGTGGCGCCGGTACCGTGCAGCGCCTCCACCAGCAGTTGCTGCATGCCGGCCCGGGTCTGCGCATCCAGCGCGCCGAAGGGCTCGTCCATCAATACGGCGCGCGGCTGCCCGGCGAGCGCACGGGCGATCTGCACCCGCTGGCGCTGCCCGCCGGAGAGCCGGTGCGGCAACTGCCGCTCCAGACCGGCGAGTCCGACCCGGTCCAGCCACTCCTCCGCCCTGGCCCTGCGCTCGGCGCGGCCCAGCCCTCTGATGGCGAGGGGCAGTTCGACGTTGGCGCGGGCCGTGCGCCACGGCAGCAGGGCGTCCTCCTGGAAGACCAGCGCCCGGTCGGCGCCGGGCCCGGTGACGGGCCGCCCGTCCTGCACGACCTGTCCGGCGAGTGTGGGCAGCAGCCCGGCCAGGGTCCGCAGCAGGGTCGACTTGCCGCACCCTGACGGGCCGACGACGGTGAGGATCTCGCCCGGAGCCGCTTCGAGGTCCAGGCCGTGCAGTACGGCGGCGCCCGGTCGCCCGAGCCGCGCCCCGGTCAGGCCGAGACGCGCCCCGGGGGCGGGTTGGTCGACGGGCGGCACACTGGTCGCGATGTCCGTTTCCGTGCTCATGACGTGCCCGTCCCCTCACGTCGCGGCAGCCAGTGCGTCAGCCGGCGTCCGAGGACCTCCACCAGCGTGGAGGTCAGCCAGCCCAGCAGGCCGATGCTGACGATGCCGGTGAAGACACCCGGGTAGTCGATGACGGTGTAGTCCTGCCAGGTGCGGTAGCCGACGCCGTACTCACCGGAGATCATCTCCGCGGAGATCACGCAGATCCACGAGACGCCGATCCCGACCGACAGCCCGCCGAAGATCCCCGGCAGCGCGCCCGGCAGCACCACGGAGGCGAGCACCCGCCACCGGCCGCCGCCCATGGTGAGCACCGCTTCCTCCCACACCGGCGCCAGAGCCCGCACCGCGTGCCGGGTCGCGACCAGCACCGGGAAGAACGCGGCGGTGAAGGTGATGAAGACGATGCCCTGTTCGTTGCTGGGGAAGAGCAGGATCGCCACGGGGACGAGTGCGATGGCGGGGACGGGCCGCAGCACCTCCAGGACCGGGCCGATCAGGTCCGCGGCCCACCGGGAGCGGCCCACCACGACACCCGCGGCGACGCCGAGCACCGCCGCGAGCAGGAAGCCGGTCACGATCCTGCGCAGACTGTCGCTCACGTCCTGCCAGTACGCGCCGTCGCCGAGCCGCTGCCCGAACTCCCGGGCCACGTCGGTGACGGACGGGAACTGGTCGAAGCGCAGCCACAGTTGGACGTCGAGCGTGGTCAGCAGCTGCCACAGCGCGAGCGCGGCGAGCAGCGACAGGACGCGTACGACCGGCCGGAACCGTGCCGTGCGCCGAGCGGCGGAGGGCGGCGGCCCCGCGGACGCCTTCTTCGGCGGGGCGGTCACCGCGGTCATGACGCCTGCTCCAGCGCGGTGGTGTAGGAGACGGTGCGGGCGCCGGGGTGCGCCTGGGTGTACGCGCGGGCGGCGGAAGGGGTGACGAAGGGCCGCAGTTCCTTGCCGTCCTGGACCCAGACGGCCCGGTCCGCGTACCAGCGGGTGCCGTTGGCGGCGTCCGGCACGTACGCGGCGCGCACCTCGTCCTTGTGCCCGGCGACGAACTCCAGCAGGGCGGTGGGCGAGTCGAAGGGACGGGTGCGCTCCTCGCCCTTGAGCCACACCTCGCCGCGCGAGGGCTCGGGGGTGGCGGCGAGTCGCTCGGCGTACTCCTTGCCGTAGACCCTCTTGATCGGGCCGTCGTCGACGAAGGAGTCGACGTCCACATCGCCGACGAGCTTCGCCGAGCGCAGTACCGGTACGTCCTTCTTCAGCGCGGCGACGAGCTGCGGCTTGAGGGCCGGGTCGAAGGTGGCGATGCCGCCGCTGCCGTTGTAGAGGTAGACGACCTCCGGGGGCAGGTCGGTGGCCTCGGCGACCTTCTCGGCGGCCTGCACGGGGTGTTCGTTCAGGTAGCGGGTCGCCTCGGTCTGGGCGGTGAGGAAGGCGTCGAGGACCTTCGGCCGCTGTTCGGCGAAGTCCTGGCGGACCGTCACTCCGTGGAAGGTGGGCAGGTCGAGTTCGGCACCGTCGTAGAGGGCCTTCGCCTTGTCCTGGAAGGCGAGCAGTCCGGGCCAGGCCACGAACTGGGACAGGGCGTCGGCGCTGCCCGCCTGGAGGGCCGAAGCGCCCACCGCCGGCTGCTGGTTGAGCTTGCGGATGTCCTTCTCCGGGTCGAGGCCGGCCTGCTGCAACGCCCGTACGAGGGTTCCGTCGGCGGCCGATCCGACGCTGGTGGAGACGTTCCTGCCCTTGAGGTCCTTCAGCGAGCCGAGCTTCGACTGCGGGGCGGTGACCACGGTGTTGAGGGCGCCCCGCAGGTTGTAACCGGTGACCGACACGAGCCGGGTGGGGCGGTTCAGCTGCTTGCCGCGGGCGGCGTTGATGAGCAGCGGGAAGTCCCCCATCGACCCGATGTCGATCTTCCCGGCGGTCATCTGCGCGGTGATGGGCGCGCCCGTGACGTAGTCCTGCCACTCGACCTTGTAGGAGATGCCGTCCCGTTTGCCCTGCGCGGCGAGTTCGCGCTCGAAGTAGCCGAGGGAGCGCAGCAGGGTGCCGGCGGTGACGGTGTTGATGGTCTTGGACTGGTAGCCGACGGTCACGGTGACGTGGTTGGCGTCGCCGGCCGACGCGTCGCGGCCGCAGCCGGTGACGAGGGTGCCGAGGAGGGCGGCCGCGAGCAGGGCGGCGGCGGTCGGCGTACGTTTGCGTTTCATCGGGAGGGGGCCTTTCACCGCAGCAGGTAGGGCATGTTGACCGTGACGGCCCCGGTGGGGCAGCGGGCGGCGCAGGGGCCGCAGTACCAGCACTCGTCGACGTGCATGTAGGCCTTGCCGCTGTCGGGGTTGATCGCGAGGGAGTCCAGCGGACACATGTCGACACAGAGCGTGCAGCCGTCGATGCACTTCGACTCGTCGACGGTCACGGGCACGTCGGCCCGCTGGGGCACCAAGGGCATGGCTGTCTCCAGTGAGGTACTGCGGGAAAGGGGGTCGCCGGGCGTGGCGGTTCAGAGCGAGCGGCGCAGCAGCCCGCTCATCGCGATCCGGTCCCCGCGGAACCGGATGAACTCCAGGTCCACGGGCCTGCCGTCGCACAGGTGGGTGAGGCGCTCCAGCATCAGCACGGCGGTGCCGCGCGGCGCCTGGAGCACGGTGGCGGAGTGCGCGTCGGCGTTGACGGCCTCCAGGGTGATCTCCGCGTGTCCGAGCGGTTGCCCGGTGATCTGCTCCAGCAGCCGGAAGACGTCGGTGTTCTCCAGGTCGGCGCCGATCAGCTCGCTGCCGATGTCCAGCGGCAGATAGGTGAGGTCGAGGGAGAGCGGCAGCCCGTTGAGCTTGCGGAGCCGCTCGACGTAGAGGACGTCGGTGCCGGTGGGCAGCCGGAGCCGCTCGGCCACGGGTGCGGGCGCTGCGACCGGCCCCATGGTGCGGACCTCGTTGGTGACCCGGCCGTGCTCCCGCAGGGTTTCCGCGAGTCCCATCAGCCGGTCGAGACCGTGCGAGTACTTCTCGGCGACGACGACGGTGCCGACGCCGGGCAGCCGCTCGACGAGCTGCTCGGCGCGCAGCAGGTCGAGTGCGTGCCGGACGGTGTTGCGTGACACCTCGTACTCGGCCGCGAGGATGTCCTCGTGGGGCAGGGCGCCCCCGGGAAAGCCCCCGGTCAGGACGAGGTGCCGCAGCAGGTCCGCGAGCTGCCGCGCCCGGTCGGCACGCAGCCGCCGGCGGCGGGCCGCGGCGAGCGGGGCGGTGTGCTCGCGGGTTCGTTCGGCTGGCATGCGGTGACCATACCGACGGTGCCCGCCCAGTGGTGTTACCGAATCATTGCGCCACCTAATTCCTCTTCACCCGGCCGCTGACCTGCTGTTTCCAGGAATCCCGACCAGGTTTCGCCACCGAGGTCCGCAGTCGTCCCGGCTCTACACATAAAGAGGAAATAAGCGCAGAATAGGGAAAGGCGGCGCTTACCGCACACCGCACCAGACGCGGTCAGGCCTGCGAGTCAAAGGAGACGAGTCATGGCCAACGTCTCGCCCACCAGAGGTGACATAACAGCTCACCCTGATGTATCCGAAATGCGGGATCGCTACGCCCGCATGCTCGGCGGTCGTGATGTGGCGCTCGTGGACGGACCGGTGTTCCTGCTCGGTCTGTACTGCGCTGTGTCCCCCTGGATACTCCACTACACGACGAGCCAGCCCGCGCTCGTGACCCACAACCTCATCATGGGTATCGCGATCGGCCTGCTGGCCCTCGGATTCACCCGGGCCCCGGAACGCATGTACGGCCTGAGCTGGGCCTTCTGCGCGATGGGCGTGTGGATGATCATCGCGCCGTGGATCGTCGGGGACAGCCCGGACGCCGGCGTCATCGTGAACAACATCATCGTCGGCGCGCTGGCCGTGTGCCTGGGGCTGCTGTGCGCCGGTACGGCGGCGAAGAGCGCCCCGAGGCCGTAGCGGCACACCCGAGAGGAGACTCGAGGGCCGGCCCGCGCCCGCGGGCCGGCCTTCCGCTGCCCGCTCCCGTCTCGGCGCCCGTTTTCATCGCGTCGGCATCAGCCACGGCTCCTGCGGCAGGACATGGCCGGTCTCCAGCAGTGACTTGAGGTTGGACAGCACGGCCGGCCAGCCGGACGACACGTCCGCGCGGGCGCTCTCGTCCGGCAGGTCCTCGTGCGTCACGGTGAGCCGGACGATCTCGGCGTGCCGCTGGATGTCGAAGGTGACCCTGGAGTACTTGTCCTCCTGCCCCTCCTCGTCCGGCGCCACCCAGGTGGTGACCAGACGGCTGGGCCGCTCGCTCTCCACGACGGTGCCGACGACGTCGGCGACGCCCGAACCGTCCGTACGGACATGGGCCCAGCGGGATCCGGTCCGCCAGTCCGAGACGTTGCTGTGCCCCCAGTAGGCGGCGGTCAGGTCGGCGTCGGTGAGCGCGTCCCAGACCTTCTCGGGCGTGCTCTCGATGTAGGTGACGTAGACGAATGTGGGCTTGTCGGTCATGGCTTCCTCGGCTCGTCGTTTCACGGCCCCGAGCACCCGCAGACGCGGGCTCTCGAACCTGTCGATCCATCGCTCCTGGATCTCGTGGAGCGGGACCGGATTGAGATAGTGCAGCTTCTCCCGCCCCCGCCGCACCGTGGCGACCAGGTTGGCGGCCTCCAGGACGGCCAGATGCTGGGTCACCGACTGGCGGGCCATGCCGATACCGGCGCACAGCTCCCCGAGCGTCTGCCCGTTGTCCTCGCGCAGCCGGTCCAGCAGCCGCCTGCGCGTCTCGTCGGCCAGCGCCTTGAAGACCTTGTCCATCCCGGGACCACCGCTCTCCGATCGCACACTCAAAGTTATGCAGGCAAATGCCTGCATGTCAATCGGAGCCAGTTGTCGCTTTTGGGCTATATATGCCGAACGACTGTTACATGACGTACGGGAACCCTTCACGGGCGGTCCGTAGCTTCGAGGCGTCGGAACGAACCCCATCGAAGGAACGATTCACTGATGCGTGCCCCCCGCCCCCTGCGCACCGCCCTCGTAGCCGCCTCCGTCACCGCCTGTGTCACCGCCGCGCTGGGTGTCTCGGCCGCCGGCGCCTTCGCCGTCGACGCGGCCGGCGCCACCACCGGCAAGTCCGCCGGCAAGCACTCCAAGGCCGAGCGCGTCCATGTGCGGACGGTGAACCTCGCGGACGACGTCAGCCGGGCGAAGGTCTACAAGGCCGGCGAGGACCGATACGAGGCGGAGCTGTGGGCCGAGGGCCGGCAGTACGGGGCCCTGTACACCCAGGGCATGGCCGCGCACGCCCAGAACAACGGGCTGCACATCACCCTCCACCCCGACGGCGAGGTCATCTCCTGGGTCGAGCGGGCCAAGCCGAAGCCCAAGGCCGTCGTCAACCGCGTCCTGGTCGGCACCCCGACCCTCGCGGACGGGAGGACGACGGCGAAGCTCTACCGGGTGGCCACCGACCACTACGAGGCCGACATCCTCGCGGACGGCGTACGGCTCGACACCCTCGTCGCCGACGGCCGCGCCGCGCAGGGCGAGCACAACGGGCTGTACGTCGCCCTCCAGCCGGACGGCCGGCTGACGTCCTGGGTCGACGCGGCCGGGTGACCTGAAGCCCCCCGGCACACCCGTGCACGCGTCAGCGCAGGAAGATCTCCAACTCGGCACGGTGTTCGGCCACCCAGGCGTAGGCGTCGCGCACCTCGTCCACGACGCCGCGGTCCCGCAACCCCACCATGGCCGGCTCACCGCGCACGGCGCCGGCCTCGATGCCGCGCACACACCGGTCCTGCCACCAGAGGACCACGTCGACGAGCTCCGCGCCCCCGGCGACCGGCCCGTACGCGTCGCGAACGAGCGCGATCCGCCGGGCCGCCTCGAACACATCCGTGACACCCGGTCCCAGATCGAGGTACTGCCAGCAGACATGCGCGAGGTCGTGGACGCGCTCGCCGGGCGCGGCCAGGTCCCAGTCGATGAAGGCGGTCGCCCACCAGTCGGCGCCGTCGATCGCGTGGACGGTGTTCTTCGGGGCGAGATCGTTGTGGCAGACGACGTCCTGGCCGCCGGCCAGCGGTGTGCCGTGCGTCAGGTCGTGGAAGGCGCGGACGAGTTGGGCCACCCGCACGAGCCCCGCGTCCGTGCGTGCCGCGGCCCGCTCCCGCGGAGTGACGGCCGCCCGCCCCTCCAGGTATCCGAACACCTCGCGGCCCTGCTTGTCGTACCCGATGTACGTCGGGGCCCCCTCCCATCCCCGACGCTCGAAGTGCGTGAGCAACTCCCGCACGTACGCGGACCGTTCATGAGGCCTGCGCCGCACGGTCGATCCGACCCGCACGACCTCGTTGACGGCTCCGCCACCGAGCACCCGCTCCTCCATCCGCACCTCCGCGATCGATCGGCACACGCCGAAACCACTGGCCAAGCATGCCCGCACCCGGGCACGCTGCCCGCATGGATCACACGGAGGATCATGCGGAAGTACTGCTCATCGGGGGAAGGGCCGGCGTCGGCAAGACCACCGTCGGCTGGGAGGTCTCGGCCCGGTTGCGGGCCGTCCCGGTCACGCACGCGGTGATCGACGGCGACTTCATGGGAGCCGCCCATCCGGCGCCGCCGGGCGACCCGCGCCGAGCAGGCATCACGGAGCGGAACCTGGTCGCCGTGTGGGGGAACTACGCCGCGCTCGGATACCGGCGTCTCGTCTACACGAACACCGTGAGCGTGCTCGACGAGGCCGCGCCCATGTTCCGCCGGGCCATGGGGGACGGCGTACGTCTCGTGCGCGTGCTGCTCACCGCCACCGACGAGACGGCCGAGCGGCGCCTGACCGGACGCGAGCTCGGCTCCTTGAGGAGCGGGCGCCCGCGAACGTGGTGCGGGTGGTGACCGATGGGCGCAAGGTGATCGACATCGCCAAGGAGGTGCTGTCGGCCACCGGGTGGGTCACTGGTTGAAGCGGAACGGACTGTCCCTCTCTCCTGGGGGAACTCGAACCTGTGCGGGGACAGGAGGAAGAGGGGCGACATGGAGATCTCCGGCATCATCAGTGCCATAGTGATCGGCATCGTCATCGGTGTGCTCGGACGTCTCGTGGTTCCGGGCCGTCAGCGCATCGGGGTCCTGTGGACCATCCTCGTCGGCATCGTGGCCGCGCTCATCGGTTCGGCCATCGCGGCCGGGCTCGACGTGGCCGACACCGACGGAGTCGACTGGATCGAGTGGCTCATCCAGATCGGTCTCGCCGCGGTCGGCGTCGCCGCACTGGACCGGACGAAGGCGCGCCGCTGACGCGTCGAGGCAGTCGAGGCAAGGGCGGCACGAGAGGACGGCGCGACATCATGTGAGTCCCGCGGCGGCCCGCAGCGCGGCGAGGCCGTCGCGGGCCGTCGGGTGGGCGGGCGTCCAGCCGAGCTCCCGCTCCGCCTTCGCCGTGGAGACCCGCAGCGTCGACGCCATCATGGTGTGCGCGTACGACATGGGCCGCATCAGCCACAGCGGTACGGTCATCGGCTTCGGCAGGCCGAACTCCTCGGCCACGCACCGGACATGGGAACCGAAGCCCATCGGGGTGCGGTCGGCGATGTTGTACGCCTGCCCGGGGCGCCCGCGTTCGACGGCGGCGACGACCGCGCGGGCCGCGTCGGTGAGCTCGATCCAGGGCAGGACCCGGCCGTGGTCGTCGGGGACGGGCAGTTGCCGCCTGCGCAGCATGGGCAGGAGGGCGTCCGTGCCGCCGGCACCGTAGAACAGACCGAAGCGCAGCGCGATGCCCTCCAACCCGGCGGTGCCGAAGGTGAGTTGTTCCTTGATCCGCATCGCCGCGAGATGCCGCTCCAGCTCCGGGGTGCGGCCACGCGGGCCGAAGGGATCGTCCTCGGTGATCACCTGGGCGCCGTGGTCGCCGTAGCCGTATCCGAAGACCATCGACTCGGCCACGAGGCGTCCGGCGCCGGTGGCCTGGGCGGCCTCGATCAGATGGGCGGTGCCGTCGGTGCGCAGGGCGTCGGTGGCGTGCATGTCGCGGTGGCGCATGGGCGGCTTGCGCAGCGCGGTCGCGGCGTGGATCACCGTGTCGAAGCGGTGCCCGTCGACCGCGCGCAGCAGGGCGCCGCGGTTCATCAGGTCGGCCTGGATGTCGTTGCGCGGGCCGCGCCCGAGGCCGGTGACCTGGTGGCCCGCCTCGGTCAGGGCACGGGTGATGTGCCGGCCGAGGACACCACCGGCGCCAGCGAGGAGGATGCTGTGGCTGCCGTCATGGCTCTCGTTCGTCGTCATACATGTGCGACGAGTCGGAAGCGCGGGGATGTGACATCCCGGTCGGGGACCCCTTACGGCGTCCGGTCCGCTACGGCGTGTACACGTACGGCGTCGTCGTGGTCAGCGGCTCGAAACCGAGCCGCTCCAGGATCGGACGGCTGGTGCTCATGGCGTCGACCTGGAGGTACCGGTATCCGCGGTCGGCGGCGGCGCGGGCACGGTGGGCGACCAGTGCGCGGTAGATGCCGCGGCCCCGCCAGCCCTCGACGGTCCCGCCGCCCCACAGCCCGGCGAACCGTGTCCCCGGCAGGAGCTCCATCCGGGCGGCGCTCACCGGAGTGTCACCGGCCATCGCGACGACCGCGACCACCGTGTCCGGGGCGGCCGTGAGCTGGGCGAGCAGTTGGTTCCGCCACCGGGTGGCGTCGGTGCCGAAGGCCTTCTCGTGCACCTCCGCCACGAGGTCGACGCCCGCCCGGTCGGTCACGGGGTGGAGACGGACACCGTCCGGTGGCTCGGCGTCCAGGGTCAGGTCGGCCACCTCGCCGATCATCAGCGTCTCCTCGGGCTCGGACGTGAAGCCCGCGTCCCTCAGCCGCCGTCCGAGGTCGACCGGCAGGTCATGGCCGTACAGCTTCCACTCGAACTCGCGCCCCAGCCGGGAGAAGTGGGCGATCTGCTCGGTGATCGCCGCGTCGGCACCCGCCTCGTCCAGGTCGGACCACACGACGCCGCTCCAGCCGTGCGCGGAGGACACCTGGCGCACGACGGCGCCCGCCCTCTCCACCACGGCGTCGGGGCCGTCCGGCCGCGCGCCTTCACGCATGTCCCGGTCGAAGAGGGCGAGTACAGCGGCATGATCCATGGGAGGACTCCATCACCGGCCCGCCCGCACGACAATCCATTTACGACCGTCCCGCCCCGTCCTCGGACGCTGCCCTGGACCGCGCTCCCCTACAGTGCGTGAGGGAGATCGCGCGCGAGGAGGGCCGTACGCCATGGTCGTCAAGGACGTCGAACTGCAACACCTGCGCCGCTGCGTCGCACTCGCGGCCGAGGCGCTGGAGGCCGGTGACGAGCCGTTCGGATCGGTGCTGGTGGGGGCGGACGGCGAGGTGCTCGCCGAGGACCACAACCGGGTGGCCTCGGGCGACCGCACCCGGCATCCCGAGTTCGAGCTGGCCCGCTGGTCGGCCGCCCGTCTGACGCCCGAGGAGCGGGCCGCCGCCACGGTGTACACCTCCGGCGAGCACTGCCCGATGTGCGCGGCCGCGCACGCCTGGGTGGGGCTGGGACGCGTCGTGTACGTCGCCTCGTCGGAGCAGCTGACCGGATGGCTGGCCGAGCTGGGGGTGCCGGCCGCGCCGGTCCGGCCGCTGCCGATCCAGGAGGTCGCGCCGGAGGTGGTCGTGGAGGGGCCGGTGCCCGAGCTGACGGAGGAGGTCCGCGCGCTGCACTTCCGGTTCCACCGGAGGACACACTGACCGGCTGACGGGACGGCGGCCGGGCCGGCCCCGCTATCCGAGTTCCAGCGTGGTGACGCCGAAGACCCGCTCCCGGGCGAACCGCCGCACCGGGCCCGTGTACATACGGGCGGTCTCGAAGGAGGGGGCGAAGCCGGCCTCCTCGGCGAGCGCGATGCCCGCCGGGTTGTTCTCGGGCACGTCGACGGCGACCCGGCGGCCGGCCGCGTCGGCGGTCAGGGCGGCGAACAGGGCCCGGGCGTCGTCGGCGGTGTCCGCGAAGAGCGGGCCGACGCGCAGGCAGTCGTGGCCGGGGCGGATCACGCCGTAGCCGGTGACGCGGTGGCCGCTGCGGCGGACCACGGCGTGGTGTCCGGGGCCGGTGAGCCAGTGCGCGACGAAGCGGGGGCGGTCGGCGGGCGTGCAGATGGCGTCGTACGCCGTGATGTCCTCGACGTCCTCGGGCCGCACGACCCGGATGTCCCGCGGCGCCTGTGCGGCGGGCGCGGTTCCGGTGAACCGGACGGTCCGGTGGGCGGGCTCGAAGCCGGAGCGGCGGTAGTTGTCCTGCTGGGCGACGACTCCGTCGAGGCCGATCGTGCGGTTCTGGGCGTGGGCCAGCGCGGTCTTCCAGGTGGTGAGGCCGTGGCCGCGGCCGCGCAGGTCGGGGCGGACCAGGTAGTGGCCGAGGAAGGCGTAGTCGGTGCCGTGGTTGACGACCGAGATCGCCGAGACGACCTCGCCGTCGATCCGGCCGAGGAAGAACCCGTCCGGGTCCTGCGCGAAGAAGGACTGGGCGTCGGCGAGCCCCGGGTTCCAGCCCTCGGCGGCGGCCCATCCCTTGACGACCGACCAGTCGTCGAGGCCGGCGCGAGTGACGACCAGGTCTTCGGGGGCCGGAGAGGCCATGGGTGCGCTCCATTCCGTCGGGATTCGGGTGCGCACGGTGATCGACCGTGCACGCGGCATCCTTTCGGATCACCGGGGCGGGCGTCACGGCGTGATCAAGCCGTTGGGAGTGCGCCGGGGCATGACCTGGCGGAGGTCCGCATGCCGAAGGCCCCACCGCCCGGCTGGTGGGGCCTTCCTACCGCGCGGAGCGCGGGTCAGCGCACCGCCTGCGGGCGGAAACGCCGGTACAGGACGGCCCCGCCCAGCAGGAGCACCGTGCCGCCCGCGGCGGCGACGAGGGCCTGGTCCGCCCCCGTGTACGCGAGCGAAGCCTCGGGTCCGCCGTGCGGGACGAACGCGCGCGGCACCGGACGCGGGTGCGCCTTGGGCGGCGTGGCGGGCTTCGGCGCCGGCTTCGCGGTGTGGGAAGGGCGGTCACCGGGGCCGTTGACCGACTCGTTGCCGGTCGCCGGGTTGCCGACACCGACCACGTTCAAGCTGTTGCCGCTGACGTTCACCGGGAGGTGAACCGGGAGCTGGACGACGTTGCCGGACGCGAGGCCGGGTGAATCCTTTCCGCTCCCTTCGGCGGACGCCCCGTCGTGCGACGCGGCGCCCTGCTTGCCGCCCCCGCTCTCGTTGGCGCAGCTGTTGCCCGCGGCCGGGTTGAGCAGCCCCACCACGTTCACGGTGTTCCCGCACACGTTCACGGGGACGTGCACCGGGAGCTGAACGGTGTTGCCGGAGAGCAGCCCCGGCGAGTCGGCCGCGGCACCGTCCGCCGCGGAATCGGCGTACACCGGCATCGTCACAGCCATCGCGCCCGAGGCGGCGACGGCGATCACACCGTATCGGGTAACCCGTCTCATAGGTTCCCTGCCTTCCAGACATGGTCGCGGGCACTCACCCGCACCGGATAGAACGCAGGCGAACCATCCGAGTTATGGCTTATCGGCCATTCACCCCATCGAGCGTCAGGGTTGTCGAACTAGCGGTAAAAACTTCCGACGCCGACGCGAGCGGCGAAGGGTAGGGCAGCCTGGGCGAACCTGCACGTCGGGTGGCCTGTGAGCTCCGGAGGCGTGCGTTCCGAGGCCCGCTTATCGTGGGCGGGACGCCGTTTCCCGGTCCGCGAGGGGCGCCCCTGGAGGCAACGATGCTGGCCCATCTGTCCACGCTGCCCACGCTGCGGCGCTGCGCGGTCGCCGGCGCGGTCGGACTGGCCCTGCTCGGCACCGGGCTGACGGCGGCCGAGGACGACACCGAGCCCGACCTGAGCCGTTTCTACGAACAGCGGGTCAGCTGGGCGAAGTGCCCGGGCGAGGGCATGCCGAAGGATCTCCAGTGCGGCAAGGTCACCGTGCCCCTCGACTACGCCCACCCCAGGGCAGGGACGCTGGATCTGGCGCTCGCCCGCTACCGGGCCACGGGCGAGAAGCGGGGTTCGGTGCTGCTGAACTTCGGGGGCCCTGGCGGCGCCGGTGTCCCCGAATTCGCCACCGGGGCCAAGGACTTCATGGAGCTGACCGACGGCTACGACATCGTGACCTTCGACCCGCGCGGTGTCGGCAGGTCCTCGCCGGTCAGCTGCGGGGACGCCGCCATGCAGGACGACAGCACGGAGATCGACCGCGATCCGCAGTCCGTCCTCGAGGACTTCAAGAAGGCCGCCGCCACCTGTGCCCGCAACTCCGGGCCGGTGCTCCCCCACATAGGCACCGTCAACGCCTCGCGCGACATGGACGTGATGCGCGCGGCCGTCGGCGACAAGAAGCTCAACTACCTGGGTTTCTCCTACGGAACGCGGCTCGGCGCCGTGTACGCCGCGCAGTTCCCCGACAAGGTCGGCCGTTTGGTCCTGGACGGCGTGGACACCCTCACCGAACCGCTGACCGAGCAGGAACTCGTGGGCGCCCAGGGGCAGCAGAAGGCGCTGGAGGAGTTCGTCAACTGGTGTGTGAAGGACATCGGGTGCCCGTTCGGCCAGGACGCGCGCGAGGCCCGCAAGAACGTCGTACGACTGGTCGACTCGCTGGACGCGGATCCGGTGCCGTCGGCCTTCGGTGAACCGTTCACCGGGCAGGACCTGGTCGGCGCCATCGGACAGGCGCTCTACAGCGAGGAGTTGTGGCCCTCCCTGGAACGTGCCCTGGCCGCGCTGGTCAACGACGGCGACACCCACGCCATCGAGGCCTTCGCCACCGGCGGCGCCGCGCCCTGGCACCGCGACGAGACCGAGGACCCCGACGGGGGTCTCGTCGACGAGCAGGACATCCCGCTCGACAACCTGTCCGCGGCGCTGATGGCGATCAACTGCGCGGACGACCCCGACCGGCCCAGCGGCAAGCAGATCATCGGCGGTCTCGACCGGCTGCGCGCCAAGTACGAGGAGGCGTCGCCGATCTTCGGGCCGTACCGGCTCACCGGGGTGCTGCTGTGCTACGGCCGCCCCAAGGGCACGGACTTCATCCGCGAGGAGGTGAAGGACGTGGACACGCCGAAGATGCTCCTGGTGGGCACGCGCGGCGACCCGGCGACGCCGTACCGCTGGACCGAGGAGACGGCGAAGCGGCTCGGCTCCGCGGCCGTGGTCCTCGACAACAAGGGCAGCGGCCACACCGGGTACGCCTCCTCCAAGTGCGTGCACCGCAAGGTCGACGCCTTCCTGCTGTACGGCACGCTCCCGCCCCACGGAAGCTCCTGCGGGCCCGAGGACACCCGCGAATAGAGCCCGGACCATGAACGGAATTGCCCCTAATGCCCGATCGGTGAATCAGTCCTATCGTGCTGTTATGGAGCACGCACTCAGTCCCACCACCCTCACCGAGCTGCGGCGCCCGCGCCCCTATCCGGCCGTGTCCGTGCTGACGCCCACGCATCGCCGAGAGCCCTACCGGGCCCAGGACCAGGTCCGACTGCGCAATGTCGTGGCCGAGGCCAAGAAGCAGCTGGAAGCCGATCCCTCTGTCACCCGCGAACGACGGGCGGACGTCGAGCGCCAGCTCGACCAGGCCCTCTCCGAGGTCGATCTCACCTACGCCGAGGACGGGCTGGTGATCTTCGCCGCCCCCGGCGAGCACCAGGTGTGGTCGCTCGCCCGGTCCGTGCCCGAGCGCGTCGTCCTCTCGGACACCTTCCTGACCCGCAACCTCGTCTCCGCCCAGGCCGCCGAGCGGCCGTACTGGGTGCTGTCGGTCTCGCCCGACCGCGTCACCCTGTGGAACGGCAGCCTGGACCGCGTCGCCGCGGCGCGCGTCGGCGGCTTCCCGCTGACCCGGGCCGTCGAGAACTTCGACCCCGAGCGCCGGGAGCAGATCGGCGACAGTCCGAGCAAGTTCCGCGACGAGGACACCCGCCACTTCCTCAAGGACGCGGACTCCGCCATGAGCGCGATCCTGCGGGCCAATCCGCGGCCCCTGTACGTCACCGGCGAACCGGCGGCGCTGTCGCTGCTGGACGAGATCGGTGGTGTCACCAAGGACGCGGTGCACATCCCGCACGGCGGGCTGGCGAACGGCACCCGCGAGGCCGTGTGGCAGGCGATCCAGCCGCTGATCACCGCCGAGGACCGCAGGAACACCGACGCCGTGACACGGGAACTCGAATCCGCCCGTGGCCGCAAGGCGTTCGCGGCCGGCGTCGACGAGGTCTGGCGCAGCGCCCGTGAGGGCCGGGTCCGTCTGCTGGCCGTGGAGGAGAACTACCGCATCACCGTGCGCGGCGAGGACGGCGACCATCTGATCCCGGCGGAGAGCGGCGAGCTCGACGCCCGCGAGGACATCGTGGACGAGATCGTCGAGCAGTGCCTGGAGACGGGCGCCGAGGTCCGCTTCGTACCGGACGGCATGCTGAACGACGCCCAGGGCATCGCCGGGGTCCTGCGGTACTGAGGCCGAGGCGACGAGGAGGCGCAGCGGCCGCCGGCCCTGTCGCCTCCTCCCCTCACACGCCGCCGAACAGCGCGCTCAGGCCCCGTTCCACGACCGCGCCGAGGTCCTCCTCACCGGCTGCGACCACCGCGTACGTGCGCAGCAGGAAGCGGTGCAGGCAGGCGGTGTCGAACTGGAGCAGGGCCATGCCGTGGGGCGAGTGCAACTCCACGACCGTGCGGTCCTGACCGCAGGGCCAGATGTGCACGTCCCCGTCCCCGGCCGGCCCGCGCAGCCCCGCCTCCAGCAGGGTGCGCGCGAAGGTCCAGGTGGCGCCTTCGCCGTCGAGGGAGACATCGCCCGGGAAGTCGACGTGGACCGCCAGCGGGTCCGTTGAGGCGTAGCGCAGCGTGGCGGGAACGGAGAGTTCGCGCTCCTCGCCGGTGATGAGACGGGCGCTGGCGGGCTGCTCGAGGGCGATGTCCATGGGCGGTCTCTCCCCTGCGGGTCGACGGACGGACGGTTTTTGCCGCTGTGCCTTTACGACCCCGAAGACGCCCGTTGCATTACACCGGAGCGGGCAGCAATTTTGTGATCTGCATCACTGCCCACGAGTGCAACGTCACGAGTGCCGCCACACGCCGTGCCACCCTTGGAACATCTGACCGTCGAACATGCGAATGACCGCCGTACAATCGCCTCCGTCGACCACCAAATCGCGTACGCGGCCTACGACTTGACCCCTTGATCGGCGTACGCCATTCGCACCGGACGAGCCCTCCATGGAGACTCTGGCATATGCCAGACGCACCACCGTATCGGGTGTTGCCAAATCCCTTACAGGGAGTCGCGGGCTGTGCGACAGTCGTAACGGTCCTTCCGTCAGCCTTGGTCGTACCGTCCCCGCATCGGAGTGCGTCATGCCGCCCCATCTCTCTGCGGACCGCCCCGCCGCCCAGCCGCCCGGACGCGGCTCGGTCGACGCGCTCATCACGCAGACGCGACGGCTCAAGGGCGACGTCGACGCCGTACGGCGGGACACCGGGAGCGACGGTTCCAACCCGCGGGAACGGTGGCAGCGGGCTCTGTGCGATCTCGCGCTGCGCCAGCTCAACGACCTCGACGAGCACCTGGCGCAGCTGCGGGACGGCCCGGCCCCCGCTCCCCGGCGCGACTCGCTGCTCAGCCGGGTCGGCAGCGCGGAGTGGAACCTGCTGACGGACGAGGCCAGTTGGTCCGGTGAACTCTTCGAGATCCTGGGGCGCGACCCCACCGCTCCCCCGCTCACCCTCGACGAGCTGCCGTCCCTGGTGCTCGACGAGGACCGGCGGCAGCTGACGGCGATGGTCACCGACTGCCTGATCGACGCCAAACCCATCGACGGCGAGTTCCGGATCCTACGGCCGGACGGCACGGTCCGGACCGTGCACATGATGGGCGAACCCGTGCTCGACACTGACGGCAGCACCGCCTCGATGTGGGCCGTGCTGCGCGACGTCAGCGAACTGCGCCGCAGCCAGCGCACGGTGAGCGAGACCCGTGACTCGCTCCAGCGCCACCGGCACCACGCGCAGAGCGAGCACCGGCTCGCGGTCGAGTTGCAGGAAGCCGTGCTGCCGCCGTGGCGTGGCTCCCTGCGGCTCCCGCACCAGGGCCCGGACACACTTGACCTCGCGGCGCACCATCTGCCGGCGTCGACGAGCGCGCTGATCGGCGGCGACTGGTACGACGCGCTCGAACTGGCCGACGGCGCGACGCTGTTGAGCGTCGGCGATCTCACCGGGCACGGCGTCGCCGTGGCCTCGGGCATGGCGACCCTGCTGGGTGCCGTCCGCGGCATGGCGATGGCCGGCACCCAGCCGGGACAACTGATGTCCTGGCTCAACCAGTTGCTCGACGCCACCGTCCAGCCGGCCCTCGGCAGCGCCGTCTGCTGCCGCTACCGGCCCGAGACCCGCACCCTGACCTGGGCGCAGGCCGGACACCCCGCCCCGCTGCTGTTCCGCGACGGGACGGGGCGCAGGCTGACCTCGCCGGACGGCGTCCTGCTCGGCGCCACCTCGGGTGCCGTCTACGCACAGGCCGAGGAGACCCTTGAGGTGGGCGACCTGCTCCTGCTGCACACCGACGGACTGGTGCCGGGGCACAGCGGGGCGGACTCCGTGCACCGCCTCCTCGACCTGGCCCCCCGTTTCTGCGGGGCACGGAGCGCACAGGACTGCGTACGGCTGGTCGTGGAGGAGTTCGGTGAGAGCGAGCGCGAGGACAATGCCTGTGTGCTCGTGGCCAGGGTGACGTCCTAGTACTTCCGCATACGGCTCAGGCGCGCAGTCCCTCTATGTCTGCGCCCGTGCCTGGCCCTATGCCTGTGCGCTGTTGCCACCCGGCTTCCTCGGCTTGGGCAGCGCCGACCGGATCTCCTCCCGCAGTTGGTTGATCCTCGGGTAGCTGGAGTACTCGGCGGTGAGCCGGTACATCTGGCGCAGCCGGTCCCAGGTACGGCCCGATGAGTTCGAGCCCATCGACATCAGGGCCAGTCGTGCGTACCGGTCGGCCTGTTCGGGGTCGTCCGCGATGAAGCAGGCGGACGCCATGGACAGGTTGTCGAAGATCCTCGAGCGCTCCTGTGCGTCGACACGCAGCGCCAGGGCCTTCTCCGCGTAGTGCTGGGCGTGTGCGGCCGCACCCGGCTCGAACTCCGCCAGCGTCCGGTAGGACAGAGCCTGCATGCCGTACAGGTCCGCCTCGTTGAACAGTTGCATCCAGCTCGGCGGCGGCACGTCGCTCTTGTCGGAGACGAAGAGGTCCTCCGCCTGTCCCAGGGTGCGGCGCATGGCCTGGCCCCTGCCCATGGACGCCTGTGCCCAGGCCTCGATGGTGTGGAACATGGCCCGGGTGCGCGGCAGCACCTCGTCACCGGAGCCGGACTGGGCGAGTTTCATCAGGTCGAGTGCGTCGTCGGGCCGGCCGAGGTGCACCATCTGGCGAGCCGCTCGGGAGAGCGCCTCCCCGGCGCGCGGCCGGTCGCCGCCCTCTCGGGCCGCGTGGGCGGCGATGACGAAGTACTTCTGTGCCGTGGGCTCCAGGCCGACGTCGTGCGACATCCAGCCGGCGAGCACGGCGAGGTTGGCGGCGACGCCCCACAGGCGCCGCTGGAGATGTTCGGGATGACGGTAGGCGAGCATGCCGCCCACCTCGTTGAGTTGTCCTACGACCGCCTTGCGCTGCAGCCCGCCGCCGCGGGCCGCGTCCCAGGCCCGGAACACTTCCACCGAGCGCTCCAGTTCCTCGATCTCCTGGGACCCGATCGGCGCCGCCTCGTACCGGTCGAACCCGGCGGGGTCGGCGTGCAGAGGGTCGTCGAACTGAGGGGCGTCGGCCTTGAGGGCCGGGTCGGTGTGCAGCCAGTCGTGCATGGCGCTGCTGAGTGCGGATCCCGCGGCGAGCGCGGCACCCGCGCCCACCAAGCCGCGTCGGTTGAGCATGAGGTCCATTCCCGTGAATTCGGTGAGGACCGCAGCCGTCCGCTCGGGCGCCCACGGCACGCCGTCGGGATGCTCCACACTCCCGCCGTCCTGCCGTTTCCCCGCACGCCCGTGCCGGACCAGACCGAGGTCCTCGATGGTCACGACACGGCCGAGACGCTCGGTGAACAGGGCTGCCAGCACCCGCGGCACCGGATCGCGCGGGATCTCTCCCATGTCGATCCACCGCCGCACCCGCGAGGTGTCGGTCGACAGCTGGGGGTGGCCCATGGCCGCCGCCTGCCGGTTGACCAGCCTCGCGAGCTCGCCCTTCGACCAGCCGGCCAGGCCGAACAGGTCCGCCAGGCGGGTGTTGGGTTCTCCGCTCACGTCAAGCCCCCAGGTTCTCGGCTGAGTTGACAGTAGCCCGGTGGGAGGTGCCTCGGGACTATTCGCCAGGGTTCGCCAGGGTGCGCCAGATGGTGTGCCACTGGGCATCGGGTGTCAGGTAGGAACGCGCCACCCCGACCCGGTTCGCCTTTTGAGTACGAGGGTGCATTCCCCAGGGTGCACCCGGGCGGCCGGATCGGGCAGCGCTTTGTCGTCGCAGGCACACGAAGGGATCTGTCTCTCCCATGTACGCAGCATCGTCCTCCGTGTCCGCCCCGCCCCGGTCGCTGCGTGCCCGCCCGGCGGGCAGCGGCCCCTACCTCGATCCCGCGCGGCCGGCGGCCGCCCCCGTGCTCGGCGCGGGCCGGACGCTGCGCGCCGCGGGGCCCGGCACCCAACCGCTCAGCGGGAGACTCGACTTGTCCGGCCCTCAGGGCGCCCAGCTGCGCACCGCCATCGCGTCGGTGCACCGGATCTGCCCGGAGTTCGCTCCGGTGCAGGTGCTGCGCCGCAGCGGGCGGTCCGTCCTTCTGGTCGGCACGACCGGGCGCAGCACGGCCGTCGCCAAGTGTTTACTGGACCACTCCCCCGTGTGGGCCGAGCGGATCCGGCACGAAATAGCGGCATACCGCTCGTTCGTCCGGCACCGCCCTCCGGTGCGGGTGCCGAGGCTGATCGCGGCGGATCCGGACAACTGCACACTCGTCATCGAGCGGATGCCCGGCCGGGTGGCGGCACTGCAGCGCCATCCGCTGGAGACGCCCCCGCGTGCCGACATCAGGGCGGCACTCGGCGCGATCTGCCGGCTGAACGCGTGGCGGCCGCCGGCGGGCACGTTCGACGCACCGCTGGACTACGCGCCCCGGATCTCCCGGTTCCATGAGCTGGGGTTGCTCACCGACCGGGACATGGGCGATCTGCAGAAGCTACTGCACGGCATCGCGGCGACCGCGGGCCGGCAGGGCATGGGCCAGTTCTGTCACGGCGACGCGCTGCTGTCGAACATCCTGCTCTCACCGGCCGGTCCAGTGCTGGTGGACTGGGAGCACGCGGGCTGGTACCTGCCGGGCTACGACCTGGCGACGCTGTGGTCGGTGCTCGGGGACGCGCCGGTCGCCCGCCGCCAGATCAGCCAGATCGCCCAGTCGGCGGGCCCGGCCTCCCGGGACGCCTTCCTGGTGAACCTGATGCTGGTACTGACCCGGGAGATCCGTACCTATGAGACGGCCGTGCAGCGTTCGATGCACGACACGACCCCGGCGGCACCGGGGATGGCCCACCCGGGTGCTGCGCCGTCCGGCGAGGAACAGCGGCTGCTGCTGAGGCGGCTGCACGACGACTGCCAACTGGCCCGACGGGCCGTGCGCGCGGCGGTCGGCACTCGCTGACGGGGACGGTGGTCCGCGATGCGCCCTGGAGACAGCGGCGTACCGCGGGCCTTCGTGTGTCCGGCGGCGGTGCGTTCCGCCAGATGGCCACGAAACTCCCGGGAACCCCGGTTGACAAGGGAAATCGCCTCATCCTTGGCATGATTGACGGATCGTCGGACAGCCGGTACCACAGAGTCACGTCCGGCCCCGCACGGCTCAGCGCGCCCGACCGTCCCAGGAGGCTGCATTGCGAGGATCCGTCACCGCCCTGGCCGCCGCGGCACTGCTGGTCCCGCTGCTGGGCGCTGCCCCGTCCGACGCCGGGGGCTCGGGGAACGGCCTTCAGTCCGCCTTCGCCGCCGCGGCAGCCGAGTACGACGTGCCGCAGAGCGTGCTGCTCGGCGTCTCCTACCTCCAGTCCCGCTGGGACACGCACGCGGGTGCGCCCAGCGTGACCGGCGGCTACGGCCCGATGCACCTCACCGACGCCCGCACCGCCCTCGCGGGTGCGGCGCCGCACCACAGCGACGGCTCGGAGGACCCCCGCGGCGACAGCGCCCGCC
>NZ_JAKEIP010000064.1 GCF_021474425.1 Streptomyces muensis | reverse complement strand
GGGCAACCGCGTTCCGCCGTGCCCCAGGTCCCCCGACAGGTTTCTCCGACCCCCACCGAGCAGCCGCAGTCCGCGACACTCATCGGATCCGTCCAGCGTGCGATGCGCCTGCTGGAATGTGTCGCCGACCACGAGTACGGCGCTCCCGCCAAGCAGCTCGCCCGCGAGACGGGCCTGGCGCTGCCCACCGCCTACCACCTGTTGCGCACGCTGGTGCACGAAGGCTATCTGCACCGCGACAAGGGGCTGTTCTTCCTCGGGGAGGCAGCTGTACGGCTGAGCAGCAGCGCGGCCCAGCAGAAACGTCGCAGCACGGTTGCCGACGCGCTCGCCCAATGGCGTGATGTCATCGGTGTCCCCGTTTACTACGCCCAGTACCGCGACGGCGAGATCGAGGTCATGTGCGTCTCGGACACCCCGGGCAATCCCGCGGTGGAGGAATGGGCCGACTTCCGGGAGACCGGCCATGCGCACGCCATCGGTCAGTGTCTGCTGTCCCAGCTGGACGACGAGGCCCGCCGCGACCACCTCGACCGCCATCCTGTGCAGGCCATCACCCCGTACACCGTGCGCGACAGCCGTACCCTGCTGCGACGCCTCGAGCGGACCCGTCGGATGGAGCCGGTGACCGAGCGTCAGGAGTACGCGCTGGGCACGGTGTGCGCGGCGATTCCGATCACGGTCGGTACCACGGCCGCGACGATGGCCATTTCCCTGCCCGCCCATCAGGCCGACCGGCTGCTGTCGGCGGCGCGGCAGCTGCAGGAGGAGATCGGGCGGCTCCTGGGGTCACTCGCGATCTCTATCAGTATCTGAAAACTCACTCCTTGTGATCTCTCGTGTACGTTCAGCAAGATTCCACCAGTGTCGGGGTCTCTCCCGGCCGGCCAGTCGACGGCAAACGACGGGGTAGGCGATGCGCGAGTCCGTAGAGGCAGAGGTCATGATGAGCTTTCTCGTGTCCGAGGAGCTCTCTTTCCGCATCCCGGTGGAGTTGCGCTACGAGACCTGTGATCCCTATGCCGTACGGCTGACCTTCCACCTGCCCGGCGATGCCCCGGTGACCTGGGCATTCGGCCGGGAGCTGCTGGTCGACGGGGTGGGCAGGCCGTGCGGGGAGGGAGATGTACGTGTCTCGCCGGCCGGTTCCGAGACACTGGGCGATGTGTTGATCCGGCTTCAGGTCGGTGCCGACCAGGCGCTGTTCCGCTCCTCGGTGGCGCCGCTCGTGGCCTTCCTCGACCGCACCGACAAGCTGGTGCCGCTCGGTCAGGAGGGCGCGCTCGCCGACTTCGACGCCCACCTCGACGAGGCCCTGGACCGCATCCTGGCCGAGGAACAGAGCGCGGGCTGAAGCGTTACGGCAGCCGAGGTGGGGTGGCGTAACGCTTCAGCGGGCGCGCAAGGGGCGCGTGGGAGCGCTTCCCTACCGCCGGGTGTGCTTCACGCTCCGCCGGACGGGCGGAGCGGTAGCCCCGGCTCGAAGGCCGCCCTTGGCCCGTCACCGCTTGCGCCGACGCCCCCGCCCACCGCGCCCCGCAGCCGGCTGTGCTCCTGCCGAGGCGGACGGCGCTCCTGCCGGGACCGGCTTGGCGCCCGTCGGGGCAGCCCCGTTCTCCGGCCGGTCGGCCGAGACCACCAGGGCCGCGAGGGCCGTGGTGACCGGCACCGACGCGACCAGGCCGATGGAGCCCACCAGCGTGCGCACGATCTCCTCCGCCACCAACTCACTGTTGGCGACCGTCCCGACACCGCTCTGCGCGATCGAGAAGAGCAGCAGCAGCGGCAGCGCGGCACCCGCGTAGGCGAGGACGAGGGTGTTGACGACGGAGGCGATGTGGTCACGGCCGATGCGGATACCCGCCCGGTACAGCCCGCGCCAGCCCATGGTCGGGTTGGCCTCGTGCAGCTCCCAGACCGCGGACGTCTGGGTGACCGTCACATCGTCGAGGACACCGAGCGAACCGATGATGACGCCGGCGAGCAGCAGACCGCTCATGTCGATCGACGGATAGAGCCCGTGGATCAGGCCGGTGTTGTCGTCGGTGTTGCCGGTGAGCGCCGCCCAGTCGATGAACCCCGAGCCGAGAAGGCCGATCAGCAGCAGCGAGAGCAGCGTGCCGAGCACCGCCACCGAGGTACGGGCCGACAGGCCGTGGCACAGATAGAGGGCGATCAGCATGATGGCGCTCGCCCCCACCACCGCCACGACCAGCGGGTTCGAGCCCTGAAGGATCGCCGGCAGGATGAAGAAGGTCAGTACGAGGAAGCTGATGGCCAGGGCGACCAGCGCCATGACACCGCGCATCCGACCCACCACCACGACCGCCAGCGCGAAGATGCCGGCGAGCAGCGCCATCGGGAACTTTCGGTTCACGTCGGTGACCGAGTACTGCAGATCCTTCGGCGCGGAGGGCTCGTACGCGACCACGACCTTCTGGCCCTCGTGCAGCTGGCGTGACTGGTCGGGCTGCACGATCTCCGTGAACGTACGGCCCTTGTCCTTGCCCGTGTCGACGCGGATCGTCGCCTTCTTGCAGGTGCCGCTCTCCTGCTGCACGGCGGAGGAGCCCTCGGCGGTGGAGGTGTCGCCGGTCGGGGGCACCCCCGAGGCGTTGACGTCCTTGCAGCTCAGCTCGACCACCTTGGTGACCGTGGCCTGCTGTGTCTGCCGGTCGAAGCCGACGCCGGTGCGCTCGTGTGGCGGGGCACCGCCCGGCCACAGCACCGCCAGCCCCACCACGACCGCCGCGGCGAACGGGATCAGGACCGCCGCGATGACCTTGCGCAGATGCCGGGAGACGGGTGCCGCCGGGCCGTGGGCGTGACTGTGCGAGTGCCCATGCCCATGTCCGTCGCCCTCGCCGCCTCCCTGCCGTCCGCCGGATCCGGGGCCGTGACCTTGGCCACCACCGGCGTCGTGGCCGGACCGGTCGCCCGGGCCGTGCCCCTGCCCTGCCGAGCCACCGGCATGGGCGCCGTGGTCGTACGGGCTGCCGGAGCCGGGTCGCTGCTCTCTCCCGCCACCGACGCCGCCCCCGGGCGCAGACATCCCTTGTCGCCCGGGCCCGCGCTGGGCCCAGTCACCGGCCCCGCCTTCGCGCTCACCCGTCCCACCGGGCCCGGTGGTGTGTTCGTGCCACCCCCCGGCTCCAGCCGGGTGATCATCGTGGCCGGCAGCACGGCCGTACCCACCGTCGTATCTGCCTTCGGGCACGCCCGAACCCCGGCCGTCCGTACGGCCGTTGCCCCGCACGGGGCCGTTTCCGGAGCCGGAGCCGCGCCGCGGCTCGGGCGGTGGGTACGGAGGTTCATGCGTCGTGGTCACCGACCGATCATCGCAAGAACGACGGGGGCCCTCTGTTCACCGCGCCCGAATTGACGCTAGCGTGGTGCCACCTTTGTACACGCGGGAGCTCGGAGCACCGGGCTGAGAGGGCGCTGACCTCCGTCCCAGCGATGTTTCACGTGGAACGTCATCCGCAGAGAGTGACGTTCCCCACGAAACGTCGGCAGACGGAAGCCGCTGCGTCGACCGCCGAACCTGTTACCGGGTAATGCCGGCGTAGGGAGTAGGTCTTATGACCATCAAGGACGCGCGCACGCCTGCCTCCGTTCAGGACGACAAGTCCGAGGAGGCCGGGAAGTCCATCGGCTGGCACAAGGCGTATGTCGAGGGCTCACGCCCCGATCTGCGGGTGCCGGTCCGCCAGGTGCACCTCACCAACGGGCAGTCGGTCACCCTGTACGACACCTCCGGCCCGTACACCGATCCACTCGCCGATACCGATGTCCGCAGGGGGCTGCCCCCGCTCCGGGAGAACTGGATCATCGCCCGCGGTGACACCGCGGAGTACGCGGGCCGTCCCGTCCGTCCCGAGGACGACGGGATCAAGCACACCTCGCCACGTGGCGGCCTGCGCAACCTCGACGCGGTCTTCCCTGGACGGCCGCGTCAGCCCCGCCGCAGTCGCGACGGTGAGGCGGTGACACAGCTCGCCTACGCCCGCCGTGGTGAGATCACCCCGGAGATGGAGTACGTGGCCATCCGGGAGAACGTCTCTCCTGAAGTGGTCCGCGAGGAGATCGCCGCGGGCCGGGCCGTGCTGCCGGCCAACGTCAACCACCCGGAGATCGAGCCGATGATCATCGGCAAGCGGTTCCTGGTGAAGGTCAACGCCAACATCGGCAACTCCGCGGTCACCTCCTCCATCGAGGAGGAGGTCGAGAAGATGACCTGGGCGACCCGCTGGGGCGCCGACACGGTCATGGACCTGTCCACCGGCCGCAACATCCACACCACCCGTGAGTGGGTGCTGCGCAACTCCCCCGTCCCCATCGGCACGGTGCCGCTCTACCAGGCGCTGGAGAAGGTCGACGGCCGCGCCGAGGAGCTGACCTGGGAGATCTACAAGGACACGGTCATCGAACAGGCCGAGCAGGGCGTGGACTACATGACGGTCCACGCCGGCGTGCGCCTGCCGTACGTCCCGCTCACGGCCAACCGCAAGACCGGCATCGTCTCGCGCGGCGGCTCGATCATGGCGGCGTGGTGCCTGGCGCACCACAAGGAGAGCTTCCTGTACGAGAACTTCGAGGAGCTGTGCGAGATCCTCGCCGCGTACGACGTCACGTACTCGCTCGGCGACGGCCTTCGGCCCGGTTCGATCGCGGACGCCAACGACGAGGCGCAGTTCGCGGAGTTGAGGACGCTCGGGGAACTCAACACGATCGCCAAGCGTTTCAACGTACAGACCATGATCGAGGGCCCGGGACACGTCCCGATGCACAAGATCAAGGAGAACATCGACCTTCAGCAGGAGATCTGCGATGAAGCTCCGTTCTATACCCTCGGCCCGCTGACGACCGACGTCGCTCCGGCCTACGACCACATCACCTCCGGCATCGGTGCCGCGATGATCGCCTGGTGGGGCACGGCCATGCTCTGCTACGTCACGCCTAAGGAGCACCTGGGCCTGCCCAACCGGGACGACGTCAAGACCGGCGTCATCACCTACAAGATCGCCGCCCACGCGGCCGATCTCGCCAAGGGGCACCCCGGCGCACAGGAATGGGACGACGCGCTGTCCGACGCCCGCTTCGAGTTCCGCTGGGAAGACCAGTTCAACCTGGCGCTCGACCCGGACACGGCACGGGAGTTCCACGACGAGACGCTGCCGGCCGAGCCCGCCAAGACGGCTCACTTCTGCTCGATGTGCGGGCCGAAGTTCTGCTCGATGAAGATTAGCCAATCCATCACAAAGCAGTTCGGCGGTACGGCGGCTGCGGGGGCGACGGCCGAGGAGGTCGCCGAGGGGATGCTCCAGAAGTCGAAGGAGTTCGCGGCGAGCGGGAACCGGGTGTACCTGCCGATGGCGGACTGACGCACCAGCTACTCGATGGACATGAAGACGGCCGCCTCTCTGGCTTCTTGACAGGAGACGGCCGCCTTCATGGGAGGTCAGATGGTGGGGAACTCTTCGCCCCTGATCGAGGAGACGAAGGATGACCAGCCGTCCCCGGAGAACGTGAGAGTGAGGCCGTGCGGGTTCTTGCTGTCCCTCACGGGGACGACACCGTGAGTCATCGCGTGCGACGGCAACCACTCGACGCACTGTCCGCCCTGGCCGTCGCTGTAGCTGGACTTGACCCACTCCGCGCCGGTCGGGTCGATGCTGCTCATGAGGTGTATCCCTCCATGGTTTCGCGGATCATGATCAGTGAGTCATCCGGCGACAATGCCGCCGCTCTGATGTGGTCGTACGCGGTTTGCGCTTCCGCCACGGCGGTTACCGAGTCGCTCACATACCCCAGTCCACGAGCCTCTGAGTACATGGCGGTTGGGCCGCCACCTTGTGGTGTGAACAGATTAAACGTCAGGCCGGAAGCCGGGGCACCTGCCTTGAACGGAAGCACTTGGACCGTGACGTGCGGTGACTTGGCGTCGGCCAGGAGGCTGCGTAGCTGGCCCCGCATGACCTCCGGGCCGCCTACGACGGTGCGCAAGACCGTCTCGTGCAGGACCACCCACAGCAGGGGAGGGGCTTCCCGTTCCATCACGTCTCGCCGACGCATGCGCGTCTCAACCTTCCCTTTGATCGAGTCGGGGTTCAAGCGGGGGTGCGATGCCCGGAAGACTGCCGTCGCGTAGGCGTGAGTCTGCAACATCCCCATCACCAGGGCGTTTGAGTAGTCGAGGATCTGGGACGCCCGTCGCTCCAGGTCTAGATAGGGCTCGAACCAAGAAGGGTGATCCCCCTTGAGCAGCCGCTCAAGCTGGCGAGTGAACAGATTGCCCGTCCTGAAGGTCCGGTCACAGCCGTTGGCGAACCGCTCGCTCGGCACGACTGAGCCCTTCTCTACCTTGCTGACGTAGCTCTCGGAGTAGCCCGTAGCCTGCCCTAACCCCTTCTGGCTCATGGCGTGCGACGTGCGTACCTCGCGGACGTCGAGCCCGAAGCTCTTGAGCGGATTCAAGTTCTCGGGTTCTGATGCCTCACTCATGTGCTTGACCTCTCGATTAGCCCTCTGACCAAGTGTGTTGTAGCTAGCGGCACTTGAACATTGCGATTCAAGTACAGCAAACCTGAGGGCTCTTGTGTTGGTCTGCTCACAGACAGGCACCGAAACGGAGTGAGCGCATGACCAAGACGGACACCGACGGCAGGCAGTGGGAGTACACGACGTACGCGCCCAAGGGCGAGACGTGCCCGGCGTGCGGGAAGTCGATCAAGAGCCTGGAGAGTTGTCGCCGGGGGATGCTGTCCTGCCGGGGCTCGTCTCCGGTCGTGGCCTACTGGCACACGGCGTGCGCCCCGAAGGAGGAGGGGCGGTGATCCCGATGGAGGTCTACAGGAGCAGCAAGAAGGCTGCTGCTGACGCGCATGAGGCGTTGGTCCAAGCCTTGCTGGCGATCGGGATGCCGAGGCGGGATCTTGGCTGGCTGGTTCCGCGTGTGGCGCCGGACGGCCGTCCGATGGTGGCCATGGGGACGTGGAACGCTGATGTGGTGCAGAGGGTCGCGGCGCATCTGATGGCGTCACCTGCGCACGTCCGGATGGCCCCGGACGGCGTTGTCGTGGCCGATCACGCCCGCGTGATGCGAGACGGCTGATGCGACAGTGCACGGCCACGGCCGAAGTGCCGATCACCGATCTGACCTTCGCTATCCTCGCCGGACAGGGCCGTGTCACCAGCTATGCCCTTAACGACGCCCCCGACATGGTCCGGTGCGAACTCGGTCTCTGGCATGAGGGTGAACACGCCGCTTTCGTGTGGGACTGGGAGCACAAGCCGACAGAAGCGTTGTGGGCGCGCTGGACGCCGGACGGCGCGATACGGTTCGAGTCGCTGACGCACTGTGAGATTGAGGGCGGACCGGACGGCGACGCGTGCTATCTCTACCTGGACCACCCTCACGAACACTCATGGAACGTGAGTGACCCCAAGGTGGAGGCGTACCGCCGCAGGTTCCTGGCGGAGAACGCCGGATTGCTCGCGTGGCTTACCAGGAAGCGGCAGTAGTCGCCCTAGGCGGGGCGGCCGGCGCACGGAGAGAGGCCGGATCAGTACCCCTTGACGGGGGAAAGGTGCTGGTCACGTGCGTGGTGACCTCACGCGCGCACGGACATGGACCACGACGAAACCCGCATTCGCGCGTGAAGTTGCCACGCCTGGGCGGGGTCCAGGGGCGCGCTGTAGCGTCCCTGGTACCACCGGCCTCAACCGGGTTCGTCACAGTGCTGTGTGCCATCGTGAGCGGCGCTGGCACCCCTCCTGAACCAACCGTGTGAGCGAGCGGAGCGGGCGCCCTGCTGGGTGGAGTGCGGGCCTCGTCGGTCGTGCAGCTCACCTACCGGTGATCGACAGTGCAGACAACCGAGCCTCCCCGACGACGATTCGGCGGAGGGCTTCTCTGCTTGGCCGGGTGCGGGTCGGAGTGTGTTGGGCGGCTGGCCGTCCGGACGGGACCGGCCGAAGGCCGCATGCCCGGCCGAGGCGGCCAGAGCCGCCCGGCGCGCGCGGAGCGCGCGCCCTGGAACAAGTAAAGAGAACTTACTCCGATCGGGATCGGCGGCGGCTGGTGTGCTGGGAGGCTGCCTTCGTCGGCGTCACGGGGTAGGCGAACTGGCAGGCGGCGGCGGGGGCCTTCAACTCCTCACACAACAGCGGGCGCTCCTGGTCCGCGTCGGCGGTCACGCGGTAGGTGATCAGTAGGGGGCTGGCGTCGCTGAGTCCCAACGCGGTGCGCTCGTCGGGGTAGGGGGTGCGGGCGGTGACGTGCTCGGTGAACGCAAGGCTGAGTCCGGCGTCGGCAAGCTGTTGGTACAGGGCGCTGACTTCGGCGTCGGGCTGCTCGGCGAGTGCGGGCACGTCGGCGGCCGTGGCGAGCGGGATCAGAACACGGTGGGCCATGCGGGCGCCGGTGGCCGGGTCGTGCAGCATGCGGTCCACGCTGATGGCGTCCTGGTCCTGCTGGCCCAAGAGCAGTGCCGGGGGTCCGTCCAGTGTGGTCCTGCTGACGGCGGGCGCCTCCGCCTCGATCGTCTCCGGCAGGCTCCAACTCCCCTTCGCCGTACGGAAGATGGATCGATCCACACGGGTGGTGGGCAGGACTCCTGCGGACGGCAGCACGACGCTGCCCCTGCCCTGCTGGGACTCGACCAGTCCCATGCGGCGCAGCTCGGCGACGGCGGAGCGCGCGGTGTGCTTGCCGATCCCGTACATCGCCACCATCTGAGCCTCGGACGGCAGCAACTCGCCCGGCTGGTAGCGCCCTCGCCGAATGTCGTCGGCGATGCGCTGGGCGACCTGCATGTACATGGCCGGCGCGCGTTCGATGTGCTCTCGGACTGCCATGGCTCGTGCCCTTCTGAGGGTGGGGGGCCGCGTTGCCTGTTCGGTGACCGATGGGGCAGGCGGGGTGACCACTCATGAGGATAAGTGGCTGACCCTCTGTCCCATCATCTCCAACTCATCCGGATAAGTGGTTGACCTGAATTCAATGGCCAGGTGACGATGATCGCCCAACTTATCCGGATGAGTGGCTGGGGTGGATTGGTGGCTGTTGTGCCTGTTCCTCGTGAAAGGGGGTTGCCCGTGTATCCGCTGTCGACCGAGGCGCGGCGTTCAGTCCTTGGTGAGGCTGAGCGGCTGCGGCTTCTCTCGCCGACCGAGCGTGACCTCATCCGGCTCGTCCACGAACCGGGCTTCCCGCGCTGGCTGGAGCAGATCAAATCCATCGGCGGCTGCGCCCACCCCATCTACCTCGCCGGACACACCACCACCCACGACGCGGTGACAGGTGAGGTGCTGCGGCACTACGACACGGCCGATGAACCTGGCGGCCGGATGCCGGTGCGCTGCCGCAACCGCCGAGAGAGCCGCTGCGAGCCCTGCTCCTACCTGCACGCGGGCGACACCTTCCACCTGGTCCGCTCCGGCCTCCTGGGCGGCAAGGGCGTTGCGGACGGCGTCCGCCGTCATCCCCGGCTCTTCGTCACCCTCACCGCCCCCTCGTTCGGCGCCGTGCACCGTGCCGTCGACGGCGCCGTCTGTCGTCCCCGCCGGGAGCGCGGGCTCTGCGAACACGGGCGGCCCCTCGGCTGCGGTCACAAGCACACCGACACGGATTCCGTGGTGGGCCAGCCGCTGTGCCGGGACTGCTACGACTACCCCGGCCACGCCCTGTGGCACGCCTCGGCCGGCGCCCTGTGGAACCGCTACTGCCACATGCTGCGGCGGCATCTGGCGACCGCCGCAGGAATCACTCAGACCCGCCTGCGCGAACACGCTACGGTCTCGTTCGCGAAGGTCGCCGAATACCAGAAACGGGGCGCCGTCCACTTTCACGCGGTGATCCGGATCGACGGACCCGATGGCCCTTCCTCGCCCCCGCCCCCGTGGGCCACCACCGACCTGCTCACCGACGCCGTACGGTCGGCTGCCGCACAGGTAGAGGTGCACACCCCGTATTCCCCGGCGACCGGTGAACGGGGCATCAAGTGGGGCGAACAACTCGACGTACACCCGATCCGCAGCGACGCATTCACCGAATCAACAGCGGTGATCGACAGCGCCGTTGCGGCCTACGTCGCGAAATACGTCTCCAAGAGCGTCGGCGACGCGGGCGGCATCGACTACCGCATCCAAGACTTCGACAGCATCCGCCTTGCCCCGGTCAACGCCCACCTACGCGCCCTCATGACAACCTGCTGGCGCCTGGGCGGCCTGCCCGAACTGGAAGCGCTGAACCTGCGCACCTGGACTCACACCCTCGGCTACCGGGGCCACGTCCTCACCAAATCCCGCCAGTACTCCACCACATACGGCGCCCTGCGCACGGTCCGCGCGGACCACCAGAACGGCGGCAGCCTCCTCGCCCTGGAGGACAAAGACACGGCCACCGAATCCGCCTGGCGCTACGTCGGCTCCGGGCACTCCCCGGCCGAATCCGACATCGCGGTCGGCATCGCCGAAGACCTCGCGACCCTACGAGAAATCAGAAGAGAGATGATCGCCGAGGGGTGGCGGTATGCCTCGTGAGGAAAGCGCAGGGTACTTCCAACCCCCGAGGGAGTTGAGCAAGGCGGACAGGGAGAGCGCGGCTATACAGGCATGGATCGAACGTCAGCTAAGCGAATCTCCCCCACTCTCCGACGGGCAGCTTCGGAGCGTAGGGGAGATCCTCGGGCTTCAGCTCATCCGGAAGTCCGCCAAACGGGCTTGAGGAGTTCGGGGTCGAACTCCTTGTTGCCCTTGCCACCCGGCAATGCGATCACCGCGCTCAGCACCTTCTTGATCGCCTCACGCTTCTGCGTGAGCGTCTTCGCCTTCCATGACTTCCTGACGTCTTCCTTGGCCTCCTCGGCCTCTGCCTTCAATGCCTCGTGTGCTCGCTGTTCCGCGTGCAGCTCCTTGATCCGTCGTTCGAGGACCGGCAGGTTGCGGAAGAACGTCTCATCGTCGATGTCCGTGTCCTCGTCGTCGTGCCAACGACGCTCCAACTCGTTGCGGCTCTTCACGGCGCGTTCCAGCGCATCGGCCTTGTCCCAGTCCGGTACTTCCTGGGCCTTGGTGGCGGCATCGCGCTCCAGCTTCGCGATCACCAGCTCCTCGATGGCTTTGTCTGTCTTGTCGCCCCGCTTGTAGGTCTTGTTGCAACCGCCGTCCACGGTCTTCTTGCACAGGTAGCCGTGCTTGTACGTGAGCCAGTCGTTCGCCTTCACCCCGGTCATCTTGTTGTTGCAGACCGTGCCGTCTTCCCGCACATGGCCGCACCGCATGATCCCGGTCAGCAGGTATTTGTGGACCAAGCCACCACGTGGCACCCCGGTTCCGCCGCCCCGCTGCCGGATCTTGGCCGTGACCGCGAACCACTCCTTCGGAGTGATGATCGTGCCCCACTCGCCCACGATGGGCTGGTCGTCGCCGTCGCGGACAAGCTCACCCTTGATCTCGCGGTATCCGCACAACCGCGCATTCATCAGTACCTGCTTGACCGTCTGGTACTGGAAGGGATTGCCCCGGCTCGTGATGAACTCGGCCTCCTTCCACCGTCGCGTGATCTCCGAAATGGAGGCGCCCGCGATCACGTCGTGCACGGCCTTCCGGATCGCATCCGCCTCCTTCTGACGCAACGTGACCTTGTCGTCCTCCCACCCGAAGGGACGCCATGCCGATACAGCCTGCCCACGGATCGCCCGGCTGCGGTGGCTGTTGCGGCTCCTCCGCTGCTTCTTCCTCGTCTCACTGAGGGACATGGCTACTCCCACAAGTCCCTTGATCTCGAACCCTTCGGCGTACAGGTCCTGGAGGCCGTTCGAGTCGTGGTAGACGCGGTCCTCGTGTGAGGTGAACGCCTTGAGGTACCGCTCCCAGTCGCTCGGACGCCGGTACAGCCGGTCGTCGTTGATGGCCATGACGCCATGGATCGGGTACCCCTCCGGCGTCGTCCCCGCCGCAAGGTCGGCAAGCAGCTGCTCGAAGTCGTCGCGAACGACGCTCTCCTTGCTGGCGCTCTTGTCATTGTCCGTGTAGCGGTAGACGATCAACCACCCGAATCTGCGGGCGGTCTCGGTCATGTCCCGGTGCTGGTCCTCGATCCCGTGGGCGTCTTTCACCCGCCCGTCGAACGAGATCCGCGCGTAGCAGACCACGCACTTTAACTGTGGGTCGGCGGCCAGCATGGCGCGTACTTCCTCGACGGACGGCACCTCCTCAGGCACACCCCGCAGCTTGCTGACGACCTCTTCCCGCTTGCCCACCGTCTTCCCCTCGGTCCGTTGAACGGGCTGATGGAACGACCGTAGCGCATGTGAGGGTTCTATTAATGCTCTACTCGATGAAGATCTCCCAGGACATCCGCCGCCAACACGGCGGGTCCCAGCAGGAGATCGAGGAGGGCATGGCTCAGAAGTCGAAGGAGTTCGCCGCGGCGGGCAACAGGGTGTACCTGCCGATGGCGGACTGACGTCGACGTCCTGACCCAGGGCGCCATGCCCCGGTGTCCGGCGTGCGGCCCAGGCGTTCGGCTTGCGCCTCCCCGAGGAGGTCTCCTCGGGGCTCCGTCGCGAAGGCGGGTCCCCTCGTGGGGACTCTCCTACGGCGGGGGCGCAAGCCGAAGGGCTACTCCGGCTGGTGTTCCGGCCCTCCGAACTCCGGGCTCGTGTAGTCCGGGCTGGTGTAACCCGTCCGTGAGCCACGGGAGCCGCCGTCGTCCGGGCTGCTGAAACCCGGGCGGTCGTAGCCGAGGTTCGGGATACGGCCGGCCGGCGACGGTGGCGTGCGGTGCAGGACCGATGCCGCGCCGGGCTCGGCGAGTGCCTCCCGCAGGAAGGGCAGGATGCCGCGCTCCAGCAGGGCCTCGCGCCAGGCTTCCCGGGCTCGGGCGACCTCCTCGCTCAGTTCGCCGTACGGGCCGCCGTCGAATGCCGGGCGGTTGCGCAGGGCGGTGAGCAGGAGCCCGACGGCGGCGACCAGGATCGCGGCCGCCGCGACGGCACCGAACACCCATCCGGTGGTGAGCATCGTCTGGGCGAACGCCGGCTCGGGGTCGAACATCTTCAGGATGTAACCGACGAGCAGGAAGATCCCCGCGGCGGTGCCTGCGAGGACGGGTGCCAGGACGGCGAGCACGGCGATCACGCCGGGCCCGGCCGTCTCGGCGACTTCTCCCATGGTGGTGGCGAGCCCCATCGCGCTCGTGCCCGACTCGGAGGAGCCGGACTCACGGTTGGACGACGGGGTGGACGGCGCCGGCTGGCGCAGTTCCTCGCGGACCTTCACATAGTGCTGGTACTCGGTCGCCGCGGCCGCCGTGATGAGTGCGGTGGCGTTCAGCGCCATGGTGCGCAGCTGTTCGGGGTTGAGCCGCTGTCCGACAGCGGTCAGTTCCGGGCGGTGTGGTGCGGAGCGCAGCGCCTCATCGAGGATCCGCTCGTATTCCTGGCGGTCCTCGCTGTGCAGGTGCTGCGGAACGCTGTTCATGTGCATCCCCCGATGCTCCGTAGGGCTTGGGGCTCGCATGCCAACGAGCCGTCGGGCAGAAACGGAGGGGAGCCTGCTACGGATAAGCCGATGGTAGAGCGGTGACGGCACACGGTGACAGGGGGTTTGCCAAAATTGGGCCCTGGCCTGCGCCGTCTTCCGTCACTGCGCGATGAGGGGGCGTCTGCCCGGTGAACGCTCAGATATCCAGGGGAAGTTGCTGGACCAGTAGCTTTCCGGCCATGGTCACGCCGCCGTCCATCGCGATGGCGAGGCGTTCGGCGTAGACGTGCGGCCCTTCGACCAGGGGTCCGCCGCTGTCCTCGCCCTCCTCGGAGCCGACTTCGCCCTTCAGGTAGGGAATGGGGCTGTGGCCGTGAACGATGCGGGTGCCGCCGTACGTATCGAGCAGGGAGCGCACATGGTCGGCGCCGCCCTCGTCGCGGAAGGAGAAGCGCTTGGTGAACTTGCGGAAGAGATCCCAGACCTCGTCGGCGTCGTTGCGTGTGAGTGTCTCGCGGACGGTGTCGTTGACGGCCTCGATCGAGTCGCCGTAGTCGAGATAGGCGGTGGTGTCCGAGTGCACGAGCAGATGGCCGTCGACCTCTTCCATGGCGTCCAGCCGGGACATCCACTGCAGATGGTGGTCCTGGAGGCGGTCCATGTCGGTCTTCTGGCCGCCGTTGAGCAGCCAGGCGGCCTGGAAAGTGGCGGTGCCCGCGCCCGAGTTGACGGGGGTGTCGCCGAACCGCTTGGCGCCGATCAGCAGCAGCTCGTGGTTGCCCATCAGGGCCTTGCAGTAGCCGCCGGCCGCGGCAGCCTCCGCGGACAGTCGCATCACGAGGTCGATGACGCCGATGCCGTCGGGGCCGCGGTCGGTGAAGTCGCCGAGGAACCAGAGGCGGGCGGTGCCGGCGCACCAGTTCGCCGCCGCGTCGATGAGGCCCTTCTCCTGGAGGGCGGCCACCAGCTCGTCGAGATAGCCGTGCACGTCGCCGACGACGAACAGCGGTCCGGGGCGGTCCACCGGCTGCGGGGCCGACAGGGAGGCGGGGTCGACGTTCACCTGGACAGTGTCGCCGCGATTGATCACGGGAAGGTCTCGCTGGGTGGGCGTGTAACCCTCCGGGTAGGCCTCGTCGGCGAGCGGGGTGACCTCGCCCGGGTGTGTGCTGTGGGCGTACGGGCCGGTCTCGTGCACGTAAGCGGGCACCCGGAAGTCGCGCAACGTCGCCGTCCGCTCCACCTCGGGTCCCTGACCGGCCCCCTGAGTCATCAGACCCCTCCACCATCGCGCCGCAGCTGCACCGCATCGGACTGCCTGGTCGCAGCGGCCCGCGGGTGTCGTGCGCCCATCATAGGAATGCCGATCGCGCCATGTGATGACCCAGGGGTGGTGAATCGGAGCAGGACTCCTGTTCACCGCGGCTTTCGCCCCGATTGGGCCGGGCTTAGGCCGCTCGACGACCTCGCTGCCGTCACTCCTCGACCTGGCTCCAGCGCTCCCCCGGAGCCTGTTTCTACCGTTCCTCGGGCGACCGGGGCGGGCTGACCGTCGTTCGCGGAGGACGTCGCTGGGACGAGGTACGCACGATCAGCTCGGTCGGTATCACCTGCTCGACCGGGTGGTCCGAATCGACCCCCTCGATGGCGTCGATGAGGAGCTGGACCACTGCCGTGCCGATGCGGCGCGGCTTGAGGGAGAGCGTGGTGATGGGCGGCTCGGTGTTGGCGTACACCGTTGACTCGCTGCAGCACACCAGAAGCAGGTCGTCCGGTACGCGCAGGCCGTAGCGGCGCGCGGCGGCGAGCAGGTCGGTGCCGTTCGGGTCGAACAGGCCGTAGACCGCGTCGGGCCGGTCGGGCCGGGCGAGCAGCCGGTCGGCCGCGACGGCGCCCGCGCACGGGTCGTGCGCCGGGTAGGCCTCGTACACCGGGTCCTGGCCGACCCGTTCGCACCAGCGCAGATACGCGGTAGTCGACAGATGGGTGTAGGTGTCCGTCGTGGTGCCCGTGAGCAGGCCGATCCTGCGGGCACCGGCGTCGGCCAGGTGGTCGAGGATGCCGAGCACGGCGGCCTCGTGGTCGTTGTCGACCCAGGCGGTGACCGGGAGGGAACCGGCCGGGCGGCCGTCGGAGACGACCGGGAGGCCCTGTCTGACCAGCTCGCTGACGACGGGGTCCTGGTCGGACGGATCGATGACGACCGTGCCGTCGAGGGCGACGTTCGACCAGACGTCGTGGCGCGAGGTGGCGGGGAGGATCACGAGGGCGTAGCCGCGGGCGAGCGCGGCCGAGGTGGCGGCGCGGGCCATCTCGGCGAAGTACGCGAACTCGGTGAAGGTGAAAGGTTCATCCCCGTATGTCGTCACGGTCAGGCCGATGAGTCCTGACTTGCCGGTTCGGAGTGTCCGGGCGGCGGCCGACGGGCGGTAGCCCAGCCGGTCGGCGACCTCGCGGACATGGCGTCGGGTGGCGTCGGGGAGCCGGCCCTTTCCGTTGAGGGCGTCGGAGACGGTCGTGATGGAGACCCCGGCGGCGGCCGCCACGTCTCTGATGCCCGCCCGACCGGGCCGACTGCCTCGACGTGAGGTTTCCGCGCGGCTCACCTGGTGCTTCCCTGCTGCTGTCATGGCGAGCCGATAGTAGGGCTCATTCGGTGGGGTAGTGCGGACGCATATGCAGCCGTTGACAGGCACGTTTCTGCAAGGTCATCAGGCGTCAAACTCCTTTGAAAGCAAGGGAGTTGAACGATCCAATGGCAAGACGTGACTTGTCGGCACGCATGGGCCTGCCAAGTGCCCGATGTTTCGAAGAGGTCTCAACTCACCTTCACGGGTGATGCGCGCCAGGGCGTGAGCCACCGGCGCATAGATATATGTGTGATGCGCCCCCTAATTCGTACGCCTTCGTACGCGGATGCCCCTGATGCAGGTGTGGCAGATGGGTTCAGCAGGGCTCGGAAGGAATCGGCACGGGGCGGAGCGGGTCGGCATGGGTCGGCAGGAGGTCAGGAGACAGGGCTCCGCACCTGTACGCATCGGCGCCGAATCCTCATAAGGTGAGAAGTATTGGAGCCGGCGGTGGTGATGGGCCGCCGGTGGTCGCGAGGAGGACTGCGGTGAGCGAGACGAGCCCCAAGCTGCGCGCCGAGCTGGAGGGTATCCCCACCTACAAGCCGGGCAAGCCTGCCGCGGCCGGTGGCCCGGTGGCCTACAAGCTGTCCTCCAACGAGAACCCCTATCCGCCGCTGCCCGGCGTGATGGAGACCGTGACGGCCGCGGCCTCGTCCTTCAACCGCTACCCGGACATGATGTGCACGGGCCTGATGAACGAGCTGTCCGAGCGCTTCGGCGTCCCGGCCTCCCATCTGGCGACCGGCACCGGCTCGGTCGGCGTCGCCCAGCAGCTGATCCAGTCCACCGCCGGCCCCGGCGACGAGGTCATCTACGCCTGGCGGTCCTTCGAGGCGTACCCGATCATCACGCAGATCAGCGGTGCCACGTCCGTCCAGGTGCCGCTGACCCCGGGCGATGTGCACGACCTGGACGCGATGGCCGCCGCCATCACCGACCGCACCCGGCTGATTTTCGTCTGCAACCCCAACAACCCGACGGGCACGGTCGTCAGGCGTGCCGAGCTGGAGCGGTTCCTCGACCGGGTGCCTGGCGATGTCCTGGTGGTGCTGGACGAGGCGTACCGCGAGTTCATCCGTGACCCCGAGGTGCCGGACGGTGTGGAGATCTACCGTGAGCGGCCCAACGTCTGTGTCCTGCGGACGTTCTCCAAGGCGTACGGCCTGGCCGGCCTCCGTGTCGGCTTCGCCATCGCCCAGGAGCCGGTCGCGGCGGCGCTGCGCAAGACGGCCGTGCCCTTCGGGGTGAGCCAGATCGCGCAGGAGGCGGCCATCGCCTCGCTGCGTGCCGAGGACGAACTGATCGGCAGGGTCGGCTCGTTGGTGTGCGAGCGCAACCGCGTGGTCGACGGGCTGCGCGCTCAGGGCTGGACGGTGCCCGAGACCCAGGCCAACTTCGTGTGGCTGCGGCTGGGGGACCGCACGGTGGCCTTCGCTCAGGCCTGTGAGCAGGCGGGCGTGGTGATCCGACCGTTCCCGGGCGAGGGTGTGCGGGTGACGGTCGGGGAGGCCGAGGCGAACGACATCTTCCTGAAGGTGGCGGAAGGCTTCCGCAAGGAGCTGTAGAGCTTCGTAAGCCGGTCAGGCGTCCACGAGTTCCACGCGCACGGGGTCGCCGTCGCGGACGGTCGCCAACAGGCGAGGGTCGCCGTCGAGGTGGCCCAGGACGTTGCACGGGCTCGCGAGGCGGCACTCGTCGCCTCGCGAGATCGGTGTGGGGCCGTAGGGGAGGGCGAGCGCGTCGCCGTCGGTCCAGAAGGCGACCGTGCCCGGCTCGACCACCTGCCGGGCGTTGGTTTCACGTGGAACGGCGATGCCCGTGTCGAAGTAGACCTCCTCGCCCCAGGTGCGGGCGGTGGAGACGAGGGGCAGAGCCTTGGCGAGGGCCTGCGTCGTCGGGGTGTCGTCGAGGGTCGCGGTGAGGTGCCCTGCAGGCCAGGAGATCCGTATGTGGGTCGGCGTCGGTGTCTGCATGCCGCTGATTCAACAATATGTTGAAGTCCGCGCCAAGGGGTTGGGGCCGAGGAGGTACCCCCCTTTGAGGGGTCGAGGAGGGGTGCTGCATAATTGCTTGTGAATGTGAACGCTTTCACAAGCGGTAGTAAGGAGCGGCGACGTGGACCTGGCTTTGGCGCCGGAGACTCTGGCGCGCTGGCAGTTCGGTATCACCACCGTCTACCACTTTCTGTTCGTCCCCCTGACGATCTCGCTGGCAGCCCTCACGGCCGGCCTGCAGACCGCCTGGGTGCGCACGGAGAAGGAGAAGTACCTCAGGGCGACGAAGTTCTGGGGCAAGCTCTTCCTGATCAACATCGCGATGGGCGTGGTCACCGGCATCGTGCAGGAGTTCCAGTTCGGCATGAACTGGTCCGACTACTCCCGCTTCGTGGGTGACGTCTTCGGGGCGCCGCTGGCCTTCGAGGCGCTGATCGCCTTCTTCTTCGAGTCGACCTTCATCGGCCTGTGGATCTTCGGCTGGGACAAGCTGCCGAAGAAGATCCACCTGGCCTGTATGTGGATGGTCTCCATCGGCACGATCCTGTCGGCGTACTTCATCCTGGCGGCCAACTCCTGGATGCAGCACCCCGTCGGCTACCGGATCAACGAGGCCAAGGGACGGGCCGAGCTCACCGACTTCTGGCTCGTACTGACCCAGAACACCGCGCTCGCCCAGGCCTTCCACACCCTCTCGGCGGCCTTCCTCACCGGTGGCGCGTTCATGGTCGGCATCTCCGCCTTCCATCTGCTGCGCAAGAAGCACATCCGCGAGATGAAGACCTCGCTCAGGCTCGGCCTGGTCACCGTCGTCATCGGCGGCATGCTCACCGCGATCAGCGGTGACGTCCTCGGCAAGATCATGTACGAGCAGCAGCCGATGAAGATGGCCGCCGCCGAGGCCCTGTGGGACGGCGAGGCGCCGGCGCCCTTCTCCGTCTTCGCCTACGGCGATGTCGACAAGGGCCACAACAAGGTCGCCATCGAGATCCCCGGCCTGCTGTCCTTCCTGGCCAAGGACGACTTCAGCTCGTACGTCCCCGGTATCAACGACGTCAACAAGGCCGAGCAGGAGAAGTACGGTCCCGGCGACTACCGGCCCAACATCCCCGTCGCCTACTGGGGCTTCCGCTGGATGATCGGCTTCGGTATGACGTCGTTCGCCATCGGTCTGCTCGGACTCTGGCTGACCCGCAAGAAGTTCATGCTGCCGCAGCACCTGAGGGTCGGTGACGACGAGGTGCCGCATCTCGTGCTGCTGCCCCACAAGGCCCTCGGCCCGAAGCTCACCCAGTGGTACTGGCGTATCGCCGTGCTGACCCTGGGCTTCCCGCTGATCGCCAACTCCTGGGGCTGGATCTTCACCGAGATGGGCCGTCAGCCCTGGGTCGTCTACGGCGTCCTGCGCACCCGCGACGCGGTCTCCCCCGGTGTCTCCCAGGGCGAGGTCCTCACCTCGATGATCGTCTTCACCGCGCTGTACGCCATCCTCGCCGTCGTCGAGGTCAAGCTGCTCGTGAAGTACGTCAAGGCCGGCCCGCCCGAGCTCACCGAGGCCGACCTGAACCCGCCCACGAAGATCGGCGGCGACTCCCGTGACGCCGACAAGCCGATGGCCTTCTCGTACTAGGCCGAGGGAGCTGCACTGTCATGGAACTGCACGACGTCTGGTTCGTCCTGATCGCCGTCCTGTGGATCGGCTACTTCTTTCTGGAGGGCTTCGACTTCGGGGTCGGTGTCCTCACCAAGCTGCTCGCCCGCAACCGGCCCGAGCGGCGGGTGCTGATCAACACCATCGGCCCGGTCTGGGACGGCAACGAGGTGTGGCTGCTCTCGGCGGGCGGTGCCACCTTCGCCGCCTTCCCCGAGTGGTACGCCACGCTCTTCTCGGGCTTCTACCTGCCTCTGCTGGTGATCCTGGTCTCCCTGATCGTCCGGGGTGTCGCCTTCGAGTACCGGGCGAAGCGGCCCGAGGAGAACTGGCAGCGCAACTGGGAGCACGCCATCTTCTGGTGCTCGCTGATCCCGGCGTTCCTGTGGGGCGTCGCCTTCGGCAACATCGTGCGGGGCGTGAAGCTCGACCAGAGCCATGAGTACGTCGGCAATGTGCTGGACCTGCTCAACCCGTACGCGCTCATCGGCGGTCTGGTGACGCTGACGCTGTTCACCTTCCACGGTGCGGTGTTCACCGCGCTGAAGACCGTCGGGGAGATCCGGGAGCGGGCGCGGAAGCTGGCCCTGTGGGTCGGGCTTGTCGCCGCCGTACTCGCGCTGATCTTCATGCTGTGGACGCAGATCGAGAACGGGGACGGCAAGAGCCTGGTGGCGTTCGCCGTGGCCGTGGCCGCGCTGGTGGCGGCGCTGGTGGCGAACCAAGCCGGGCGTGAAGGATGGTCGTTCGCCTTCTCCGGCGTCACCATCGTGGCCGCCGTGGCGATGCTCTTCCTGACGCTCTTCCCGAACGTCATGCCTTCCTCGCTCAATGACGAGTGGAGCCTCACGGTCACCAACGCCTCGTCGAGCCCCTACACCCTGAAGATCATGACCTGGTGCGCCGTGATCGCCACGCCGATCGTGATGCTCTACCAGGGCTGGACCTACTGGGTCTTCCGCAAGCGGATCGGTACGCAGCACATCGCCGAACCCGTGCACTGAGGTGTGTTTCACGTGAAACCAATCGACCCGCGTCTCCTCCGATACGCCCGCGCCACCCGCCTCTTCCTGATCGCGGTCGTCGGCCTGGGTGCCGTCGGTGCGGGGTTGGTCATCGCCCAGGCGATGCTCATCGCCGAGGCTGTGGTGGGGGCGTTCCAGAACGGGATGTCGGCCGCTGAACTGCGCACTCCCCTGCTGTTGTTGGTGGCGGTCGCGATCGGTCGGGCGGGGGTCGCCTGGCTCACCGAGCTCGCCGCCCACCGTGCGAGCGCGGCGGTGAAGTCGGAGCTGCGGGGGCGGCTGCTGGAGCGGGCGGCCGAGCTGGGTCCCGGGTGGCTGAGCGGGCAGCGGACGGGATCGCTGGTCGCCCTGGCCACGCGTGGGGTCGACGCCCTGGACGACTACTTCTCGCGCTATCTCCCGCAGTTGGGGCTCGCGGTCGTCGTGCCGGTCGCGGTGCTGGCGAGGATCGTGACCGAGGACTGGGTCTCGGCCGCGATCATCGTCGGTACCCTTCCGCTCATCCCGATCTTCATGATGCTGATCGGCTGGGCCACACAGTCCCGCATGGACCGTCAGTGGCAGCTGCTGTCCCGGCTGTCCGGACACTTCCTGGACGTCGTCGCGGGGCTGCCCACCCTGAAGGTGTTCGGGCGGGCCAAGGCGCAGGCCGAGTCGATCCGGCGTATCACCGGCGAGTACCGCAGGGCGACCATGCGGACGCTGCGGATCGCCTTCATCTCCTCCTTCGCGCTGGAGCTGCTCTCCACGCTCTCGGTGGCCCTGGTCGCGGTGACGATCGGCATGCGGCTCGTCCACGGCGAGATGCATCTGTACGACGGCCTGGTCGTCCTCGTGCTGGCGCCCGAGGCCTATCTGCCGCTGCGCCAGGTGGGTGCGCAGTACCACGCGGCCGCCGAGGGGCTGTCGGCGGCCGAGGAGATCTTCGAGGTGCTGGAGACCCCGGTGTCGGCGACGGGGACCGCGGCGGTGCCGACGGGGGCGGTGTCGTTCGAGGGGGTCTCGGTTCGTTATCCCGGGCGGTCCGTGGACGCCGTGTCGGGTGCCGCCTTCGCCCTCGAACCCGGTGAGACGGTCGCGCTCGTCGGGCCGAGCGGCGTGGGCAAGTCGACGCTGCTGAATGTGCTGTTGGGGTTCGTTCGGCCGACCGAGGGGCGCGTCCTGGTCGGGGGAGCGGATCTTGCCGAGCTCGACCTCGACGCATGGCGCTCCCGTATCGCCTGGGTCCCCCAGCGGCCGCATCTGTACGCCGGGACGATCGCCGAGAACGTACGGCTGGCGCGTCCCGACGCGGACGACGGCGCTGTACGGCGGGCGCTGGAGGACGCCGGGGCGATCGAGTTCGTGGACGCGCTGCCCCGGGGCGTCGACACCGTGCTCGGCGAGGACGGGCTCGGGCTGTCCGCAGGGCAGCGGCAACGGCTCGCGCTGGCCCGCGCGTTCCTCGCGGACCGGCCCGTGCTGCTCCTGGACGAGCCGACGGCCGCCCTCGACGGGGCCACCGAGGCCGAGGTCGTGGAGGCCGTGCGGAGGCTGTCGGTGGGACGGACGGTGCTGCTCGTGGTGCATCGGCCGGCGCTGCTGGGCGTGGCCGACCGGGTGGTGCGGCTGGCGGAGGCGGGGGCGGAGGCGCCCGAGCAGGCAGGCGCACTGCCCAGCACGCCCGTGTCCGCCAGCCGTGTCATCGAGCCGGAACTGCACGCCGGCATGGAGCAGAGAGAGCACGGCGGTGCCGCGGCGGACGGGAGCCGGACCGCTCCGGTCGACGCCGAGGCCGTGCCCCCTACTGCGGGCTCGCGAGGTGTCCTCGCCCGCGTCCGTGCCATGTCCGGCCCCCGGCGCGGTCGTCTCGCGCTCGCGCTGCTGCTCGGGAGCCTCGCGCTCGGCAGTGCCGTCGGGCTCATGGCCACCTCCGGATGGTTGATCTCGCGGGCCTCGCAGCAGCCGCCCGTGCTGTATCTGATGGTGGCCGTCACGGCGACGCGCGCCTTCGGTATCGGCCGGGCCGTGTTCCGGTACGCCGAGCGCCTGGTGTCACATGACGCGGTGCTGCGGATGCTGGCCGACACCAGGGTCGCCGTGTACCGGCGGCTGGAGCGGCTGGCACCGGCCGGGCTGCGCCGCACGCGGCGGGGCGACCTGCTGGCGAGGCTCGTCACCGATGTGGACGCGCTTCAGGACTACTGGCTGCGGTGGCTGTTGCCCGCGGCTTCCGCGGCCGTCGTGTCCGCCGCGGCCGTCGGCTTCACCGCCTGGCTGCTGCCCGAGGCCGGTGCCGTACTCGCGGTCGGGCTGCTCGTCGCCGGGGCCGGGGTCCCGCTCGTCACGGGCGCCGTCGCCCGACGCGCAGAACGCAGGCTGGCCCCCGCCCGAGGCGTGCTCGCGACACGGGTGACGGATCTGCTCACCGGCACCGCGGAGCTGACCGTCGCCGGCGCCCTGCCCAGCCGTACCGCCGAAGCGCGGCGGGCCGACGGGACGCTCACCCGGATCGCCTCGCGGGCCGCCACCGCGACCGCGCTCGGCGACGGACTCACCGCGCTGGTCTCCGGGTTCACCGTCGCCGCCACGGCTCTCGTGGGCGCCCAGGCGGTCGCCGACGGGCGGCTCGGCGGCGTCGCGATGGCCGTTGTAGTCCTCACCCCGCTGGCCGCCTTCGAGGCCGTCCTCGGCCTGCCGCTCGCCGTGCAGTACCGGCAGCGGGTGCGCAGGAGCGCCGAGCGCGTGTACGAGGTGCTGGACGCGCCCGAGCCGGTACGGGAACCGGAGCGGCCCCGGCAGGCGCCCGCGTCGCCCTTCCCGGTCGCCGTCCGGGATCTGACCGCCCGCCACGCGGGCCAGGACCGGGACGCGCTCGCCGGCCTCGACCTGACCCTGGAGGAGGGCCGCCGGATCGCGGTCGTCGGGACGTCCGGTTCCGGCAAGACGACGCTGGCGCAGGTGCTGCTGCGCTTCCTGGACGCCGCCGCGGGCTCGTACACGCTGGGTGGCGTGGACGCGTACGCGCTGGACGGCGACGACGTACGGCGGCTCGTCGGACTGTGCGCGCAGGACGCGCACCTCTTCGACAGCTCCGTGCGCGAGAACCTGCTCCTCGCCAAGAAGGACGCCACCGAGGACGAGCTGCGCGACGTCTTGAAGCGCGCCCGGCTGCTCGACTGGGCCGACGGCCTGCCCGACGGTCTGGACACGCTCGTGGGCGAGCACGGGGCACGGCTGTCGGGCGGCCAGCGGCAGCGGCTCGCGCTGGCCCGCGCGCTGCTCGCCGACTTCCCCGTCCTCGTCCTCGACGAGCCCGCCGAGCATCTCGACCTGCCGACCGCCGACGCCCTCACCGCCGACCTGCTGGCCGCCACCGAGGGCCGCACGACGCTGCTCATCACCCACCGGCTGGCCGGTCTTGAGGCCGTGGACGAGGTGGTCGTGCTGGAGGCGGGGCGGGTGGTGCAGCGAGGGCCGTTCGCGGAGCTGGCCGCGGTGGAGGGGCCGTTGCGGCGGATGGTGGCGCGGGAGGAGGAGGCGGATCTGCTGGTGGGGGCGCCGTAGCGCCCGCGCTTCACCGCGCCGGCCCCTGGGTGGTTCTGCCGGTGTCCGCGTCAACGTCCCTACTGCCCCATCCGCAGCAACACGTCCCCCAGGCGTACGACCTGAACAAGGCCTTGGCCCGATCCGCGAGCCAGGATCGCTGGCATGCGCTCATATCGCCGTCGCCTCCTGGTCGTTCCGGCGCTCCTGTGCGCGATCACCTCACTCGTCGCCCGGCCCGTCGACGCCGTCGGCGACGGCAAGGGCGGGCCGAACCACAACGGCACCGGCGGTGACTCGGTGCTCAGCGCGCGGGTGGTGAAGCTGTACGAGGACGCGGCGCGGGCGACGGAGCGGTACCAGGCGGGGCGCCAGGAGGCCGAGGCGCAGCGGGCGAAAGCCCTGCGGATCGAGAAGCTGCTCGACCGGGAGCGACGGGAGATCGGCGTCCTGCGCGAGGACCTGGGCCGGCTCGCGCGTGCCCAGTACCGCAGCGGTGGCGGGATGCCGCTCACCGCGCAGATCCTCCTCGCGTCGAGCCCGGACCAGCTGATGCGCGGCCAGCATGTGTTCTCGCAGACGAATCTGGCCGTCGGCAACGCCATCGACAAGAGCCGCCGCGCCGAGGCCCGGCTCACTCGGGACGAGGCCAGATCGGCGGCGGCCTGGGAGTCGCTGGAGAAGCGCAACACCGAGCTCGCCCGGCTGAAGAAGGGCATCGAGGACAAGCTGGAAGAGGCCAGGTGGCAGTTGCAGGGTGAGGCCGACGCCTCCGTGGCGGCCGGCTCCTGCCCGGGTGCCGTTCGGCTCGACCAGAAGAAGACGGACGGTGCGGGGGCGTGGGTCGCGCCGGTGCGGTCGTACGAACTGTCCGCCGGGTTCGGCAGCGGTGGGCTGCGGTGGGCGCACCGGCACACCGGGCAGGACTTCGCGGTGCCGATCGGTACACCCGTGCGCGCGGTCGGGGACGGGCAGGTGGTCAAGGTGGCGTGCGGCGGAGCCTTCGGCATGGAGATCGTCGTCCGCCACGCCAACGGCTACTTCACGCAGTACGCCCATCTCGCGACCGTCGCCGTGGACCAGGGCGAGCGCGTCGACACCGGGCAGTGGATCGGCCAGTCCGGCACGACGGGCAACTCCACCGGCCCGCACCTGCACTTCGAGGTGCGGGTCACTCCCGAGATGGGCTCGGCGGTGGATCCCGTGCCGTGGTTGACGAAGCGGGACGTGCCGGTCGGCTAGTCGCGGCGCGGGGCCTAGGGCCGTTCCGCCAGCAGTTGTTCGATCACGACCGCCACACCGTCGTCGTTGTTGGCGACCGTCCGCCCCGACGCGGCGGCGATCACATCCGGGTGGGCGTTGCCCATCGCGTACGACTGGCCCGCCCACGTCAGCATCTCGACGTCGTTGGGCATGTCCCCGAAGGCCACGACCTCCTCGTGCGAGATCCCGCGCTCGGCGCAGCACAGGGCGAGCGTGCTGGCCTTGGAGACGCCGGGGCCACTGATCTCCAGCAGGGCGCTGGGGCTGGAGCGGGTGACGTTGGCGCGGTCGCCGATGGCGAGGCGGGCGAGGGTGAGGAAGGCGTCGGGATCGAGGGTGGGGTGGTAGGCGAGGATCTTGAGCACCGGCTCGTCGGCGCCCGGGGCGTCCGGGGCCAGGAGGTCCTCGGCCGGCGCGAGACTGTCCGGTATCTCCATGTGCAGCTTGGGATAGTCCGGCTCCTGGTAGAAGCCGTACGTCTGCTCCACCGCGTACACCGTGCCCGGAGCCGCGTCCCGCAGCAGCCGTACGGCGTCCAGCGCGTTCTCCCGGGCCAGCTCCCGCACCTTCACGAACCGGTGGGCGCCGGGACCGCCGTGCAGATCGACCACGGCGGCGCCGTTGCCGCAGATCGCCAGACCGTGACCGTGGACGTGGTCGCTGACGACGTTCATCCAGCGGGCCGGGCGGCCGGTGACGAAGAACACCTCGATGCCGGCCTCCTCGGCGGCGGCCAGCGCGGCGATCGTGCGCGGGGAGACGGACTTGTCGTCCCGCAGCAGGGTGCCGTCCAGGTCGGTGGCGATGAGCCGCGGGCGGACGGCGGCCGCCGGGGTCTGGGGCTGTCGAGTCGCTGAGGTCACCGGCTCATTCTCCCGCATATGCCCGCACGACCGTGCGGCAGTCCGCACATCTGAGGGGGTGCCTGAGGAGAAACCGCCCCCGACGACACCGCTCCCAGCTCGCTGACCAGCACTGTCACCTCGGTCGATCTCACCGCAGCTGTGCCATGGCCTCCATGGCGATCTGCTCGAAGACCTTCTCGTCGGCCGCGAAGTCCGAGTCGGGGATCGGCCAGTGGACCACGATCTCGGTGAACCCCAGCTCCTGATGACGCCCCGCGAAGTCCACGAACGCGTCGAGGGACTCCAGCGGACGGGCGCGATCCGGGGTGAATCCGGTGAGCAGGACCTTGTCGAGTCCCGCCGCGTCCCGGCCGATCGCGGCGCAGGCGTCGGCCAGCTTCTCCACCTGTCCGCGAATGGCTTGAACCGACTGTTCAGGAGTGCCGTTCTCGTACAGCTTGGGGTCGCCCGTGGTCACCCAGGCCTGCCCGTACTGCGCCGCGAGCCGAAGCCCGCGCGGCCCGGTCGCGGCGACCGCGAAGGGCAGCCGGGGGCGCTGCACACAGCCCGGGATGTTCCGCGCCTCGTGCGACGAGTAGAAGTCGCCCTCGTACGACACCGAGTCCGAGGTCAGCAGCCGGTCCAGGAGCTGGACGAACTCGGCGAACCGGTCGGCCCGCTCGCGCGGTGACCATGGCTCCCGGCCGAGGACGGTGGCGTCGAACCCGGAACCGCCCGCCCCCACGCCGAGCGTGAAACGGCCGCCGGAGATGTCGTCCAGGGAGATCAGTTCCTTGGCGTAGGGCACCGGATGCCGGAAGTTCGGCGAGGTGACCAGCGTGCCCAGCCGCAGACGGTCGGTGACGGCGGCGGCGGCCGTCAGCGTCGGCACGGCGCCGAACCAGGGGCCGTCACGGAAGCTGCGCCAGGAAAGGTGGTCGTAGGTGTACGCGGCATGGAAGCCGAGCTGCTCCGCGCGCTGCCATGCCTCGCGGCCCCCCTCGGACCAGCGGCGGTACGGGAGGATCACGGTGCTCAGGCGCAGACTCATATGACCGAGCCTATGCGGCCGAACGGGTTTCACGTGAAACAGTCACCGCGCGCGGCTGCCCGGCCACAGAGTGAGGCCGACCGGCACGGGAGTGCCTTGGGCGCGGCGGCGTGTCCGAAGGAAGATCAGTGCGACTCCGGGAAGCGCAGATACTCCGGCGGTACGGCCTTCGTCAGCCATACTCCGTTCGCGCTGACGTGGAAGACATGGCCGTCGCGGTGCATGGCGTCGGCGTCCACCGAGAGCACCACGGGGCGGCCGCGCCGGGCGCCGACCCGCGTCGCGGTCTCGCGGTCGGTGGAGAGGTGCACATCGTGCCTGTTCATGGGCTTGAGGCCGGCGCTGCGAATCGCGTCCAGGTTGCGGGCCACGGTGCCGTGGTAGAGGTACGGCGGCGGTGTCGCCGGGGGCAGTCCGAGATCGACATCGATGCTGTGGCCCTGACTGGCGCGGATCCGGGAGCCCTCGATCGCGAAGCGCCGTTTGTCGTTGGCGGCCACCACATGGTCCAGCTCTTCCCGGGTGAACCGGAATCCGTGCGCGGTCGCGGCGGCGATCAGGGTGTCGATCTCGACCCAGCCGCCCTCGTCGAGTGTGAGCCCGATCCGCTCGGGCTGGTGGCGAAGGTGTTTCGAGAGGTACTTCGACACCTTCACGGTGCGTCTTTCGTCCATGCCATCAGCCTGCCGGTAGAGGCACGAATCACGCGAACGATTTCGCTCCGGATGTTTGATCCACAAGCAAGTCGGGTTATCCACAGGGGAATTGGCGATTCTGTGGACAACGAGCCGTCGATTCAAGAGGTTTCGTCAAGATCAGCTGATGAGCTGTGATTTGAGGCAAGCCGGTCCAAGGTGCGGGCGCGCACTTCCCGTTCGGTGGCCAGACTGACGAACGTCGCGGCCTGCTGTGGACCAACCAAGCGCTCCACGGTCTGCATTGTCTCTTCGGGAACGAGCACTGTTCTCGTCCGGTTCCGAAGATCAGGAGCCTCGGACGTGCCGAGTTGCTGTCGTAGGTGGCGTACTGCCAACAGGCGCATCGCCCGGGCGAGTTCGGCATCCACGGTGTGCTGTGCGAGTGGGCGCAGCCGTCGTACGAGAGAGGCCGCTTCGGAGGCTTCCGCGTCTGTCGGACGGTTGGTTCCGTCGAGATAGCGGGCGAAGACGTGTTCGGTGGTGAACTCCAGGAAACGGGCGGCGATGTGCTCGACCTGACCCCTCAACTCCCGTAGGTGAGCGGAGATCGCGGACAGCGGGACCCCGGCGGCGTGCAACTCGACGGCCACGGACAGCTCTTGGGGGCTCGGTACGACGAAGGTGTCCTCGTCGTCGGGGGCCGGCTCCAGTACGCCGAGCTCCACGGCCTCGGCCACCGCCGCGTCGTCGGGCGTGCCGCCGAAGCGCCGGTCCAGCTCGGCACGCGAGATCCGTACCGCCTCCTCGTCGGTCCAGGGCCCGTCGACCTCGGCGACGAGCCCGAGTACCCCGCCGAGGCCACGACCGGCGTCCCAGGCCTCCAGGAGCTCCTTGATGGAGGCCAGGGTGTAGCCGCGGTCGAGGAGGTCGGCGATCTGGCGCAGACGGACGAGATGGGCGTCGCCATACAGGTTGGCGCGGCCCCTGCGCTCGGGGCGGGGGAGCAGGCCACGGTCCTGGTAGGCGCGGATGGTGCGGACGGTGGCGCCGCTGAGGTGGGCGAGGTCCTCGATCCGGTAGGCGGGCGGGGGCGGCCCCTCGGCCATGTGGCCGCCCTCACCGCGCTGTTCGGCCGGGCGGCCGCCCTCGCTCACAGGGGTGGCTCCAGCCGCGCGATCCTGCGCAGCGCCCTCGGCGTGAACCGCGACATCAGATACGCCCCCCGTGCCTCCGGCGTCACCGGAACCACGGCCTCACCGCGCACCACCGCCCGCAGGATCGCGTCGGCCACCTTCTCCGGCGGATAGTTCCGCAGCCCGTACAGCCGGGCGGACTTCTTCTGGCGCCGCTTCTCCTCCTCGGCGTCGACCCCGGCGAAGTGCGCGGTCGAGGTGATGTTGGTGTTGACCAGGCCCGGGCATATCGCGGTCACGCCGATGCCCTGTCCCGCCAGCTCCGCGCGCAGGCACTCGCTCAGCATCAGGACGGCCGCCTTGGAGGTGCTGTAGGCGGGCAGCGCCTTGGAGGGCTGATACGCCGCCGCCGACGCGGTGTTGACGATGTGGCCGCCCTGTCCGCGCTCGGCCATCTGCCTGCCGAACAGCCGGCAGCCGTGGATGACGCCCCACAGATTGACGTCGAGGACCTTCTTCCAGTCCTCGGGAGTCGTGTCGAAGAAGGAGCCCGACAGCCCGATGCCGGCGTTGTTCACCAGGACGTCCACGACGCCGTACTCGGCGGCGACCTTCGCGGCGAGCTTCTCCATGGCCTGCTCGTCGGAGACGTCGACGGTCTCCGGCCAGGCCTCGGGTGCGCCGATCAGACGGGACATCTCGGCGGTGCGGACCGCGGCCTCGACGTCCCGGTCGACGGCCACCACGCGCGCGCCGGCCTCGGCGAACGCGTACGCCGTCGCCCGCCCGATGCCGCTGCCCGCGCCCGTGACCAGCACGAGCTGCCCGCCGAAACGGTCGGCGTACTTCCCGGTCGCCGTGACCCCTTCCGGGCGGCCGCCCTCCACGGAGGTCACGAACTCGGTGATCCAGGAGGCAAGTTGGTCGGGGCGGGAGCGCGGGATCCAGTGCTTCGCCGGCAGGGTGCGCCTGGTCAACTGTGGAACCCACAGCTCCAGTTCGTCGTAGAGCCGTTCCGAGAGGAATGCGTCCCCGAGGGGCGTGATGAGCTGCACGGGCGCGTGGGCGTACGCGTCCTGGCGCGGGTGGCGCAGGCGTGCCCGCACGTTGTCCCGGTACAGCCACGCCCCGTGTGCCGCGTCCGTCGGCAGGGACGAGGTCGGGTAGCCGCTGCCGGGGACCTTCTCCATGCGCTCCAGGATGCGGGGCCAGGTCTTGCCGAGGGGGCCGCGCCAGGCCAGTTCGGGCAGCACGGGCGTGTGCAGCGCGTAGACGTACCAGGACTTGGCGCCTTGGCCGAGGAGTTGACCGACCCGGCGCGGGGTGGGGCGCTTGAGACGGCTGTTGATCCAGTGACCGAAGTGGTCCAGGGACGGCCCGGACATGGAGGTGAAGGACGCGATCCGGCCCTCGGTGCGCTTGACGGTGGCGAACTCCCAGGCCTGCACGGAGCCCCAGTCGTGCCCCACCAGATGCACGGGCCGGTCCGGGCTGACCGCGTCCGCGACGGCAAGGAAGTCGTCCGTCAGCTTCTTCAGCGTGAACCCGCCGCGCAGCGGCTTGGGCGCCGTCGACCGGCCATGGCCCCGGACGTCGTACAGCACGACATGGAAGCGGCCGGCCAGCCGCGGCGCGACCTCGGACCACACCTCCTTGCTGTCCGGATAGCCGTGCACCAGGATCACCGTCGGCTGTCCGGGATCGCCCAGCTCGGCCACGCACAGCTCGACTCCGCCGGTCTGCACCCGGCGCTCACGCGCCTCTTCGAGAGTCACCGGCACCGTCACTTCTCCTCCGCCCAGCGCCGCACGTGCGGCAGATCGTCGTCCAGCCAGAAGGCGCTCTGCTCGGGGTCCCTGGAGTCGGTGACGACGAGGATCTCCTCGAACTTCGCGCCCGTGCCCCGGAATCCGAGGTGCGGTTCGACCGCCCACAGGCCCGGCTGCGGCGGGTGGTCGGAGAAGCGGTACGGCGACCACAGCGGGGACCAGCCGTCGCGATGGCCGTGCAGCGCGTCGCTCGCCAGACCCTTCAGGGACTGCGTGCCGAACCCGAAGACATGCGGTGACCAGCGGCGTTCCTTGACGCGGTCGACCTTGTGGGCGATCACGCCGAAGGGGTAGGCGCGGTGCCGGTTGGCGTAACCCTGGCGGACCATGAGCCGGTCCACGTCCTCGTAGATCTCCCGAAGCGGCCGCCGCTCGCGCACCTCGCGCAGGATCAGCTCCCGGTGTGCCTCCAGGTCGGCCATCAGCCGGTCCTGCACGGGGCTGATGCCGAGCGAGCCGGAGTAGCCGATGTCGGCGGTGTAACCGTCGTACACCGGGGCCATGTCCAGGATGAACGGCATCCCGGGCTCCAGCCGCCGGTTCGTGGGGAAGAACTGCAGCGGGATCCGGAAGTTCACGAACGCCGTGCGGTCGCCGAACCAGGCGAAGGGCAGATGGAACCAGTCGCGTACGCCGCGCTCGCGCAGCCACTCGCGCTGCATCCGCGCGGCCTCGCGCTCGGTGATGCCCGGCTCAAGCCGCGCCGCGACGGCCTCCGCGCATGCGTAGGCCAACTGCTGGACCTGCCTGAACCCGCGCAGTTCCGCGGAGTCCACGGAGAGCCCGCCTGTCACCGCCGTAGTCATGCCACCGCCCCACCTTGTCCACACCGACTGCGGTACGTGCCCGTAACTTGACACTGGCGAATGTGACAGTTGTTAGAGGCTGCGTCAATAGGGCCGCCGAGGGCTGTGGAAAACTCTGCCGATGCCCCGGCCGAACCCCCGCCGATGTGGAAAACCAGGGGCGCGCACCTCGACTCAGGGGTGACCCCTAGGGCCCCGTAGTCCTGGAGTCTGACTCCAATACAGCTCTGCGGGGTGACGACCGGCGTGGTCCGCGTCACTACCTTCGAAGCGTGACTGTGATCGCGACCGAAAGCCTGAGCAAGCGGTTCCCGAGGGTGACCGCGCTTGACCGGCTCTCCGTGGACGTCGGGCCCGGTGTGACCGGACTCGTCGGAGCCAATGGAGCCGGCAAGTCCACACTGATCAAGATCCTGCTGGGTCTGTCCCCCGCCACCGAGGGCCGAGCCGAAGTGCTCGGACTCGATGTCGCCACCAAGGGCGCCGACATCCGCGAGCGGGTCGGCTATATGCCGGAGCACGACTGTCTGCCACCCGACGTCTCGGCCACCGAGTTCGTCGTACACATGGCACGCATGTCCGGCCTGCCGCCCGCCGCCGCACGCGAACGCACCGCGGACACCCTGCGCCACGTCGGTCTCTACGAGGAGCGCTACCGCCCCATCGGCGGCTACTCGACCGGCATGAAGCAGCGCGTGAAGCTGGCCCAGGCCCTGGTGCACGACCCGCAACTGGTCTTCCTGGACGAGCCGACCAACGGCCTCGACCCGGTCGGCCGCGACGAGATGCTCGGCCTGATCCGCCGCATCCACACCGACTTCGGCATCTCGGTCCTGGTCACCTCCCATCTACTGGGAGAACTGGAGCGCACCTGCGACCACGTGGTCGTCGTCGACGGCGGCAAGCTGCTGCGCTCCAGCTCCACCACCGACTTCACCCAGACCACGACGACCCTCGCCATCGAGGTCACCGACAGCGACGACCATCCGGACGGCACCCGCGCGGCGCGCGACGCGCTGCACGCGCGCGGGGTGGACGTCCTCGACGGCAGCGGCGGCCTCCCCGGCGCCGGCCACATCCTGCTGCTCACCGCGCAGGGCGAGGAGACCTACGACCTGGTGCGCGACGTCGTCGCCGACCTCGGACTCGGCCTGGTCCGCATGGAACAGCGCCGGCACCACATCTCGGAGGTCTTCACCGACAGCGGGCAGGGCAGCGAGCAGAGCACCGAAGCACAGCGGAAGGAGGCGGTCGGCCATGGCAGTTGAGCACCCCGTAGCCGCACAGCCGGGTGACCAGACCCGCATCCACAACATCGGCTACCGCACCTACGACGGCCCCCGCCTCGGCCGCTCCTACGCCACCCGGTCCCTCTACTCGCAGTCCCTGCGCGGCGCCTACGGCCTCGGCCGGTCGGTGAAGTCCAAGGTGCTGCCGATGCTGCTGTTCGTGGTGATGTGCGTGCCGGCGGCCATCATGGTCGCCGTCGCGGTCGCCACCAAGGCCAGCGACCTGCCCGTCGACTACACCCGCTACGCGATCGTCATGCAGGCCGTGATCAGCCTGTACATCGCCTCGCAGGCACCCCAGTCCGTCTCCCGCGACCTGCGCTTCAAGACCGTACCGCTGTACTTCTCGCGGCCCATCGAGACCGCCGACTACGTCCGCGCGAAGTTCGCGGCGCTGGCCTCGGCGCTGTTCATCCTCACCGCCGCCCCGCTGATCGTGCTCTACGTGGGCGCGCTGCTGGCCAAGCTCGACTTCGCCGACCAGACCAAGGGATTCGCGCAGGGACTGGTCTCCGTGGCACTGCTCTCACTGCTGCTCGCCGGCATCGGCCTGGTCATCGCGTCGGTCACCCCGCGCCGCGGCTTCGGCATCGCGGCCGTGATCGCCGTACTGACCATCTCCTACGGCGCCGTCTCCACGCTCCAGGCCATCGCCGAGGTGCAGAACAGTTCGGGCGCCATCGCCTGGATCGGCCTCTTCTCGCCGGTCACGCTGATCGACGGCGTACAGACCGCCTTCCTGGGCGCCACGTCCGCCTTCCCCGGCGGAGTCGGCCCGACCAACGGGGAAGGCGCGGTGTACGTCCTCGTCACCCTCGGCCTGATCGCCGGCAGCTACGGCCTGCTGATGCGCCGCTACAAGAAGGTGGGACTGTGACCACGCTCCAGATCGACCATGTCTCCCGCTGGTTCGGCAACGTGGTCGCCGTCAACGACATCACCATGACGATCGGCCCCGGCGTCACCGGCCTCCTCGGCCCCAACGGTGCCGGAAAGTCCACCCTCATCAACATGATGGGCGGCTTCCTCGCTCCCTCCACCGGCACCGTCACCCTCGACGGGCAGCAGGTGTGGCGCAACGAGTCGATCTACCAGCACATCGGTATCGTCCCCGAGCGCGAGGCGATGTACGACTTCCTCACCGGGCGCGAATTCGTCGTCGCCAACGCCGAGTTGCACGGCCTGGGCGCCAAGGCGGCCCAAAAGGCCCTGGCCACGGTCGAGATGGAGTACGCCCAGGACCGCAAGATCCAGACGTACTCCAAGGGCATGCGCCAGCGCGTGAAGATGGCGAGCGCCCTTGTGCACAACCCCTCGCTGCTCCTGCTCGACGAGCCCTTCAACGGCATGGACCCGCGCCAGCGCATGCAGCTCATGGACCTGCTGCGGAAGATGGGCGACGAGGGCCGCACCGTCCTCTTCTCCTCGCACATCCTCGAAGAGGTCGAGCAACTCGCCTGGCACATCGAGGTCGTGGTGGCCGGACGGCACGCCGCGAGCGGTGACTTCCGCAAGATCCGCCGTCTGATGACCGACCGCCCGCACCGCTACCTGGTGCGCTCCAGCGACGACCGCACCCTCGCGGCCGCGCTGATCGCCGATCCGTCGACGTCCGGCATCGAGGTCGACCTGGCGGAGGGCGCGCTGCACATCCAGGCCGTCGACTTCGGCCGCTTCACCACGCTGCTGCCGAAGGTGGCGCGTGACCACGGCATCCGCCTGCTCACGGTCTCGCCGTCGGACGAGTCCCTCGAGTCCGTCTTCTCGTATCTGGTCGCGGCGTAGGAGGCCGAAGATGTACGACCCCACAGTCGCCCGGCTCACCTATCGAGCCCTGCTCGGCCGCCGCCGGGCCCTCATCCTCGGCGCGTTGCCCGTGCTGCTCATCGCGATCTCGATCGCGGTGCGCGGGCTCGCCGGCGCCGACGACCAGACCGCGTCCGACCTGCTCGGCGGGCTGGCGCTGGCCACCATGGTGCCGATCATCGGCGTCATCGCCGGCACCGGCGCGATCGGGCCGGAGATCGACGACGGCTCGGTGGTGTATCTGCTGTCCAAGCCGGTGAAGCGGCCGACGATCATCTTCACCAAGCTGATCGTCGCGATTGCCGTGACCATGGTGTTCTCAGCACTGCCCACCTTCATCGCGGGCCTCATCCTCAACGGCAACGGCCAGCAGATCGCCGTCGCCTACACGGTGGCCGCGCTCGTCGCGTCCATCGCCTACGCCGCGATCTTCCTGCTGCTCGGCACGGTGTCCCGGCACGCGGTGGTCTTCGGCCTCGTCTACGCGCTGGTCTGGGAGGCCCTGTTCGGCTCCCTGGTGTCCGGTGCGCGCACGTTGAGCGTCCAGCAGTGGGCGCTGGCGGTGGCACAGAAGGTCGCGGGCGGGGACCTGGTGACGTCGGACGTCACCCTGCCCACCGCGACGGTGCTGCTGGCCGTGGTCACCGTCCTCGCGACCTGGTACGCGGGGCAGAAGCTGCGGTCGCTGACGCTGGCCGGCGAGGAGTAGGCGGCGGAGGAGATATCGAGCGGCCGAGGAGATGGAGAGCGGCCGAGGAGATAAAGGGCCGGGCGCTTGAACCGGCCCGCTCTTGACGGGGGCTTCACCTCTGCCCGGGCACACTGGGCAAAGGTGGATGGACTGTACGAACTGGAGGACGGCGATGGCAGGCGGCGGCACGGCGCGGCACGAGGATCGCGAACAGTCCGGGGACGACACCTGGAGCAACCTGGTCCTGGACGACGACTTCATACGTGCGGCCGGGACCGCCGAGCCGTCCGCCCGCGCCCGCATGCTGGCCGCGCGCTGGCGCCGCGAGGATCCGGAGCCGCAGCCCTGGCGCTCCGACGAACCGCCGGCCGGATGGTTCTTCAGCAAGGGGCGCCGACGCAAGTGGCGCCGCCGGTAAGGGGCGTACGGGGAAAGGTACGGGGCGTACGGGGAAACGTACGGCGCCTTTCCTCGGCCCCTTAAATCAGTGGCGGCCAACTCGGCGTACAGGCACAGTGGTTGTGTCCACACCGCCGGACGACGAGTTCGGCGCCACGTTCTGGGAGAGGAGCGCGACGATGTCCATGCACGGCAGTACGTCGAGCTCCCGACAGGGCAGCCGGCGGCGGACTCCGGAGTAATCGCTACCCCTCCGTAGAGTCCGTACCGCACGGGGAGCTGCCCGGGGCGGCCGCTTCGAGCACGCGATGTCGCTCTCGCGTGGGTCGCCCACCCGGAGGATTGGCCGAGTGGTAAGGCACTGGCTTGCTAAGCCATGGTCGGGTCTGAAGGCCCGCGCACGTTCGATCCGTGCATCCTCCGCGAGACGTTGCCACTGGGGCTGGGCCGTGGTGCAGGGGTTGGGGTTCCTTGAGCCGGCGCTCGGCGTTGCGGCTGAGAGGTCGGCTGTACGGCCCTGCGTTTCGGGCCGCCGCCCGCGCCCACCCGTGCGGCACGCATGCCCGCGGTTTTCGACGACGCCATCGCCCTGCGCGCCCGGAACGCAACCGTCTTCACCCACCGCCCGCCACCTGTTGCCTTCAGCGACGCGCCGCAGGGGCCCGGTGCCTCAGCTGCGCGCGGCGGAAACTCGGCTGGTCTCAGCCGCGCTCGCCCGGAACCAGCTGCCTCAGCGGCGCGTCGCCGGAACCTGCTGTCCTAAGCCGCGCGCTCGGAGCCGCGTGGCCTCAGCCGGGTGTCGCCGGGGCCCGATGTCTCAGCCACGGGCGGCCGCAACTCGGCTGGCCTCACCCACGCGCGTCCGGGACCAGCTGTCCCCAGTGCCTGCCCCCGGTCCCTACTGTCCCAGCCTCGCGCCGCCGGAACTCGGCTGGCTTCAGCCGCGCTCGCCCGGAACCAGCTGCCTCGGCCGGGCGTCGCCCGGGCCCCGCTGGCCTCGGCCGCGAGTCAACCGAACCCCCTGCCCCAAGCCGCGCGCACCAAAGACCTCCTGTCCTCAGCCACCCGCGCCCGGAACCACCCCGCCTTCAGCCCTCCGCGCCAGGAACCACGCAGTCCTCAGCCCTCCGCGCCAGGAACCACGTAGTCCTCAGCCCCCGCGCCCCGGCCC
>NZ_JAKEIP010000063.1 GCF_021474425.1 Streptomyces muensis | reverse complement strand
CACCCGACCCCATCGCGCCACCGGCCCCCGGCACGCTCCCGGCTCCCGCCGAGCCCCTCGCTCCGGTCGCGCCTCGTACGCCCCTCGCCCCGCTCCACACCGTCCCCGTCGCTGTTCCCGTACGGCGCGAACCCGCGCTGATCCCGCGCTGATCCCGCGCTGATCCCGCGCTGATCCCGCGCTGAACCCGGCAGGTCGCGCCCCGTCCTGCTCCTCCGGTCCAACCTAGGTCGGTTTATGTGGCGAATTCGCCCTCAGACACACCTTGGGGCGGACCTTGGCCAGGTGTTCGATACGGCGCCCGGGGCCCGGCCCGGTACGCCGTAGACTGGTGGATCGGCCCGTGCATCTGCGTCGTCCGCGGCATCCGCAGCGAAGATCGAAGAAGGACCGGGCCCCAGCCCAGCCGCCTGAAGTCCTCTCACGTACGGGAAGTCGCAACGTGTCGCTCACGATCGGAATCGTCGGTCTGCCGAATGTCGGCAAGTCGACCCTGTTCAACGCCCTGACCAAGAACGACGTGCTGGCGGCCAACTACCCGTTCGCCACGATCGAGCCGAACGTGGGCGTCGTCGGCGTCCCCGACGCCCGCCTCGGCAAGCTGGCCGAGATCTTCGGCTCGCAGCGCATCCTCCCGGCGACGGTCGACTTCGTCGACATCGCCGGCATCGTGCGCGGCGCCTCCGAGGGCGAGGGCCTGGGCAACAAGTTCCTCGCGAACATCCGTGAGTCCGACGCGATCTGCCAGGTCATCCGTGCCTTCAAGGACGAGAACGTCGTCCACGTCGACGGCAAGGTCTCGCCCAAGGACGACATCGAGACGATCAACACCGAGCTGATCCTCGCCGACCTCCAGACCATCGAGAAGGTCCTCCCGCGTCTCCAGAAGGAGTCGCGCATCAAGAAGGACGTGGCCCCCAAGGTCGCGGCGGTCGAGGCGGCGAAGGAGATCCTGGAGAAGGGCGACACCCTCTTCTCCGCGGGCATCGCCCAGGGCTCCGGCAACGAGGAGCTCCTGCACGACCTGCACCTGCTGACGACCAAGCCGTTCCTCTACGTCTTCAACGTCGATGAGGATGAACTGGTCGACGAGGACTTCAAGGCCGAGCAGCGCGCCCTGGTCGCCCCCGCCGAGGCGATCTTCCTCAACGCCAAGCTGGAGGCGGACCTCGCCGAGCTCGACGAGGAGGACGCGATGGAACTCCTGGAGTCCGTCGGCGCCGAGGAGCCCGGACTCGCCACCCTCGCCCGCGTCGGCTTCAACACCCTCGGCCTCCAGACCTACCTCACGGCCGGCCCCAAGGAATCCCGCGCCTGGACCATCAAGAAGGGCGCCACCGCCCCCGAGGCCGCCGGCGTCATCCACACCGACTTCCAGAAGGGCTTCATCAAGGCGGAGGTCATCTCCTTCGCCGACCTGGTGGAGACGGGTTCGGTGGCGGAGGCGCGTGCGAAGGGGAAGGCGCGGATGGAGGGCAAGGACTATGTGATGCAGGACGGGGACGTGGTGGAGTTCCGCTTCAACGTGTAGCGGGTGCCGCGGCACCACGTCGCCGATCTGGCGAACCTGCGGGTCAGGAGGGGCTCGACCTTTCGAGGTCGGGCCCCTGGTTGGTTTCGGTGCCGGCTGCTCGCTCCCGTACGCCCCGAGGATGCTACTGACATCCACGTTAGTAACACTGCTGTTAGTGTCATCCCTGGAGGTCGGCAGACATGGTGGACTTCGTAGGGCGTCGGCAGGAGCTGGCGACGCTGGAGCGTGAGCTGCAGAAGGTGGCGGCCGGGGTGGGTGGGGAGCGGCCCGGTCGGTGTGTGATGTTGCGGGGGCGGCGTCGGGTGGGCAAGTCGCGACTGGTCGAGCGGTTCGCGGAGCGTTCCGGTGCGCCGTTCTTGTTCTACGCGGCCACCGGCGCCTCCCCCGGGGACGATCTCGCCCGGCTGGCCCGGGACGCCCGGGCGTCGACGTTGCCGCTGGCGGGGCTGGTGGCTTCCGCGCGGCCGGACAGCTGGGATGCCGCGTTCGACGTGCTGGCCGCGGCGCTGCCCTCCGATCGGGCGAGCGTGCTGGTCATCGACGAGGTGCCGTATCTGATGGATGCCGATGGTGCCTTCGAGGGGATGCTGCAGCGCGCCTGGGACCGGGTGCTGGAGACCAGGCCCGTGCTGCTGGTCCTCATCGGCTCGGATCTGTCGATGATGGAGGCGCTGAACGGTTATGGACGGCCCTTCCACCAGCGCGGCCGGGAGATGGTGCTCGGGCCGCTGAACCCCGCCGAGGTGGGGAGCATGCTCGGGCTGGAGCCGGCGGAGGCCTTCGACGCCGCGCTGGTCACCGGCGGGCTGCCGCTGGTCTGCGCGGAGTGGCCGCACGGCGCGGGGCTGTGGGACTTCCTCGGCGCGGCCCTGAACGACCCCGTCTCGGCCCTGCTGGTGTCGGCCGAACGCTCCTTGGCCGCCGAGTTCCCCCCGCAGGCTCAGGCGCGCACGGTCCTTGCGGCCATCGGCAGTGGTGAGCGGACCTTCACCAACATCGCCCGTGCGGCCGGCGGGATCGGAGCCACGCCGTTGCAGCGGGCCCTGGAACTGCTCACGAACAAGCGGATCGTCGCCGCGGAGCTGCCCGTGTCGCTGCGTCCGTCGAAGGATCGCCGCTACCGGGTGACCGATCCCTATCTGCGGTTCTGGCTGCACCTGCTCGGCCCCTCCATGGAGGAGATCGAGCGGGGGCGGGGCGATCTGACCCTCGCGCGGATTCGGGAGAGCTGGACCAGCTGGCGCGGCCGGGCGATCGAGCCGCTCGTCCGTGAGGCGCTCGCCCGGATCCTGCCCGACGACCAGCTCCCCGCGGCCTCCGCGGTGGGCGGCTACTGGACCCGCACCAACGACGTCGAGATCGACATCGTCGGTGCGGACCGCGCCCCCATCGCCAAGGAGCTGCTCTTCCTCGGCTCCATCAAGTGGCTGGAGCGGTCACCCTTCGACCGGCACGACCTGGCGGCTCTCCATCGACACCGGGCGGCCCTCACCGACGAGCCCGTTCCGGTCGTGGCGGTCTCGCGCAGCGGCGTCGACTCTCCGGGTCTCGACGCCGCCTACGGCCCCGGCGATCTGCTGGCCGCCTGGCCGTTGTGAGTGGCGGATCGCAGGGCGGCCGGGGGGGAGGGGGCGGCTGGCTCGGCAGGTCAGACGGGGAACACGTGGTCGTGCGTGACATGGCGTGAGCGCAGGAGCAGTTCTCCGTCCTCGCCCCGGACCAGGACGTCGTGGACGACGCAGCTCGGGCCGAACTCGGGTTGCTTGACGTCGGCGTGGACGGTGAGGACCAGGCAGTAGCTGGTCGCCGTGAGGGAGCCGTCGGGTGCCTCGGTGACGGCCACGTGGTTGAACCAGTGCCGACGCTGGATCTTGTGGGCGTCGAACTTCTGGTGGAAGTCCTCCAGGACGGCGAGGATCCCGGCGCGGGTGTGGGCGGCCGGCAGTGAGGGGGAGTGCTTGAACTCGCCGTCCTCGGTGAAGGTCGCGGCGTAGCCGGCGAAGTCACGGCCGTCCAGCTTCTGCATCTGGTGGCCGTAGAACGACAGGACCTCGGCGTACAGGCCGGTGGGAAGCGCGGTGATGGTCATGCGGCCACGGTCGCCCCGTCGCCTCGAAGGCCGCTCGAGCCGGGTTCGAGTGGGCGCTGCCAGCCTCGTCGCCATGAGCACCGTGACAGTGATCGGGGCGGGCACGATCGGTCTGGGATGGATCAATCTGTTCAGCGCCCACGGACTGACCGTACGGGTCAACAGCCGCAGGCCCGACGCCCGGCGCATCGTGCGCGAGGGGCTCGAACTGTTCTCCCCGGGCCGGGCGGAGGAGCTGGCGGCGCGGATCGAGTACGAGCCCGACGTCGCCCGGGCCGTGAGCGGAGCCGACTTCGTCTCCGAGAACGCGCCCGACGACCTGCCCCTCAAACAGCGGCTGTTCGCCGAGATCGGTGAGGCCGCGCCGGACCACGCCCTCGTGCTGTCCTCGACCTCGAAACTGCTCCCCGACGACCTGGGCCGGGACATGCCCGGGCCGGGCCGGCTGGTCGTCGCCCATCCCTTCAACCCGCCGCACATCGTGCCGCTGGTCGAGGTGCTCGGCGGCGAACGCACCACTCCGGACGCCGTCGAGAGGGCCGTGGCCTTTCTCGAGTCGGTCGGCCGGACCCCCGTCGTGCTGCGCAGGGCGCTGCCCGGCTTCGCCGCCAACCGGCTGCAGTCCGCGCTGCTGCGCGAGAGCATCCACCTCGTCCTCGAAGGCGTGGTCACCGTCGAGGAACTCGACCGGATCGTCACCGACTCGATCGGGCTGCGCTGGTCCACCATCGGCCCGTTCCACGCCTTCCACCTGGGCGGCGGCCCCGGCGGACTGCGCAAGTGGCTCGAACATCTCGGCAGCGGCCTCGAACAGGGCTGGCGCGGTCTCGGACAGCCCGCCCTCGGCACGGAGGCCGTCGAGGCCCTGGTCGCCCAGACCGAAGCCGCCTACGGCGACCGGACCTACGCCGAGCTGGTCCGCGACCGTGACGACCGCCACCACGCCGTACTGGCCGCCCTGGGGCGGACCGGACCGAGCCAGGAGCCGGAGCCGGAGACGGAGCCGGAGATGGAAGAGGAGAAGGAGATGGGGACTTGATGCGGGCCGTTCAGTTTGATCGATACGGCGCCCCCGACGTGCTCCACGTCGCCGAGCGCCCGGTTCCCGAGCCCGGGCCCGGCCAGGTGCGCATCGCCGTCGAGGCGGTCAGCGTCGGCCATGCGCAGACCCAGATGCGGCGCGAGGTCTTTCCCGCGCCCATGTGGAAGCCCGTGTTCCCCGTCGTCCTCGGCGGGGACGTCGTCGGCAGGATCAGCGCGGTGGGGCCGGAGGTGACGGGGCTGAGCCCCGGGGACCGGGTCGGTGCCTTCACCCTCTACGGTGCCTACGCCGAGCAGGTCGTCGTCGACGCCGCCACCGTCGTGGCCGTACCCGAGGAGCTGGACGCCGCCGAGGCCGCGGTCCTCCCGGGCACCGGGCTGATCGCCCTCGGGGTGCTGCGGGCCGGGCAACTGGCCAAGGGCGAGACGGTGTTGGTGCACGCCGCGGCCGGCGGCGTCGGGCACATCGCGGTCCAGCTCGCCCGGGCGGCCGGAGCCGGCCAGGTCATCGGCACCGCGGGCGAGTCCGGCAAGCGCGAGTTCGCCCGGGCCGTGGGCGCCGACGCCGTCGTCGACCACCGCTCCCCGACCTGGGCCGAGGAGGTCCGCGAACTCACCGGAGGACGTGGGCCCGACCTGATCCTGGACGGTGTCGGCGCCGAGGTCCTTCAACAGGGCGTCCGTCTGCTCGCCCCGGGCGGCCGGCTCGTGTTCTACGGCTCGTCCGGCGGCGAGCTGGAGATCCCGCGGGTGTCGGTGATGGACCTCATCGGCATCAAGTACGTCACCGGCTTCGCGCTGTCGGCCTGGCGGCTCGGCCGCCCGCAGGAGTACGAGGCCGGCGTCGCCGAACTCACCCGGCTGCTGGCCGACGGACAGGTCAAGTCCGCCGTACACGCCCGGCTGCCGCTGGAGCGGGCCGCCGAGGCGCACACCCTTCTGGAGGCCAGGGCCCAGCTGGGCCGGGTCGTGCTGATTCCCTGACCGACCTTTCCCCCGGGACCGGCCTCCGTTCCGAGCCACCCATTTCGCACCCCGGGAATTCGTGTCCCAACGGCCCGAATTCCACGAGTTCGTATTCCAAGAGTTCGCAATCCGCGAGTTCTCAATCCGTGAGTTCGTATTCCACGAGTCCCAAGGAGACCTTTTCCATGACCTCTTCGCGTCAACACGTGATACGTCTGACCGCCGCGTCGGCCATCGCCCTCGGCGGTGTCATGAGCCTGGGCACCAGCGCGCACGCCGCGAACGTCGACGTGCCGTACGAGTGCCGGACCTATGTGCAGGGCAACACGCACCCGGTCTACGACTACAAGCGCGGCTTCGACGTCACCGTGCCCGCCGCGGTCCGGGCGGGCAAGCAGTTCCAGGCCACGTACGACCCGGCCCCGATCACCGCTTTCGCCGAGTACAACAAGACCGTCAAGGACGTTCGGGTCGCCTACCGGATCCCGGAGGGCGCGAAGGTCAAGAAGGTGAAGCTCACCGGCGGCAGCGGGCTCGGTGACTCCGCGCTCAAGGTCAAGGTCGAGGGCCAGGACATCATCGTCAGCGCCTCCGGTCCGCTGGAGGGCGGTGTCGAGTTCGACCTGCCGACGCTGAAGGTCACCTACAAGGCGCCGAAGGCCGCCGGTACCCTCAACTTCGGTCCGGGCGGCTCGAGTTACGAGCAGCCCGGTTTCTACTGGTACCGCTACCAGCCGATCCTCGACGAGTGGGGCCCGTTCGAGTGCTTCCCGGACCCGGCGAAGCCCCAGACCGTCCTGGCGAGCACGCAGGTCAAGAAGTAGCAAGCACCGTCAAGCGGAAGTGGAGAACGCATGCCTAAGGCCGTAGTCATCCACCAGTTCGGCGGGCCGGACGTACTGGGCCTCGTCGATGTGCCCGAGCCGGTGCCGGGAGCGGGCCAGGTGACGGTCCGGGTGCGGGCCGTCGGGGTCAACGGGTTCGACTGCCGGGTGCGGTCCGGCGGCATGCGGGGGCGTTATCCGGTCGAGTTCCCGCAGATCATCGGCAACGAGTTCGCCGGGGTCGTCGAGCGGACCGGACCGGAGGTGACCGGGTTCGCGCCCGGCGACGAGGTGCTCGGGTTCGCCGTCATGCAGTCCGGCACCGAACTGCTCGCCGTCGGCGCGGACCAGATCACCGCCAAGCCGCCGGAGCTGTCCTGGGAGGTCGCGGGGTCGCTCTCGGCCGTCGGGCAGACCGCGGACATCGCCTTGGAGGCACTGCGCGTCGGCCGGGGCGACACCGTGCTGGTGCACGCCGCGGCCGGCGGGGTCGGCAGCCTCGCCGTCCAGCTCGTCCGCGAGCGGGGCGGCACGGCGATCGGCAGCGCCGGCGAGCACAACCACGAGTTCCTGCGCTCGCTGGGCGCGCTGCCCGTCGCCTACGGTCCGGGCTTCGCCGACCGGGTGCGCGCCCTCGCCCCGGACGGTGTGGACGCGGCCCTCGACTGCCACGGCGGACCGGAGGCGCTCGCGGTGTCGCTCGAACTGGTCGCGGACCGGGGCCGGATCGCCACCATCGCCAACTTCCGCGCCGCCGCCCAGGAGGGCATCGTCATGCCGCAGGTGGTGCGGTCCGCCGAGCGGCTCGCCGCCCTGGCCGCGCTGTGCGCCGAGGGCCGGCTGCGGCCCCACGTCGAGGCCGTCCTCCCCTTCGCCAAGGCGGCCGAGGCCCACCACCGCCTGGAACAGGGCCACGTGCGCGGCAAGCTCGTCCTGGTGCCGGACCAGTGACATCCGGGCCTGCGACACCGGGGCCTGAGGCATCTGGGCCTGGGGCATCTGGGCCTGTGGGACCGGGGCCTGAGGGATCCGGGCCTGTGGCGTCCGGTCCTGTGGCTCCAGGGTCTGCGGCGTCCGCTCCTGTGACACCGGGACCTGCGGCACTGGGACCTGTGGGACCGGGGTCTGCGGCGTCCGGCCCTGCGACACCGGGACCTGTCGGACCGGCGTCTGCGGCACCCGGACCCGCGGCACCCGGCCCCGCTCGACCCGGCGGTCCCGCGCCGGCCCGCCCGTCGGACGAGGGGCATCCGCGGCGCTGGGGCATCCTCGCGGTGCTGGTTCTCAGCCTGGTGAGCATCATCCTCGACAACACCGTGCTCAACGTGACGCTGCGCACGCTCACCGACCCGGAGCAGGGTCTCGGTGCCTCGCACAGTCAGGTCGAGTGGGTGCTGAGTGCATACACCCTGGCGTTCGCCGCGACCTTGTTCACCTGGGGTGTGCTCGGCGACCGGCTGGGGCGCAGGCGCGTACTGCTGCTGGGGCTCGCCCTGTTCGGGCTGTCGTCGCTGGCCGGGGCCTATGCCGGGTCGCCGGAGCAGCTCATCGTGGCCCGCGCCTGTATGGGGGTGAGCGGCGCGGCGGTGCTGCCGAGCACGCTGGCCACCATCGCGGCCGTCTTCCCGATACGGGAGCGGCCCAAGGCCCTCGGCATCTGGGCGGCCTCGGTCGGCTTCGCGCTCGGCATCGGGCCCGTCACCGGCGGACTGCTGCTCGCGCACTTCTGGTGGGGCTCGGTCTTCCTGGTCAACGTGCCGATCGTGGCGGTCTGTCTGATCGCGGTGGCGTGGCTGGTGCCCGAGACACGGGGCGCCACGGGCAAACGCGTCGACGCGGCCGGGCTGCTGCTCTCGATCGCCGGTCTCGTGCTCGTCGTCTACGGCATCATCGAGGCCGGCCGGACCGGCGGGGTCACCCAGCCCACGGTCTGGGGGCCCGGACTGGCCGGACTCGGACTGCTCGGGGTGTTCCTGTGGCATGAGCGCCGTACCGCCGAACCCTCCCTGGAACTGGGCTTCTTCCGGCTGAAGGCGTTCTCCACCGCTGTCGCGGCCGTCGGCTTCGTCAGCTTCGCGATGATGGGCTTTCTGTTCTTCAGCGCCTTCTACCTCCAGAGCGTGCGCGGCTACACCCCGCTCCAGGCCGGGAGCTGCACCGTCGCGCTGGCCGTGGCGAACGTGGTCTGCGGGCCCCTGAGCACGGTCCTGGTCCGCTCGGTCGGCCCGCGCAACGTGTGCGCGGCGGGCATGTTCGCCGTGACCGCGTCGCTCTCCGGGGTCGTCTTCGTGACCCAGCACGCCCCGCTCTGGCTGATCCTCGCCTTGTTCGCCGCACTGGGAGCAGGCGTAGCCTGCGTCATGCCGACCGCAGCCGTGTCCATCATGAACGCGATCCCACGCGAGAAGGCGGGCGTGGCCTCCGCGATGAACAACACCGTGCGCCAGCTGGGCGGCGCACTCGGCGTCGCGGTGCTCGGCTCCCTCATGGGCGCCGCCTACCGCGACGGCATCGAGGACGAGCTCGGCGTACTGCCGCCCTCCGTGCGGCGCGAGGCCGGGGAGTCCCTGGACGCCACGCTGCTGGCCGCGACCCGGCTGGGGGAGAGCGGACTCGTCTCTCCGGCACGGCAGGCGTTCCTGGACGCCATGCACCTGGCCGCCGGGGCCGCCGCGGCGGCCGCCCTCGTGGGCGCCCTCGCCGTGCTGCGCTGGCTGCCCGCCACCGTCACGACCCCGAAGCCCCCGGCGGGCCCCGCGCCCGGCCGGGAGCACTCCGACCACACCAAGACCAAGGCCCAAGGAAGCTGACATGCCTTTCACTCCTGACGAGCTCGAGTACTACGCCTCCCAGAACCTCGGCCGGCTGGCCACCGTGGCGGCCGACGGCCAGCCCCAGGTCAACCCCGTCTCGTTCACGGTCAACACCGAGACCGGCACGATCGACATCGGCGGCCACAACCTGACGGCCAGCAAGAAGTTCCGCAACGTCGGCAAGAACGACCAGGTCGCCTTCGTCGTCGACGACCTGATCTCCACGCAGCCGTGGAACGTACGCGGTATCGAAGTGCGCGGCCGGGCCGAGGCACTCACCGACGCCCAGCCGCCGCACCCGTACTTCGGCACCGCGATGATCCGCATCCACCCCAGGCGCATCATCACCTGGGGCATCGGCGAGGACACCGCACAGCGCGGCCGTAACGTCTGACGCCAGGCCCATCAGGGGCCCAGGCCCCTTCGACTCCGCTTCGAGTGGAGCTCGATGCCCTCTTGCCAGGGTGGAGCCCGTAGGACGGGCACACCACGGGGAGGGCCGGATGAGTACAGAAATCTTCCGCGAGGATTTCACCGCGGGACTGGTGACCGAGGGACCGGGCGCGCCGTGGCGGCTGCGCCCGGTCGACGGTCTTCCCGAGGGCGACGGCATCGTCCGCGGCGGGCCGGACGGCCTGAGGGTCGTGCCGAGCGCCCGGCAGCCCCAGACCAGGCGGCCGGCGTTCACCGAGCCCAAGCCGGGACCGGACGGCGCCCCGCTCCATCTGCGCTGGGGCGCCTTCACCACCGGCGGCACCGCCTCCGCGCGCGGCGGGTTCACCGCTCGGCCCGGTGAAGTCCTCTCGGTCACCGCCGAGATGGGACTGCGCGGCTTCGGCCTGCGCTCCCACCCGTACGACGACGTGGCCGAGGCCACCACCGACCCCCGGCTCGGCGCGGGCGGTCTGATCTCGGTCGACCTCGAGACCGGCATCATCTTCGACTTCTTCCTCACGCACGGCCGCCTCTACGCGGTCTACGAGCGGCTCGCGCTCCAGCCGGACGCCGAGTTCGCCGCCTTCACCTACTGCGTCCCGGTAGCGGACCGCACCCCCGGCACGCTCCACCGCCTCCAGGTCGCCTACGACGCCGCGGCCGGCACCGCCCGCTGGACGGCCGACGGGCAGGAGGTGCTGTGCGTGGACCGGATCGGCCTGCGGTCGCTGGACGCGCGCTGGCTGCGCCGCGACAACGGCGGCCGCGAGGAGGCCGTACGGCCGCGTGGCCTCAGCTTCGGCCTGGGGCTGTTCCTGGAGCGCTACTTCGGCCAAGGGGTGCGGCTGTCCGCCCGCCGGCTCTCGGTGTCCACCTCGCCCGCAGCCTCCCGCGAGGCGTGACGTCCGACGCGTGACGACCGACGCGTGACCACCGACTCGTGACGACGACCAACGAAAGGCACAGCCATGCCCGATGAGAACAAGCCCGTACTGGTCCTCGGCGCCACCGGCAAGCAGGGCGGCTCCGCGGCCCGGTACCTGCTGGAACGCGGCTGGACCGTGCGGGCGTTCGTCCGCGACCCGGGCGCGCCCAAGGCCAAGGAGCTGCGGGAGCTGGGCGCGAGCCTGCACACCGGCGACCTGGAGGACGCCGAGTCGGTGCGCGCGGCGATGACGGGCGCGTACGGCGTCTTCAGCATCCAGACGCCGATGACGCCGGCCGGGGTGGAGGGCGAGGAGCGGCAGGGCAAGATCTGCGCCGACGCCGCCCGTGACCTCGGCGTCCAGCACTACGTCCACAGCTCGGTCGGCGGCGCCGAGCGGCCCGAGGGCGTGAACTGGCGGCTGTCCAAGCTCGCCATCGAGCAGCGGATCCAGGAGAACGAGCTCAACTTCACCTTCCTGCGGCCGTCGTACTTCATGGAGAACCTGAACCACGACATGTCGCCCCTCGTCATGGAGGACGGGGTACTGACCTTCCGGCGGGGGCTCGGGCCGACCAACACCCTGCAGATGATCAGCGGTCCCGACATCGGCTACTTCGCGGCCGACGCCTTCGACGACCCCGACACCTTCGGCGGCGCCAAGATCGAGCTGGCCGGGGACGAGCTGACCGGTGAGCAGATCGCCGACGCCTTCGGCCGGCACACCGGGCTGCCCGCCCGCTTCGTCTCGGTGCCGATACCGGAGCTGCACCGCACGGGCTTCGAGTGGCAGGCGATCTCGTACACCTGGCTCAACGGCATCGGCTACCACGCCGACATCCCCACCCTGCGCGCCCAGTTCCCGCAGATGCTCACCCTCGACCAGTGGCTGGCCAAGACCGGCTGGGCCCCGATGGACGCGGCATGAGCGAGGACGCGATGACCCAGGAGACGCGAGCGGGCGCGGAGAGCTCGCCGCTGGTGGCCGGGGCGCGCCGGATCGCCGAGCTCGCCGGGAAGCGGACCGTCGACGCCGAGCAGCAGCGCCGGCTGAGCCCCGACGTCGTCCGCGCGGTCCTCGATGCCGGTTTCGCCGCCCACTTCGTGCCGCGGGCGCACGGCGGCCGGGCCGCGACCTTCGCCGAGCTGGTGGAGCCGGTCGCCGTGCTGGGCGAGGCCTGCGCCTCGACGGCCTGGTACGCCTCGCTCACCGCGAGCCTCGGCCGGATGGCCGCGTATCTGCCCGAGGAGGGCCGGGCCGAGCTGTGGTCCGACGGCCCGGACGCCCTGATCGTCGGCGCCCTGATGCCGCTCGGCCGCGCCGAGAGGACGGAGGGCGGCTGGCAGGTCTCGGGCACCTGGCCGTTCGTCAGCGTCGTCGACCACTCCGACTGGGCGCTGGTGTGCGCCATGGCGGGGCAGGAGCCGTGGTTCTTCGTGGTGCCGCGAGCGGCGTACGGCGTCGTCGACAGCTGGTACCCGATGGGCATGCGCGGCACGGGCAGCAACACCCTCGTGCTGGACGGGGTGTTCGTGCCGGACGCGCGGGCCTGCACCCGGGCGGCCATCGCGGCCGGGCTGGGTCCGGGCGCCGAGGCGATCTGCCACACCGTGCCGATGCGGGCGGTCAACGGGCTGGCCTTCGCGCTGCCGATGCTCGGCGCCGCCCGTGGCGCGGCGGCCGTGTGGACGTCGTGGATCGCCGCGAAGCTGGCCGGGCCGACCGGGCAGAACGCCGTCTCCTCGCAGGACCGGGTGCTGTACGAGCACACGCTGGCCCGGGCCACCGGCGAGATCGACGCGGCCCAGCTGCTGCTGGAGCGGGTCGCCGCGGTCGCCGACGCGGGCGGGGTGACCGGTGAACTCGTCGGCCGGGGGGCGCGGGACTGTGCCCTGGCGGCCGAGCTGCTGACCGCCGCGACCGACCGGCTGTTCGCCTCGGCGGGCACCAGGGCGCAGGCGGAGGACAGCCCGATGCAGCGCCTGTGGCGCGATGTGCACGCGGCCGCGAGCCATATCGGGCTGCAGTTCGGGCCGGGAGCGACGCTGTACGCGGGAGAGCTGTTGAGGAGGAGCAACGATGGCTGAAGTGAACGACCCCCAGGTGGGCTTCGTCGCCGTGGTCACCTTCGCGGTGGACGGCCCGGCCACCCAGCGCAAGCTGGTGGAGCTGGCCACGGGCGGGGTGCAGGAGTGGATCCGTGAGGTACCGGGCTTTCTGTCGGCCACGTATCACGCGAGCACGGACGGCACGGCGGTCGTCAACTACGCCCAGTGGGAGAGCGAGCAGGCCTACCGGGAGAACTTCAGCGCCGACCCGCGCTCGGCGAAGCTGCGGGAGGCGCTGAGCTCTCTGCCCGGGCTCATGGGACCGCCGAAGGCCGTCTTCATGACCCCGGAAGGGTCGATCCTGCCGTCCTGATACCGGGCTCCCTGTCGTCCGCGTCGTCGCCGGCCCCGGCCGCCACCAGGCCGGCGATGATGATTTCCAGGCCCAGCTCGAAGCGGCGGTCGGAGTCGAGCGAGGTGATCGGGCCGGCCAGGTGGACCAGGTTGGGGAACTGGGTGGGCGGCAGCGACTTCAGATAGCCGTGGAGCTGGTCGGCGAACATGCCGGCCTGCTCCTCGCTCTGTTCCGTACCGGAGTGCCGGGACGACTGCTCCAGGGCCTCCGCCGTGACGAACGTCGACAGCAGGTCACCCCCGTAGGCGGCGAGTTCGTCCCGCAGCCCGCCCGAGCGCAGCAGGTTCAGGGTGCGCTCCATCCCCAGGATCCCGTTGGGTCCGAGCGGGACCCGGTCGATCGCGATGCGCGCCAGGTCCCGGTGGGCCAGGAACACCCGCCGCAGCGACCGGCACATCTCCTTGACCTGCTCCGCCCAGCGCCCCGGCTCCGGCTGTGGGATCTCGACCTCGGTGAGCACCAGGTCGAAGACGAGGTCGAGCAGCTCGTCCCGGTTCCCCACGTGCGCGTACAGCGAGGCGTGCCCGGTCTTCAGCTCCTGGGCGAGCCGCCGCATGCTCAGGGCGTCGAGCCCCTCGGCGTCGAGGATGCCGAGCGCCGTGTCGACGATCCGGTCCTGGGTCAGGGGCATCCGCGGCGGCGCCTTCTTCGGCCGGCGCCACGGAGGTACGGGGATCTCCTCGGGCATGGGCCTCCTTCCTTCGCTTCGCAACAGGGGATGGCCCTCATCGTATGGCATCGGCGGCCACCGTTTCTTGACACGACCACCGTTCCACTATAGAACGGTGGTCGTTTCATGGACCTGTTGTCGAAGATCTCGGGGGGATGCCATGAGCACGAGTTCCGCTGAACCAGACGAACCGGACGGGGGAGCGGCGCCACCCACGGCGCTGGTGTCGGAGCGGAAACCCGCGCCGGACGCGACCGCTGCCGACCCCGCGGCCGAGCCCGCTTCCGAACCCGCCTCCGAGGCCCCGGCCTACGCCCGCCGCTGGGCCGCGCTCGCCGTCATCCTCGGCGCCGAGATCATGGACCTGCTCGACGGCACGGTCATGAACATCGCCGCGCCCGCGGTCCGCACCGACCTGGGCGGCAGCCTCAGCGTCATCCAGTGGATCACCGTCGGCTACACCCTCGCCTTCGCCGTCCTGCTCGTGGTCGGCGGCCGGCTCGGCGACATCTACGGCCGTAAGCGCATGTTCGTCATCGGTGCCGTCGGCTTCACCGCGGCCTCCGTGCTGTGCGCGATGGCGGGCAGTTCCGAGATGCTCATCGCCGCGCGCTTCCTCCAGGGCGGCCTCGGCGCGCTGATGATCCCTCAGGGCCTCGGCCTCATCAAGCAGATGTTCCCGCCCAAGGAGACCGCGGCGGCGTTCGGCGCGTTCGGGCCCGCCATCGGACTGGGCGCCGTGCTCGGCCCGATCGTCGCCGGTTTCCTGGTCGACGCCGACCTGTTCGGCAGCGGCTGGCGGTCCGTCTTCCTGATCAACCTGCCGATCGGGGCGGCCGTGATCATCGGCGCGGTGCTGCTGCTGCCCGAGGGCAAGGCACCGATGCGGCCCAAGTTCGACGTCGGCGGCATGCTGCTGGTGACGCTCGGCCTGACCCTGCTGATCTTCCCGCTCGTGCAGGGCCGCGAACGCGACTGGCCCGCTTGGACGTTCGTACTGATGGCGGCCGGAGCGGCCGTGCTCGCCGCGTTCGTCGCCTACGAGCTGCGGCAGGAGCGGCGCGGCGGCGCCACGCTCATCGAACTCAGCCTGCTGCGCAGGTCCCGCTACGCCGCCGGACTCGCGGTGGCGCTGGTGTTCTTCACCGGCATCTCCGGGATGTCGCTGCTGCTCGGCCTGCATCTGCAGATCGGCCTGGGCTTCAGCCCGACCCGGGCGGCGCTGACGATGATGCCCTGGTCGGTGTTCCTGGTCGTCGGCGCGATCCTGACCGGCGCGGTGTTGGGCGCCAAGTTCGGCCGCAAGGCCCTGCACGGCGGGCTCGTGGTGATGGCCGTCGGCGTACTGATCATGCTGCTGACCATCGGCGACCAGGCCGGCGGCCTGACCAGCTGGGAGCTCGTCCCCGGCATCGCCGTGGCCGGACTCGGCATGGGCATCATGATCGGTCTGCTCTTCGACATCGCCCTGGCCGACGTCGACAAGCAGGAGGCCGGCACCGCCTCCGGCATCCTCACCGCGGTCCAGCAACTCGGCTTCGCGGTCGGCGTCGCGCTGCTCGCGACCCTGTTCTTCGGGCTGCTCGGCTCCCAGGCCACGGCGAGCGTCGCCGACGGCGCGAGCCGCGCCCGGGCCGAACTCACCGCCGCCGGGGCGACCCCGGCCGAACAGGACCGGATCCTCGCCGACCTGGGGGAGTGCCTGCGGGACTCGGCGAGCCAGAAGGACTCCGAACACACCCCCGCGAGCTGCCGGGACATCCAGCAGGCTCGGCCGGAGCTGGCCGAGGCCACCGCGCGGGCCTGGCACACCGCCCACACCGAGAACTTCAGCACCGCGATGGTCCGCACGCTCTGGATCGTGATCGGACTGCTGGCGGTGTCCTTCGCGCTGGCCTTCCGGCTGCCGCCCAAGCCTCGTGAGGAAGAGGGTTTCTGATGACACGCAAACTGCTGGCCTGGCCCGGTGGGCGCCGGGTCAAGTGGCTGGTGCTCGTCGGCTGGATCGGTCTGCTCATCGTGCTCCAGCCGCTGGCCGGCAAGCTCGGCGACGTCGAGTCCAACGACGCCGCCGCCTGGCTGCCGGGCAACGCGGAATCGACCGAGGTGCTCGAACTCTCCGAGAAGTTCCAGCCCGCCGACACCAGCCCGGCCATCGTCGTCTACGACCGCGCCTCCGGGATCACTGCCGCCGACGAGGCGAAGGCCCGCGCCGACGCCGCGAAGTTCGCGGACGGCAAGAACGTGGTGGGCGAGGCGTTCGGACCGGTGCGCTCCGAGGACGGCAAGGCGCTGCGCACCGTGGTCAACGTCCACCTCGGCAAGGAGGGCTGGGAGGGGCTCAACGAGGCCACCAAGGATCTGCGCAAGGCCGCACAGCCGAGCGCGCCCGACGGTCTCGGCGTCCATGTGACCGGCCCGACCGGCTACGCCGCCGACTCCGCGGAGTCGTTCAGCAGCGCCGACTTCAAACTCACCCTGGTCACCCTGCTCATCGTCGTGACGATCCTCGTCGTCACCTACCGCAGTCCGCTGCTGTGGCTGCTGCCGATGATCTCCGCGGGCATGTCCCTGGTGATCTCGCAGGCCATCATCTACCTGCTGGCCAAGAACGCCGGACTCACGGTCAACGCCCAGACGGCGATGATCCTCACGGTGCTGGTGCTCGGCGCGGCCACCGACTACGCGCTGCTGCTGGTCGCCCGCTACCGGGAGGAACTGCGGCGGCACGAGGACCGGCACGAGGCCATGGCCGTGGCGCTGCACCGCGCGGGGCCCGCCATCGTGGCCAGCGCCGCCACGGTCGCCATCAGCATGCTCGTGCTGCTGCTGGCCGCGCTGAACTCCACCAAGGGCCTCGGCCCGGTCTGCGCCGTCGGCGTGCTGGTGGGCCTGCTGTCGATGATGACGCTGCTGCCCGCGCTGCTGGTGATCTTCGGCCGCTGGATCTTCTGGCCGGCCCGGCCGAAGCACGGCACGGAACCCGATGTCACCCGGGGCGTGTGGACGCGGGTCGCCCGACTGGTCTCCGGCCGGCCTCGCACGGTCTGGATCACGACCACCCTGGTGCTCGGGGCGGTGGCCACGCTGGCCGTCACCCTGAACGCCGACGGGCTCCAGCAGAAGGACGGCTTCAAGACCAAGCCGGAGTCGGTGGTCGGCGAGGAGATCCTCGCCCGGCACTTCCCGGCCGGCTCCGGTGAGCCGATGGTCGTCATCGCCAAGGACTCCGCCGCGGCCGAGGTGCGCGGCGCCCTGGAGAAGGTGCCCGGCGTCAACGAGGTCGCCGAGCCCCAGGTCAAGGACGGGCTGGCCTATGTCGAGGTGACGCTCGCCGCCGGAGCCGACTCCCCGGCCGCGATGGACACGGTCACCGCGGCCCGCGAGAGCCTAGGCCGGCTGGACGGGGCCGAGGCGAAGGTGGGCGGCAGCAGTGCCGTGGTGCACGACATGCGCGAGGCCTCCAGCCGCGACCGCGGCCTGATCATCCCGGTGATCCTCGCCGTGGTGTTCTGCATCCTCGCGCTGCTGCTGCGGGCACTGGTGGCACCGCTGCTGCTGATCGCGAGCGTGGTGCTGTCCTTCTTCACCGCGCTCGGCCTCGCCGCCTTCTTCTTCAACCACGTCTTCGACTTCGCGGGGGCCGATTCCGCCTTCCCGCTCTGGGTGTTCGTCTTCCTGGTCGCCCTGGGCGTCGACTACAACATCTTCCTCGTCACCCGGATCAGGGAGGAGAGCGACCGGCTCGGCACCCGGCAGGGTGCGCTCAAGGGCCTCACCTCGACCGGTGGCGTCATCACCGCGGCCGGCCTGGTGCTGGCCGGCACCTTCGCCGCGCTGGCCACGCTGCCGCTGGTCTTCATCGCCGAGCTCGGCTTCACGGTGGCGGTGGGCATCCTGCTCGACACCATGATCGTGCGGTCGGTGCTGGTCACCGCCCTCACGCTCGACGTCGGCCGGTGGATGTGGTGGCCGCACGCACTCTTCCGGCGTACGGACCCGGAGGAATCGGCCGGAGCTGGAATTTCTGATTCCAGGAATTCGGAGGCACCGACTCCTGTTTCTGGGTAAGAAAACGGTAAATATAAATCAGCGCAGCTCGCTGCGCTGATTTATATTTTGACGATTTCATTTGATCTCTTGTGACAACAACCACGTTGAAGTCTGTCAAGTGGCCCTGTTATCGTCGGCTCAAAGAAAACGGAGAATCTCGACGGGGGCGCAGGATGAGATTCAATCTGTTGGGGCATGTTCATGTAATCACTGATACGGGGCGGTTAATTCCGCTTAAATCCTCGAAGGCGACCCAGCTGCTGGCGTTGCTGCTGCTCAGGCGGCATGAGGTGGTGGGCTCGGGGGTGCTCATCGAGGAACTGTGGGGGGACGGTCCGCCGCGCAGCGCCATGACCACGCTTCAGACCTACGTCTACCACACCCGCCGACTGCTGGCGGAGCACCAGGTGACATGTGCGGAACGGGAATTGGTCCTGACCCGGCCGCCCGGCTACTTCGCGCTGATCGACGACGACGAACTCGATGTCACGATCGTCGAGCGGCTGATCCGCAAGGGCGGCCGGCTGCTGGAGGAGGACCGGCCCGATGAGGCGCTCGCCGCCCTGAACGCGGGGCTGGACCTGTGGCGTGGCCCGGCGCTTTCCACGGTGCCGTGCGGCCCGGTGCTGGAGTGCCATATAGCTCATCTGGAAGAGCTCCGGCTCTTCGGGGTGCAACTTCGCATCGACGCGAATTGGCGGCTGGGAAGGATAGGGCCGATGATTCCCGAGCTGCGGTCCCTGGTAATTTCCCATCCGCTGAACGAGACCCTGCACGCCAAGCTGATGGGGGCGCTCTACCGGGTGGGCCGGCGGGCGGAGGCGCTGGCGTCGTACCGAAATCTCCGGCAGATACTGTCCGACGAGTTGGGGGTGGATCCCACGCCCGAAATCCAGCGTATGCATCTGGAAATTCTCAACGGCGACCAGGTGCTCGCCTAGCCCGCACATGGTTGGAGCCCCTCGCGGACCGCGAGGGGCTCCAACCATGTGCGCGGACAATCCGGCGTCAGTAGTTCCCGAGGCCGCCGCAGACGTTCAGGGCCTGCGCGGTGACCGCGGCCGCCCCGTCCCCGATCAGATAGGCCACCATCTCCGCCACCTCGGACGGCTGCACATAGCGGCCGATCGGCACGCGCGCGGTGATCCGGTCGAAGGCCTCGTCGGTCGACACCTCCCAGATCTCCGAGTAGTGCTCGCGCACGTTCGCGGCCATCGGCGTCTCGACGAAGCCCGGGCAGACCGCGTTCACCGTGATGCCGGTCCGCGCCAGTTCGAGGCCGAGCGCCTTGCTGAAGCCGACCACGCCGTGCTTCGACGCCGAGTACGGGGCGGCGTGCACCACGCCCTGCTTCCCGCCCGTCGAGGCGATGTTGACGATCCGGCCGGACCCGCGTTCCAGCATGCCGCCGGCCTTCAGGACCTGCTTGGTCATCCGGAACACGCCGGTGAGGTTGGTGTCGATGACATCGAGCCAGAGTTCGTCGGCGAGCTCGGCCGTGGCACCGCCACCGGGCCGGCCCGCGTTGTTCACCAGGACGTCGACCGGGCCGTAGCGCTCGACGACCGCCGCGACGACCGCCTCGATGTCGGCGACCGAGCGGACGTCACAGGTCCGGCCGTCCGCCTCGACCCCCGCCTCCCGCAGCTCCTTCAGCGTCGTGCGCAGCGCTTCCTCGCCGCGCGCGCAGATGAAGACCCGCAACCCCTCCTTACCGAGCCTGCGGGCGATCTCCAGCCCGATACCGCTGGTTGCGCCCGTCACCAGTGCGACCTTCGAGACCTGCGTGGCCATGTGTCCCTCTCCCTGCTTCGTGGACCCTCAGCCGCCCAGCCTCGGGCGCCGGCCTCGAACGGCGGTCGAAGCGGATTGGGGCGCGGCTGGGACCGCCGACGGTGGATCCGGCATCGAGAGGTCCCGTATCGGCCTTCGAGCCGCTTTCGAGCCACGCGGCCCACGATGACGACGACCACCGGACGAACTCATCGAAGGAGCTGTTCGGATTGAAGCGCAGAGTCGTCATCACGGGCGTCGGCGTCCGCGCCCCCGGCGGGAACGGCACGCGGCAGTTCTGGGAACTGCTCACCTCGGGGCGGACGGCGACGCGCCGGATCTCGTTCTTCGACCCCTCGCCGTACCGCTCGCAGGTCGCCGCCGAAGCCGACTTCGACCCCGTCGCCGAGGGCTTCGGCCCGCGCGAACTCGACCGCATGGACCGGGCCTCGCAGTTCGCCGTGGCCTGCGCCCGCGAGGCCGTCGCCGCGAGCGGGCTCGACTTCGACACCCTCGACCCCACCCGGGTCGGCGTCAGCCTCGGCAGCGCCGTGGCCGCCGCGACCAGCCTGGAGCGCGAGTACCTGCTGCTGTCGGACTCCGGCCGGGAGTGGGAGGTCGACGCCGACTGGCTGTCCCGGCACATGTTCGACTACCTGGTGCCCAGCGTCATGCCCGCCGAAGTGGCGTGGGCGGTCGGCGCCGAGGGCCCGGTCGCCATGGTCTCCAACGGCTGCACCTCGGGCCTGGACTCCGTGGGCCACGCGGTGCGGCTGATCGAGGAGGGCAGCGCCGACGTCATGCTCGCCGGGGCCGCCGACACCCCTATCACCCCGATCGTCGTCGCCTGCTTCGACGCGATCCGCGCCACCACGGCGCGCAACGACGACCCGGAGCACGCCTCGCGGCCGTTCGACGGCACGCGCGACGGCTTCGTCCTGGCCGAGGGAGCCGCGATGTTCGTCCTGGAGGACTACGACAGCGCGCTGGCCCGCGGCGCCCACATACACGCCGAGATACCGGGGTACGCGACGCGCTGCAACGCGTACCACATGACGGGACTGAAGGCCGACGGCCGCGAGATGGCCGAGGCCATCCGGGTCGCCCTCGACGAGTCCCGCACCGACGCCACGGACATCGACTACATCAACGCCCACGGCTCCGGCACCCGGCAGAACGACCGGCACGAGACCGCGGCGTACAAGCGGGCGCTCGGCGAGCACGCCAGGCGCACCCCGGTCAGCTCGATCAAGTCGATGGTCGGCCACTCGCTCGGCGCGATCGGCTCGCTGGAGATAGCGGCCAGTGTCCTCGCCCTCGAACACGGTGTGGTGCCACCGACCGCGAACCTGCACACCAGCGACCCCGAGTGCGACCTCGACTACGTCCCGCTCGAAGCGCGCGAGCGCAGGCTCGGGACCGTGCTGACCGTGGGCAGCGGCTTCGGCGGCTTCCAGAGCGCCATGGTCCTGCGCAGCGCCGAGGCCGCGGGGGCGGTCGCATGAGCGTCCTCATCACCGGAGTCGGTGTCGTCGCGCCCAACGGCCTGGGCCTGGAACCGTACTGGGCGTCCGTCCTGGCCGGCCGCATCGGCCTCGGCCCGGTCACCCGCTTCGACGTGAGCCGGTACCCGGCCACGCTCGCCGGCCAGATCGACGACTTCCACGCACCGGACCACGTCCCGGGCCGCCTGCTGCCGCAGACCGACCCCTCCACCCGGCTCGCGCTGACCGCCGCCGCCTGGGCGCTCCAGGACGCCAAGGCCGACCCGGAGTCGCTCACCGACTACGACATGGGCGTGGTCACGGCCAACGCCTGCGGCGGATTCGACTTCACGCACCGCGAGTTCCGCAAACTGTGGACCGAGGGCCCCAAGTCGGTCAGCGTGTACGAGTCCTTCGCCTGGTTCTACGCCGTGAACACCGGCCAGATCTCCATCCGGCACGGCATGCGCGGCCCGAGCAGCGCCCTGGTCGCCGAACAGGCCGGCGGCCTGGACGCCCTCGGCCACGCCCGCCGCACCATCCGCCGCGGCACCCCGATGGTCGTCTCCGGCGGCGTCGACTCGGCACTCGACCCCTGGGGCTGGGTCTCGCAGGTCGCGAGCGGCCGGATCAGCACCGCCACCGACCCGGAGCGGGCCTACCTGCCCTTCGACGAGCAGGCGGCCGGCTACGTCCCCGGCGAGGGCGGCGCCCTCCTCGTCCTGGAGGACAGCGCGGCCGCCGAGGCCCGCGGCCGGCACGAGAGCTACGGCGAACTCGCGGGCTGCGCCTCGACCTTCGACCCGCCCCCCGGCTCCGGGCGGCCCCCGGGCCTGGAGCGCGCGATCCGGCTCGCGCTGGCCGACGCCGGGCTCGGCCCCGAGGACGTCGACGTCGTCTTCGCCGACGGCGCGGGCGTACCCGAGCTGGACGCGGCGGAGGCCCACGCCATCGGCCGGGTGTTCGGCAGCCAGGGCGTCCCCGTCACCGTCCCCAAGACGACGACCGGCCGGCTCTACTCCGGCGGCGGCCCGCTCGACGTGGTCACCGCCCTGATGTCCCTGCGCGAAGGCGTGATCCCGCCGACCGCGGGCGTGCGCTCCGTCCCGGGCGAGTACGGCATCGACCTGGTGCTCGGCGCACCGCGCACCGCGCCCCTGCGCACCGCCCTGGTCCTGGCCAGGGGCCGCTGGGGCTTCAACTCGGCGGTCGTCCTGCGCCGCCCCGAACCCACCTCGTAGCCACCCACCCCACAGCGACACCGAGAACTGGAGACCGTAATGGCGACCCTGCTGACCATCGACGACCTGCGCCGCGTCCTCATCGAATGCGCCGGAGAGGCGGACGGAACGGAGCTGTCCGGGGACATCCTCGACACCCGCTTCGAGACCATCGGCTACGACTCGCTCGCCCTGATGGAGACCGCGGCCCGGCTGGAGAGCCGCTACGGCGTGGCCATCCCCGACGACGTCGCGGGCCGCGTCGACACCCCGCGCGAGCTGCTCGACCTGGTCAACGGCGCGCTGGCCGAGGCGGCATGAGCCGGCCGGAGGAACACCGGGTGGAGCACGGGGGCGAGGACCAGGCGGAGCACCGGGTGGTCCACACCCTGAGGACATCCGCCTCGGCGCGACAGCTGTACGAGCTGGTCGCGCGGGCCGAGCACTGGCCGGCCGTCTTCGAACCCGCCGTCCACGTGCGGATCCTGGAGCGCGACCGGGGCACGGAACGCTTCCAGATCTGGGCGAGCGTGGCCGGACAGGTCAAGACCTGGACGTCCCGCCGGACCCTGGACCCCGACGCGCTGCGGGTCACCTTCCGGCAGGAGCGCACCCAGCCGCCGATCGCCTCGATGGGCGGAAGCTGGGAGTTCCACGGCGACGGCGACGGCACCGAGATCGTGCTGACCCACGACTTCGCCGCCGTCGACGAGGACGCGCTGCCGGGGCTGCGCGCGGCACTGGACACCAACAGCGAGAAGGAGCTGGCCGCGCTGGCCCGGCTCGCCGAGCGTCGACACCCGGTCGAGGAACTGCTGTTCACGTTCGAGGACACGCTCCAGGTGCCGTCCGGGGACGACGCGTACGCCTTCATCGAACGCAGCGACCTGTGGCCGGACCGGCTGCCGCACGTGGGGAAGGTGACGCTGACCGAGGAGGCGGCGGACGCCGGCTCCCCGGGCGTCCAGGACATGACCATGGAGACCGTCACCGCCGACGGCAGCACGCACACGACCCGCTCGATCCGGCTCTGCTTCCCCGGCGAGAGCATCGTCTACAAGCAGCTCGTGCCACCCGCCCTGCTCACCGGGCACAGCGGCGCCTGGCTCTTCGACAGGAACGGGAACGGCACCGTCACCGCCCGACACACCGTGGCGATCGACCCGACCCGGATCGAGGAGGTCCTCGGCGAGGGCACGACCGTCGCCGACGCCCGGGCCTATCTGCGGGACGCGCTCGGCGCCAACAGCCGGGCCACGCTCAGTCACGCCGCTGCCGCCGCTGCCGCCGCCGACGCCGGGCCGGCGTCATGACGGCCGCCGTCCACGAGGTCGCCGACGGGGTCCACGCCTACGAGCAGGCCCCCGGCGGCTGGTGTGTGAGCAACGCGGGCATCGTCGTGGGCGGCGACGGCGCCCTCGTCGTCGACACCCTGTCGACGATCCCGAGGGCGCGGCGGCTGGCCGAGACGGTCGACAAGCTCGCCACGGGACCGGCCCGCACCGTGGTCAACACCCACTTCCACGGCGACCATGCCTTCGGCAACCAGGTCTTCCCGCCGGGGACGCAGATCATCGCGCACGAGGACATGCGCACCGCCATGGTGACGACCGGCCTCGCCCTCACCGGGCTGTGGCCGCGCGTCGACTGGGGCGACATCGAGGTGACGCCGCCGACCGTCACCTTCCGCGACCACCTCACCGTGCACGTCGGCGAGCGACGCGCCGAACTGCTCCGCGTCGGCCCCGCGCACACCGACCACGACGTGGTGGTCTGGCTGCCCGAGGAACGGGTGCTGTTCGCCGGGGACATCGTCATGTCCGGCGTCACCCCGTTCGTGCTCTTCGGCTCGGTCGCCGGCACGCTGGCCGCGCTCGACCGGCTGGCGGAGCTGGAGCCCGAGGTGGTCGTCGCCGGGCACGGACCGGTCGCGGGACCCGAGGTGCTCGACGCCAACCGGGAGTACCTGCGCTGGGTCCAGCGCCTCGCCGCCGAGGCGGCCGACAGCGGGCTGACCCCGCTTCAGGCCGCGCGCGAGGCGGACCTCGGCGGCTATGCCGAACTGCTGGACGCGGAACGTCTCGTCGCGAACCTGCACCGCGCCCACGAGGAACTGCTGGGCCGGCCGCCGCGGGACGCCATGGAGATCTTCTCGGAACTGGTCGCCTACAACGGTGGGCGGCTGCCCACCTGCCTCGCCTAAGGAGTCAAAAGATGGCCGCCGACCAGGGAATCCTCCGGGACGCCATGGCCCGGGTGCCCGCCGGGGTGGCGCTCGTCACCGCCCATGACCGCACCGGAGTCCCGCACGGCTTCACTGCCAGCTCGTTCGTGTCCGTCTCCATGCAGCCGCCGCTCGCGCTGGTCTGTCTGGCCCGTACGGCCAACTCCTTCCCGGTGTTCGACAGTTGCCGCGAGTTCGCGGTGAGCGTGCTGCGCGAGGACCACACCGAGCTGGCGATGCGCTTCGCGCGCAAGTCGGCGGACAAGTTCGCGGGCGGGGAGTTCGTCCGCACCGCACGCGGAGGGACCGTGCTGGACGGGGCGCTCGCGGTCGTCGAGTGCACGGTCCACGAGCGCTACCCGGCGGGCGACCACATCATCCTGCTCGGCGAGGTCCAGTCCGTGCACGTCGAGGAGAAGGGGGCGCCCGCGGTCTACGTGGACCGCGGGTTCGCCGCCCTGTGCTCGGGGACGGGCGCCTGCGTGGCCGCCGCCGGGCGGGGCGCGCACGCGCATGCCGGCTGAGGGGAGTTGAGGAGGAACGATGTCCGTGACCGACGAGGTGACCGGCGAGCTGACCGGTGAGGACCTGGCCGGCCTTGCGCGGATCCGGGCCGAGGCCGAGGCCGGACCGGGGGAGCAGGCGACCCGGGCGCAGCACGCCAGAGGGAAGCTGACGGCCCGCGAGCGGATCGCGCTGCTGCTGGACCCGGGCTCCTTCCAGGAGGTGGAGCAGCTGCGCCGGCACCGGGCGAGCGGCTTCGGACTGGAGCACAGGCGGCCGTACACGGACGGGGTGATCACCGGCTGGGGCACGGTGGACGGCCGGACGGTCTTCGTCTACGCGCACGACTTCCGGATCTTCGGCGGCTCGCTCGGCGAGGCGCACGCCGCGAAGATCCACAAGATCATGGACATGGCGCTGTCGGCGGGCGCACCGCTCGTCAGCCTCAACGACGGGGCCGGGGCCCGGATCCAGGAGGGCGTCTCCGCGCTCGCCGGCTACGGCGGGATCTTCCGGCGCAACACCCGTGCCTCCGGGGTGATCCCGCAGATCTCGGTGATGCTCGGCCCGTGCGCGGGCGGCGCGGCGTACTCGCCGGCGCTGACGGACTTCGTGTTCATGGTGCGCGAGACCGCGCAGATGTTCATCACCGGCCCCGACGTCGTCAGCGCCGTCACCGGCGCGCAGCTCACCCAGAACGCGCTGGGCGGCGCCGACGTGCACGCCACGACGTCCGGGGTGGCGCACTTCGTGTACGAGGACGAGGAGACCTGTCTGGCGGAAGTGCGCTACCTGCTCTCCCTGCTGCCCTCCAACAACCGGCAGAACCCGCCCGTCCACCCCTCGGACGACCCGGCGGACCGGCCCACCGCCACGCTCTACGACCTGGTACCGCAGGACGGCAACCAGCCGTACGACATGCACAAGGTGATCGAGGAACTCGTCGACGACGGCGACTGGCTGGAGGTCCACGAGCGCTGGGCCCGCAACATCGTGTGCGGCCTCGCCAGGCTGGACGGCCGGGTGGTGGGCATCGTCGCCAACCAGCCGCAGACGCTGGCCGGGGTGCTGGACATCTCGGCCTCGGAGAAGGCCGGCCGCTTCGTGACGATGTGCGACGCCTTCAACATCCCGATCGTGACCCTGCTCGACGTGCCGGGCTTCCTGCCCGGGGCGGACCAGGAGCACGGCGGCATCATCCGCCACGGCGCGAAACTCCTCTACGCCTACTGCAACGCCACCGTCCCCCGCGTCTCCATCGTCCTGCGCAAGGCCTACGGCGGCGCCTACATCGTGCTGGACTCCCAGTCCATCGGCGCCGACCTGACCTTCGCCTGGCCGACCAACGAGATCGCGGTGATGGGCGCGGAAGGCGCGGCCAACGTCATCTTCCGGCGCGACATCGCCGCCGCCGACGACCCCGAGGCCAAGCGCGCCGAGATGGTCAAGCAGTACAAGTCCGAGCTGATGCACCCGTACTACGCGGCCGAGCGGGGCCTCGTCGACGATGTCATCGACCCGGCGGAAACCCGCGAGATCCTGATCCGCTCGCTCGCGATGCTCCGTACGAAACACGCCGACCTGCCGTCGCGCAAGCACGGCAACCCCCCGCAGTGAGCGCCCCGGCCGGCGCGGTCGGCGCCGCACTCCGCGTCGAGAGGGGCAGGGCGAGCGCCGAGGAGATCGCGGCCCTCACCGCGGTCCTCCTGGCCCGCGCCGCCACCCGGCCCGACCCCGCAGACGAGCACTGCCCCGACGGCCCCGCGGGCTGGCGCCGTCTGGAACGCACCCCGGGCTTTCGCGCACCGCACAGCTGGCAGGAGTCAGGCTGACCCCTGGATCTCGCCGGTGCCCTCCTGATGCAGTTCCAGGCTCACCGCCAGCTGGATCTGGGCGTCGACCCACGCCGGGACGGCAGCCGTCGCGCCGTCGCGCGCAAGGGCCGTGTCCAGGGCGCGTATCAGGTCGGCGGCGGTGTGCAGGCCGGTGCGCCGCAGTGCGGTGGCGCTGTCGGTCAGCCGGGTGCGGGCCGGCGCGGTCAGCCGGCGCAGACCGTGGTGGGCGGCCTCGGACAGGGCGGTGAGCGCCGACTCCAGGGCCGCCGTGACCGGGTCGGACGGCCGGGACGGGGCCATGGCGAGCGTGGTGTCGCCGTCACCGGGGGCGAGGTCGGGGACGGTCACGCCGGTCGCGGTCAGCACGGCCAGCGGCTCCAGCACGATCCTGCCGTGGGCGCGGTGCAGCATGCCGCTGACGCAGTGGACCTCCGCCTCGCCGAGCGCGGCGGCGAGCGCGTCCAGGGCGCCGGGGCACAGGGGGTTGTGGTCGGCGCGCACGAGGATCTCGCTGCCCGCGGGGTCCCGTACGACCGCCTCCAGTCGCTGCGCGGCGGGGTCGTAGCCGATCGACTCCACGGCCGACACCCGCACCACCCGCACCGACTCCGCCTCGACGCGCGGACGGATCAGCCGGGGCGGCCGCTCGCCCGCAGCCCGCAGATGAGCTCCGGCGTCGGCGAGCAGCAGACTGCCGGGCAGCTCACGCCAGGCCGAGCCGAGCGGAGTGACGCTGGTGGCGGCGACACGGCCCCGGGAGATGGTGACGGTCCGGTCGGCGGCCCGCGAGGTGTGCTCGCTCACCACGTTCGCCGTGGCGAGCGTGCGCAGCGGGGAGCCGAGCAGCCGACGGGCCGACAGCTCGTGCCCGGTCAGGGACTGACCCTCCGCCACCTCCCAGCGTCTGCGCAGCACCAGCACGATCCCGGCCTCCGCGTGCGCGAAGTACGTCTCGGCGACCCGGTCACCCGCACTGCCCCCGACCCGGCAGCCCAGCGCCACCAGCCGCACCCGCCGCAGCGGCGTCTGCGGTGCCTCCTTGGTGCCGAGCACCCCGACCGGATCCCGTCCTGAGGCACGGTGCCGGGCATGGAGCTCGGTCAGCAGCAGGGCGTACCGCTCCGCCGCGTAGCGCGTGCCGCGCGCGGTGTACGCGTCGAGCTGCTCCCGCAACTCGGCCACCGCCCCGGCCGGCCAGTGCAGCGAGGCCGCGGTCAGCGACTCCTGGGCGCGCGCGAGGGAGCCGGCGAACACCGGCCCCGCCTGCTGCACGCCGTCCAGAAGGAGGTCGTCGGCGAGGGCCAGGGCGGTGCGCAGGGCCGTGTCCGCGCGCTCCGTCGCGGCCGTACGGCCACCGACGCTCACCTCCGTCGACCGCTCGGCTTCCCCGGCCCGGAACGCCCAGACGGCCAGGGCCACGACCTCGCCCCGCAGCGCGGCGGACGCGTCGGTGAGGGCGTAGCCCAGCTCGTGCGGGACCGGGAAACGGACGGTGCAGGTGGGCAGTTCGACGCGGGGCTCCGGGTCGGCGGCGGTGGGACGGTGCAGCCGGGCGAGGTAGCCGCGCTCCTTGACGCGCCGCGCGGCGGTCAGGGCCGGCCGGCCCAGCGCGGCGGCCAGCGCCTCGTCGTCGAACTCGGCCGGGGACCAGTCGACGAACCTGCTCGCGGCGGCCGGCGAGTCATCCACCCCGGCGTCCGTGTCCGCGCCCTCGCCTGTGTCCGCGCCCTCGGCGGCGGTGCGCTGGTAAGCGAGCACCAGACCGATGCGGTGGCGGCACACCCCCGTCGCCCCGCAGCCGCAGTCCGCCGCGTCCAGGCCGAGCCCCGGCGCAAGAGCCGCCTCGGTGCCGTCCGGGAAGCGTCCCCGTACGGTGCCGTCGTCGCCGACGGTCACCGCCGGCCCGGCGCCTGCCGCCAGGTCCTTCTCGGCGCGCTTGACCAGGCCCCGGTTGGCGAGGGAGGCGAGCGTCTGCGGCGTCAGGGCCAGCAGATCGGCGCGGATGGTCACGGTTTGCGTCCTCACTGCCCCTGCCCTCCGGGTCCCTGCCCCGTGTGCCCTCCCCGGCCGATCATCTCGGCGACGAACTCGGCGAGCCGTCCCGGCGTCATCGCGCCCACCGGGGCGCCGACCCGCGCCAGCCGCCCGGCCAGGTCACGGTCGTAGACGGGATCGGCGGCCTCGTCGAGGGCGGCCAGGCAGAGCACGGTCGTCCCCTGCTCGACCAGCCGGCGCACGGTGCGCACCAGCCGGAACGGGTCGCCGCCCTCGTAGAAGTCGGAGATCAGGGCGACGATCGTGCGCCGGGGGTTCTCGACCAGCGAGGCCCCGTAGTCGACGGCCCGGGCGATGTCGGTGCCGCCGCCGAGCTGCACCCCCATCAGCAGCTCCACCGGATCGGTCACCTCGGACGTCAGGTCCACCACCTGGGTGTCGAAGGCGACCAGGTGCGTCTTCAGCCCCGGCAGGCCCCACAGACAGGCGGCGGTGACGGCGGAGTGGATCACCGAGCCGGCCATGGAGCCCGACTGGTCGACCAGCAGCACGAGTTGCCACTGCTCCAGGCGGCGGCTGGTGCGCGCGTGGAAGTGCGGGCGCTGGATGAGGATCCGGCGTTCCTCGGGCTGGTAGTGGGCGAGGTTGGCGCGGACGGTGGTCCGGAAGTCGAAGTCGCGGGCCAGCGGGAGACGGCTGGGGCGGCGCGAGCGGGAGCCGGTGAAGGCGCGGCGGACCTCCGGGCGCAGACGCTCCATCAGCTGCCGTACGACGGTCTCGACGATCCGTCGTGCCGCCGTCAGCACGTCGGGGTTCATCAGGTGCTTGGTGCGCAGGACGGCGCGCAGCAGGGTCTGGCTGGGCTCGACGCGGGCGAGGACGTCCGGGTCGGTGACGATCTCGTGGATGCCGTACTGTTCGACGGCGTCCCGCTCCAGCCGTTCCACCGTCTCCTTCGGGAACAGCTTGTGGATGTCGTCGAGCCAGTCCACGGCGGTGAGCTGTGACGGCCCGCTGCCGCCCTCCCGGGAGCCGGCCGACCCGCCCCGGCGCACCCCGCGGCGGCGCAGGTCCTCGTCACGGCCGTAGAGCCAGTCGAGCGCGGCGTCACGGGCGGCGGCCGAGCCGTGCGGAGGGCCGGTGTGGCGTTCGGCGGGGGAGCCGAGGATCAGACGCCACCGTTCGAGGGACGGGTCGGCGGCCGCCGGCGTCCCCTCGGGAGCCGGGGAGTTCATCGCACCGCCCCCAGGCCGTGCCGGTCGAGCAGTCGGGCCACGTTCTCCTCCAGGGCTCGGGCGCGGGCCAGCAGCAGCGGATCGGCGGTCGTACGCAGCAGGGAGCGTGCCGAGCCGTGCCTGCCGCGCCGCTGGAGCAGGCGCTCGGCGACGCGTTCGCGTTCGCGGGGCGGGAAGAAGGCGAAGGCCTGGCGCAGCGCGGGCAGGCCGGTGAGGAAGTCGTCCTCGGTCATCGCGGAGACGACACCGTCCAGTACGTCGATGAGGGGCTCCCCGTCGGCCGTCACCTCGGCGGTGACCTCCTCACGGGCCAGCGCGAACAGGCCGGCCAGCCAGTCCCCGAGGGCGTCGGACGCGGTGGTGGTGGCGAGTGCCTGTACGGCCGTCGCCGGGTCGTCGGGGACGCCCAGCGCCCAGCGCAGGCCGAAGGCGGCGCCGCGCAGGTCGGCGGGGGCACGCCGGTCGCGGCCGATCCGGGCGGCGGCCAGGGCGGCGGCCTCCCGGGTGACCGACGGCAACCGCGGGGCGTGCAGCAGCGCGTCCCGGGCGGCCGCCAGTGCCCGCAACCGGGCGAAGTCCACGCCGGGCCCGCCGTGCAGCCCCTCCGCCAGCCAGAACACCCGGTCGGTGGCGCCTCCGACGACAGCGCCCAGCAGCCGGCCGCGTGCCACCCCGAACACCCGGTCGTGCCGCCACAGCCCCAGCGCGGCCGTCAACACCTCGCCGAGCGGCCCGAGTTCGGAAACCTGGCCGACCTGCGCGGCGAGTGCCTCCAGCAGCTCGTCGCACAGGGGTCCGACGCCGCACAGCACCGCGTCGAACAGCAGCCCGGCGAGCGACCCCGCCTCCGTACCCGCCGCGCGTGCCCGCTCACCGAGCACCGTCGAGGCCGCCTCGTCCAGCCGCGCCCCGTACGCGCCCGCCTCGATGAGCCCCGCCTCACGTCCGCTCGCCGGGCCGGGCTCCCACCGCTCGGTGAACACCGGGTCGGCGCCGTCGGACGGACCCGAGACCCGGGTGAACCCGGGAACGCCCAGCACCCGCAGCCGATGCAGGACCTGGCTGCGCGTCAGACCGTCCGCTTCGGTCAGGTCGAGCGTGACCGGGCCGTCCGGGTCGGCCAGGCCCAGCCGGGCCAGCTGCTCGGCGACGTCGTGCACCAGCGGAGGCAGCGGGGTGTCCGGGTGCAGCCGGCCCTCGGTGTCACCGGCGCAGGCGGCGATCATCTCCACGACGACGGGATGGGTGCCGGCCCCGAGCGTGTCCCGTCCCGTCCACGGCAGCGGCTGCTCCAGGTCGTCGCTGATCAGCGCCCCGGCGAGACCGTCCAGAACGTCCACCCGGGTCTCGTACGCGTGGCCCCGCATCAGCGCGAGCCCCTGCGCCAGGCCGCGCGCGGCGATCAGGTCGGCCGTGGAGACCGGGATTCCGCGCGTGCGCAGCCGCTCGGCGACGGAGCGCAGCAGGCCCTGCGCGGCGGCGTGCGCCCCGCCCTCCCACAGCCGCTGGTAGTAGCCCGGCGAGGGCATGCCCGACTGGTAGCCGGCGAAGGCGTCCAACTGCCGGAAGGAGTACGGCACCAGGAAGCTGCCGCCGACCGCGCCCTCGGGCGGCGCGGGGACCTCGGGCCAGGACGGCGCACCGGCGGTGCCGTCGCCCCGCGCGGACAGCGCGCGCAGCGCCGGTTGATGGAAGCCGCCGGTCACCACCAGCACGGGCCGCTCTCCGGACCGGGCCACGGCCGCGCGCACCCAGGACGCCATGTACTCCTCGCGCGCACGGTCCCCGGGGTCGGCCTCCGCGTCCCCGCGCACGAGCTCGAAGTAGGCGTCAAGGCGGGCCCGCAGCTCGTCGGCGCCCTCCGTGCCGTCCACGCCGTCCGTGACCTCGAACAACCCGTCCCACAGCGCGTCCACCGAGTCCACGGCGAACTGCGCGCAGAGCCGCTCCGTCGCCCGCGCGTACCTGGCCTCGGCGTCCGCGTAGCGGTTGGTGTGCCGGTCGGCGCGCTCGGCGAACGCCGGATGCCAGGACGGCAGGTCGATGAAGCGGACCTCCGCGCCCGAGGCGTGGCCCTCCCGCAGGGCGATCCACTCCGGCGAGTAGTCGCACAGCGGCGCCCAGGAGGTCGCTACACGCGTGTCGTCCCGGTAGTGGCTGAACACGGCGACCGGCAGCCGGTGCCCGAGCAGCAGCTCGCCCAGCCGGTCGTTCATGTCGGCGGGGCCCTCCACCAGGACGTACGCGGGCCGCAGTTCCTCGATCGCCCGGCCGACCAGCCGCGCGCACGCGGGCGAGTGGTGCCGTACGCCGAGGAAGACGGCGGACCCGGCGGCGCGCGGCGGCACGTCGACGGCCGTGGATGTGCCCGGCATCAGTCCGCCAGCAGATGCCGCGCGTCGTGCAGGGCCTGCCACTGCGCGCCCTTGCGTCGTGGCACGTCCTGCTCCAGGAACCGCCGCAGCCGCGCCAGGTCCTCCGGGCTGTCCTTGGCGGCCGTGCCCGCCAGGCTCGCCACCACGTCGGCAGCGCCGCCCGGCTCACCGCGCAGGAACCAGCCGCGCACCCCCACCGCGTGCGCGACCGACACGGCCTCGGCGGTGCTCATCACCGCCGACATCCGCTCGCCCCGCCCGGCCGTGCCCCGCAGTTCACGGAAGGTGCCGACCAGGACCTCCAGCACGTCCCGGCGCGGCGCCGCCGCCACCCCGGACTGCCGCAGCAACGCCGTGGCCTCGGCCTCGACCAGCGCCAGCTCGGTGTCGAAGTCGGGGATCGGGAAGACCGTCTCGAAGTTGAAGCGGCGCTTGAGGGCGGCGCTCATCTCGTTGACGCCCCGGTCGCGGGTGTTGGCGGTGGCGATGACGTTGAAGCCCTGCCGGGCGAAGACCATGCCCTGCGGGCCGTCCAGCTCGGGGACGGCGATGACCCGGTCGGACAGCAGCGACAGCAGACAGTCCTGCACCTCCAGCGGGCAGCGGGTGATCTCCTCGAAGCGCACGATCCGGCCCTCGGCCATGCCGCGCAGCATCGGCGCGGGCACCAGGGAGCGGGAGGACGGGCCCTCGGAGACCAGCAGCGCGTAGTTCCAGGAGTACTTGATCTGGTCCTCGGTGGTGGCCGCGCCGCCCTGCACGGTGAGCTCGGAGCCGCCGCTGACGGCCGCCGCGATCAGCTCGGACAGCAGCGACTTCGCGGTGCCCGGCTCGCCGACGAGCATCAGCCCGCGGTTCGTGGCCAGCGTCACCAGGGCCCGCTCCACCAGCGAGACGTTGCCGACGAACTTGCGGCTGATGCCGGCCTGTTCGTCGCCGACGACGAAGCGGCGCGCGGCGCGCAGGCTGAGCTGCCAGCCCGGCGGGCGCGGATCGCCGTCGGCCGCGCGCAGGGCGGCGAGCTCGTCGGCGTAGCGGACCTCGGCGGGCGGGCGCTGCAACTGCTCCTCGGCGATGGTCACTTCCGTCACTTCGGTCATTTCGCGGTCACCTCGGTGAGATCGGCGAGCAGTTCGGAGGCCATGACCGGGTCCAGGCCGGCGAAGCGCAGCCCGCTGTCGCGGCTGTTCCACCAGCCGTCCGGGCGGTTGTCCAGGCCCACGGTCTTGAAGGTCTGGTCGCCGAGTTCGTCGACCATGCCCACGGCGATGCCGGGGTCGAGGTCGATCACCAGGTAGCGGCCCTCCTCGATGCGCCGGTAGAACCAGCACTCCACGCCCGCGTCCTGCGGCTCGCCCCGCTCCCAGCCGCGCTTGGTCAGGCCGAGCAGCTTGCCCACCGGCACCGTGGCCCCCTCGAACCGGGCCAGCCGGCGGCTCGTGGCCTCCTCCTCGGTGAGGGCGTGCACGGCCCGGCCCAACTGCGGGAACGGCTGCAGGATCTCGTAGTCGGCGAAGAGCTCCGACCAGGCGCCGAGATCGTCACCCAGGTGCAGCGGATGCGCCAGGCGGACACTCGCGCCCTCGGGCAGCGTCAGCTCGTCGTCGCCCACGTCCGCGAACGTACGGTCCTCCGCCACCCGGAACGCCGTCACCTCCCCGTCCGCCTCGCCGAGCCAGACCAGGCGCCGCACCAGATGCCACAGCAACGGATGCGCCACGAACAGCTCCTGGAACTCCGCCGCCGTCCAGGACCGCCCGGCGACCATCGCCGCCTCCAGCCGCCGCACCTGGTCGGCGGCGACGGTCCGCACGTCCTTCTTCAGCGCGGCGAACCGCTTGCGCTCGGCCGGCGCGAGCTCCGGGTCGTCCTTGGCGGCCGGGGCGGGCAGGGCCTTGCGGGGCTTGCCGTCGGCGTCCCGCACATACGGCCGCAGCTGCTCGTCGAAGCCGACGGTGAACCGCCGGGTGCCGTAGTCGATGACCGTGCTGCCGTCGGCGTCCAGGCCGAAGTCGGGGACCAGCCGGTCGCCGAGCTGCTCGGCCGTGAGGCCCAGCCCCTCCGCGACCTCGGCGATCTTCTCCTGGGCGCGGACCTTCAACGCCTTGAACGGCACCCGCTGGGCGATGCCGTGCAGATGCAGCAGCGCCACGTCGGTGCCGATCGAGGCGAGGACGTTCAGCCCTTCCACGGCGCGATGGTGCGCCCCCTCACCGGGCCACGCGCGCAGCACGGGCGTCAGCCGCCGTACGGTCTCGTCGTCCCCGAGCCAGCCCAGCGCGTGCAGCGCCCAGCTCTCCTTCGGGGGCATCCCGGCGAGCCGCCACTGCTCGAACACACCCCAGGCGAAGGCGGCGAGGGAATCGGCCGTGCAGTGCCCGGTCAGCACGTCGAGGCCCGGATAGACCTCGCCGGGCTTGGACAGCGCCAGCAGGGTGACCGCGTGCCGTACCGCGTCGGCGGGCAGTGCGCCGCCGCCGTCCTTCAGCAGGATCTGCGGCAGCAGCGCGGGCTCGGCCCAGGCGCCGACGGCCGGCATCCGCGCCGGAAGGGCACTCTCCAGCGGGTCGGCGGACAGCAACTCCTCGACGATGCCCACGGCTTCCGGCTCGCTCGCGGCAGCCGCCTCCAGTACCGCCGCCCCGCCATGGGCGTCCGCCAGCAGCCGCAGCGCCTGCTCGGCGCCCCGCCGCACCGTGCCCGGCTTGCCCACCGCGTGCGGGACGAGGTAGGGGGCCGCGGCCGTCCCGTGCCGCGTCAGCCACGCGCGGGCCGTGGCGTCGGCCGACTTCAGCCGGGCCAGCCAGTCGCCCACCAGAGCGGCGACCTCGGTACTCAGATACGGCAGGACGAGCGTCCCCAGGGTGGAGGGGTGCCGGGCGGCGGCGCGCAGCAGCAGCGGCAGGGCGTGCACCTCGTGCCTGGCGGCGACGGGCTTGAGCGAGGCCTCCCCGTCCCAGTAGTCCTCGGGGGCGCAATCGGCCAGCAGCGGCCGAACGACGTCCTCGGGGCCGACGACGAACAGCCGGACGTCCCGGACGTCCTTCAACTGGCCGCCCTGCTGGAGCAGTTCGATCTCCTTGGACCAGCTGTAGCGCTCGCGCCACCTGGCGTACCAGGACGTGGTGCCGGCCCACTGTTCCCGCTCGCCGGTCCGCCAGCCGACCCGCGGCCGCGGCACCACCGGTGTCCCGGTCGCGACGCGGGCCTTGCGCGCGGTGCGCTTCCTCGTCCACGGCGGGCTGACCAGCAGCGCGGGCAGCGCCTCGACGGGGGCGTCGGCCACCCGGCCCCGGTTGCCGAGCAGAGGCTCGACGAGGGCGGCGACATCGTCGGGCAGGTCGGGCAGCACGGCGGCGGTCAGCTTCGGAAGGGTCCGTACGTGCGCCGCGAGCAACTGCTCGGCCATCGAGGCGTACTTGGCAGATCCGAGCGCCGCCTTCCCCAGCAGCCGCAGGGCGCGGACGGGGTAGCGCCGCATCGCCTCCAGCAGGTTCGGGCGGACGTGCTTGTTCTCGACGCGGGCGAGGAGCACCCCGAAGGCGTCGTCCGTCGGCAGCTCCACCAGGGCGCCCGCGAAGGCCTTCACCCGGTCGGAGCCGTAGGCCACGTCGATGCCCTTCTCCAGGACGGGGGCGAAGTCCTTGCCGACGCCCTCGGCGAGCGTCGCCACCAGCGGCATCGTCCAGCCGTTCCAGCCGACGTCGAACCTGCCGCCGAACTGCTCCAGCTGAGCAGGGGAGTCGAGCGAGCACAGCAGCATCGCCCGCAGCGCCTCGTCGACCGTGGCCGCGTCCGCGCAGCTCTCGGCGACCCACTCCCGCTCGCCGGGCACCAGATACGACACGACGACGCGCCGCCGCGCCCCGTCCCGGCACTGCGCCAGCGCGGCGACGGCGAGCCGGTAGGTGTCCTCGTCGGCCACGCTCAGCAGCGAACGCAGCCGGTCGGCGAACTTGGGCCGGGCCCAGTGGCCGCCGTCGGAGGTGGTGCCCGCGCGCAGCCCGAGCCAGGGGTCCTCCCGGCGCCCGCCGTACTGCATCCAGTGCGGCTCGACGTCGAAGTACTCCACCACCGCCCGCGCGGCGAACGGCAGGCCGTGCGCGCGGACCCAGGCGTCCACGAAGACGCCGTCGGGCAACTGGTAGTGCATCGTCACCGCCGCCAGCGCGGCCGCGCCCAGCGGATCGGGTGTGCCGGCCAGGTGGGCGCGGGTGGCCTCGACGATCCGTGGATCGCTCTTCGGCGCGGTGAGCATCTGCTCGACCCAGTCCGCCTCCTCCTTCAGCCGGCGCGTCACCAACTCCTCGGCCTCGGGGCGCGGTTCACCGACGGTCCGCCGCACCCCGCCACGCCGCGGGTACGCCAGCCGCCGCCACGCGGCGGGCAGCACGAAGGTGTCCTCGTCGGGCAGGACGGCTTCCTCGTCCGAGCCGGCCTCCACGTCCCCGACCGGAGCGGCCGCCGCCGCCTCGACCGCCCGATACCCCTTGCGCTCCTTCTCCGCGACCGCCTTCGCCAGATACTGCTCGGCCAGCTGGGCCGACTCCAGCTCCTTGACCTGCGTACGACCCTCGGTGCCGACCCGTCCGTAGCGCACGGTGACGACGGCCCCCTCGGCCTGTGCCTCCCAGAACTTCGCCGAACCGTCTCCGACAAACTCCCAGCGCCGCACGGCCCCTCCCCTTCGCCGGCCCCCCGGCCGGTGATCGTTCGATCAAGTGGCCGTCACAGTAGTGGGAGCCACTGACAGTGGGTCCGCGGGCCGGCGCTCGGACCCGCCCGCACCCGGATGGGAGGATGCGAGGACGCGGCGGGAGGGGCGGGAA
>NZ_JAKEIP010000062.1 GCF_021474425.1 Streptomyces muensis | reverse complement strand
CGGCCGGGCTGCCCTTGGCGGGCCCTGGCGCCATAGCCGTACGTCACGGACCGGCAACGGCAGCCCGGCCGGTGGCCGGCCGGAGACCCTGGGGAGGGCTCCGGCCGGACCGGGCGGGGGGCGTCCGGCACGGACCGAGGGGGGAAGCGACCGTGACGGCGCCGTGGAGTGATCTCGCGGAATGTGAAGGACATCAGGTCCGGGAACGCGGGCAGAGGCCACGCGGCGGCGGATCCGGCGCCACGGATCCAGGGGGGAGCCAGGGAGAGTTGTAGACCTGAGGGTCGTTCAACGTCAAGCATTCAAGGGGGAGTTGATGCCGCGTGAGCAACTTTTCGCGAGCCCCGGGGCCGCATCGCTCACAGGCGGCACATAATCAACACTCTTTTTGCACAACTGCCTTGACCCTCAGGTGTAACCACCGGTAACTTCCCGGCTTGGCTACTGCGGAGTACGAGAAAGCCCTTGCGTCCGCCGGGAGTTGCGAGGGGCGTGCGCCGTGGGCGCTGTCCGCGCCAGGACAACGTGCCGCTGATGCCCTACCCGCACTTTCATGCACCTGGGAGCAGTTATGGCCAACACCCCCGAGAACCCGGAAAGCGGTTCCGTGTCAGAGGTGTCCGAATCCCCCGACGGTCCCGCGAGACGCGGGCGGGTCCGGGCACGCCGAGCCGCCGTGATGGCGGTGCCGGCCACCCTCGTCGCCGGCACCCTCGCGGTGCTCACCGCCGAAGGGGCGCTGGGCGTGCAGTTCGCGATCTCCGGCATGCCCTTCACCGTCACCGCGACCGAGCTCAACGGGACCGGGTTCGAGCAGTTCGGCGGGCTCGACGAGATGGCGCCGGGCAGTCCCAACGCGGGGGACACCGGTGGGCAGGTGCTGGTCGTCACGTCCGCGATCAAGAACGCGACGCTCACGAAGCTGTGCCAGAGCGTGGATCTCGGTGGGACGAACCTGCTCATCACCGCGGGCGGTGGGGCGGAGAAGGTGAGTGCGAGCGATCTGACCACCGACTCGACCGAGCTGTCGGGTGACGCCGCGTTCAACAACATCGAGATCGGCAACGATGCGAGTACGTTGACCAAGGCCGGGGTGAAGGGGCCGATCGGTGTCTTCAGTCAGCAGGCGGACACCGTGCGGATCGCCAATCTGCGGCAGACCAACTATGCGACGACCGCAGGTGTCTTCAAGCTTCCGGGGCTGAAACTCCGTTTCAGCAGCACGGGTTGCTGATGAGTCCGCGTACGGGTTTTCGGTCGGCCTTCCGTCAGTGGCGGGCCGACCGGCCGTTCTGGGGCGGGGTGTTGCTCGCGCTGGGCGGGGCGGAGGTTCTGCTCACCATGAAGGCGTCCGTCAAGGTCATGCTCCATGCCGGCATGCAGGGGCTGGCCGGGTATCTGCTGCCGACGCTCATGGTGCTGCTCGGTCTGCTGATCCTTTTCAATCCCGCGCAGCGGCTCTTCTATTCGATCACCGGGGTTCTGGTGGCGCTCGGCACCTGGCTCACGTCGAATCTGGGCGGGTTCTTTGTGGGACTGCTGCTCGGGGTCGTGGGGAGTTGCCTTGCATTTGGGTGGCTTCCGGATCAGGAGCCTCGGGTCCGGCGGCGCCGCCGGCGGCTTCGGCGGAACGAGGGGGTCCCTGCGACGGTTGGCCAGGAGGCCGGGGAGCCCGCCTGAGCGCAGGTCAACTTCCCAGCGCTCTCGGTCAGTTGGCAGACTGGCCACGGTTCGATGTCCAGTCTCCGGAGGCCTCATGTCCGTCGACCCCATTGATGCCGGGACCGCCCATTCCGCTCGTATCTATGACTACATCCTCGGTGGCAAGGACCATTACCCCGCTGATCGGGAGGCGGGCGATGCCATGGTTCGGGAATGGCCCGCTCTGCCTGTTCATATGCGGGCCAATCGGGACTTCATGAATCGGGCTGTGCGGTATCTCGTCGAAGAGGCGGGGGTGCGGCAGGTTCTGGATGTGGGGACCGGGGTGCCGACCTCGCCGAATATTCATGAGATCGCCCAGTCGGTCGCGCCCGGGGCGCGGGTTGTGTATGTCGACAACGATCCGCTGGTACTTGCGCTCAGTCAGGGGTTGTTGGGAGGTGAGGGGCAGGGCAGGACCGCGTATGTGCAAGGTGATATGCGTGACCCGGCCGGCATTCTCGGCGCCCCCGCGTTTCGCGCGACCCTCGATCTCGGGGAGCCGGTCGCGCTCGCCGTCATCGCCATCGTGCACTTCATGCTGGACGAGGACGACGCCGTGGGCATGGTGCGGCGGTTGCTCGAACCGTTGCCGGTGGGCAGTTACCTGGCGATGTCCATCGGCACGGCCGACTTCGCGCGGGACGAGGTGGGGCGGGTCGCCCGGGAGTACGCGGCCCGGGGGATGCCGATGCGGCTGCGCAGCCGTAGCGAGGCCGAGGAGTTCTTCACCGGTCTGGACCTTGTCGAGCCGGGCATCGTCCAGGTCCACAAGTGGCGTCCGGACGGCACGGGCACCGAGGTGGTCCGGGACGAGGACGTCGCGATGTACGGGGCGGTCGCGCGCAAGTCGCGTTGAGGGCGGACCGGGTATGTTTGCAAACGCGTCGGTCCGGGCTCCCGCCAGGGGTGCATCACGATGTGGCAGCAACGACTCACACCGCGTGGTTGCACACTTGACTACCGGTGGTCACACGCGATTGGCTCCGCCACAGCGAGAGTTCACCAGGTCGGCGACCTCCCCGTTCGACCCCGGCCGTGCTCTCGTTCGTTCCTCCGGCTCGGCCGCACAGCGAGGTGCCGCACCCTCATGAAGACCCCACCCCCCTCCTTTGCCTTCACTCGCACCGCGGTCGTCACGGCCGCGGCCTGTCTGCTGCTGGCCGGCTGCTCCGCCGTCGGCGCGACCGACGACGCGTCGGGCGCGGACGCGGCGGGCACCGCACGCCTGAAAGTCGCCCTCATCACTCATGGAGGCGAGGGGGACGCCTTCTGGGAGCTGGTGCAGAAGGGCGCCCGGGCGGCGGCCGCCAAGGACGACATCGAGCTGACCTACGCGAACGACTCCGAACCCGCGGGCCAGGCCGAGTTGATGCGGGACGCGATCCGGCAGAAGGTCGACGGCATCGCGGTGACCCTGGCCAAGCCGACGGCGATGGCCGCTCCGGTCGCCGAGGCGCGGGCGGCGGGCATACCCGTGGTCGGTCTCAACTCTGGTATAGACGAATGGCAGTCGGCCGGCCTGCTCGGCTACTTCGGCCAGGACGACAGCGTCGCGGGCCGGGCCGTCGGCGACAAGCTGGACGACCTCAGGGCCAAGCACGCCCTGTGCGTCATCCACGAGCGCGGCAACGTCGCCCTGGAGGCGCGCTGTGCGGGTGTGAAGAAGGCGTTCGGCGGCGAGACCGAGAACCTCTATGTGGACGGCACCGACATGGACGCGGTGACCGCCACCGTCGCGGCGCGGCTCTCCCAGGACCCGAGCTTCGACGAGGTCGTCACGAACGGCGCCCAGTTCGCGCTGGCCGCGGTGAAGTCGGCCCGGGAGGCGGACAGCAAGGCCCATGTCGCGACCTTCGACCTCAACAAGGACATGGCCCAGGCGGTCCAGGACGGCGATGTGCAGTTCGCCGTGGACCAGCAGCCGTATCTCCAGGGCTATCTCGCGGTGGACTCGCTCTGGCTCTACCGCACCAACGGCAACACACTCGGCGGCGGCGAGGCACCCGTCCTCACCGGGCCGGCGTTCGTCACCAAGGCGAACGTCGCCTCGGTCGCCCGGCTCGCCGCCAACGGAACCCGCTGACCGGACAGTTCCCCCGACGGTGTCGCCAAAGATTCGGTCAGGCGTGACGCGTACGCTCACTTGTGCGGATAGCATCCAGCGCACCCCCTGTGACGTATCGGACACGCGGCCACCCCCAGCGCTCGTCCCCCTTCCGCTCCCGCCCTCCGCTGATCGCCCTAGGACGACAATGTCTCCACGGACAGGTCCCCGGCGCCGCCTCGGCTCCATCCGTCTCTCCCTGATCCTGCTCGCGCTGGTGCCCAGCGTCACGCTCGCCGCCGTCTGGAGCGTGACGACGATCCAGATGTTCTCGGAGGGGCTGCGGCTGCGCTCGCAGACCGGGCTGAGCAGGTCGACCGGGGCCATGGGCACCGAGGCCACGCTCGCCCTGCAGCGGGAGCGCAGCCTCTCGGCCGTATGGCTGGCCTCGCGGCAGGAGGAGGCGCGCACCGCGCTGGAAGCCCAGCGCGCCCGGACCGACAAGGCGGTCACCAAGCTGCTGGCCCAGTCGGACGCGATCCAGCAGGCGCCGTCGCGGGTCAAGGACCGGCTGTACTCGGTCGTGGCGTCCGTGAGCAGCCTGGAGTACTACCGGGGGCAGGTGGACAACCCCACCGACATCCCCGCCGTCCAGGCGCTCGGCCAGTACACGTCGGTCATCGACGACCAGATCCACGCCTTCCAGGAGCTCTCCCAGGTCGACGACGGCGACCTGACCTCGCAGGCCGGCCCGCTCGTCTCGCTGGAGCACGCGGCCGAGCTGGTCTCCCGGGAGGACGCGCTGCTGACGCTGGCCTCGCCGTCGAAGAAGATGGACGAGAAGGCGTGGACCGAGTTCGCCGAGCTGGTGAACACGCGGCGGTGGCTCGTCAGCGACCAGATCCTTCCCTCGCTCACCGGGAACGCGAAGGCGGAGACCGAGCGGATCCTGGGCAGTGCGCAGTGGCGGACCCTGGAGAAGGTCGAGAACCGGGTCCTGGCGGCCCGCGCGGCGGCGGGTGCCGAGGGGGACATCGCGGTACCGGACGCGCAGAAGGAGTGGCGGGCCGCGCTGGTCAAGGTCTCCGACGAGTACGAGGTGCTGATCCGGCAGCAGACGACCGCCCTGCTGCAGCGCAGCGGCGACGAGGCGCGCGGTCTGCTGATCAAGGCGGCGTCGCTGAGCGCGGGCGGTCTGGTCGCGCTGCTGCTGTGCGTGTGGATGTCCTGGCGGATCACCCGCTCGCTGTCGCGGCGGCTGCGGGGTCTGCGTGAGGCGACCCTCGGTCTGGCGCAGGAGCGGCTGCCGGACGTGGTGGCCCGGCTGGAGCGGGGCGAGACGGTCGACGTGGAGCTGGCGACCCCGCCGCTGGACTACGGCCATGACGAACTCGGGCAGGTGGCCAAGGCGTTCAACACCGCGCAGCGCACCGCCGTGCACACCGCCGTCGAACTGGCCGACACCCGGCGCGGCTTCCAGAAGGTGATCCTGGGCATCGCCCGGCAGAGCCAGAACCTGGTCAACCTCCAGCTCACCAAGCTGGACGCGCTGGAGCGCGCGCACCAGGACCCCGAGGTCCTCAAGGGCCTGTACGAACTGGACTCCACCGCCAGCCAGTTGCGCCGCTACGAGGAGAACCTCGTCATCATCAGCGGTGAGCGCCCGGGCCGCAGCTGGAGCGAGCCGGTCGCGCTGATCGACATCCTGCGCAGTGCCGTCGGCGAGGTCGCCGAGTACCAGCGGGTGGAGGTGCACACCGAGGAGGAGGTGCATCTGGCGCCGCCCGCGGTGGCGGACGTCATCCATCTGCTGGCCGAGCTGATCGAGAACGCCACCCTGTACTCCCCCGCGCCCGCGCCGGTCGGGGTGCGGGCCTCGATGGTGGCCAAGGGGCTGGCCGTGGAGGTCGAGGACCGTGGCCTCGGGCTGTCCGAGGAGGACTACGCCTCGTTCAACGCCCAGTTGGCCGAGCCCCCGCAGTTCGACGTGGTGGCCCTCGCCGACGACCTGCGGCTCGGCATGTTCGTGATCGCGCGGCTCGCCCAGCGGCACGGCATCGCGGTCACCCTGCGCCCCTCGCCGTACGGCGGCACGACGGCGATCGTGCTGATTCCGCACGAGGTCGTGGTGCGCGACGTGGCCGCCCCGGACCGCGACGAGGTGGAGCACGCGGGGGCCGCCGAACCGGAGGAGCCCGTACGGGAGTCCCGCCCGGTCGTCCCGGCCCGCACCGCGCCCGAGCGGACCGCCGCCGCGCCCGCGGCCCGTGACGGCCTGTCCCCCCTCCCCCGGCGGGTGCCGCAGACCAGCCTGGCCGCCGAACTGCGGGAGGAGACCCCGTCGACCGAAGAGGAGGACCACCCCGACGACTTCACCGCCGAACGCGCCGCTTCCTCCCTCGCCTGTTTCCAGCGGGGGACGTTCCAGGCTCGCGACGAAAGCGACCATGAGGCCCCGCACGCGCCCAAGGACGAGGACCAGCGGGTCCCGGCCACTCGGGGGGCGCGTGAGGACGGTGCCGACGAGGGGCCGTCCGCGGCCGGCTCGGCCCGTTCCGCCTCCTCCACGTCCTGCGCTCCGCCCGCCGACCGTTCATGAAGGACATCGCCATGACACGCCCCACCCCAGCCACGGACACCCAGCTCGACCAGTTGCTCACCGGACTCGTGGAGCGGGTCGCCGACGTCAACCACGCCGTCGTGCTCTCCGAGGACGGTCTGGTGGTGAGCAAGTCCACCGGGTTCCTGCGTGACGACGCCGAGCGGCTGGCGGCGACGGCGTCCGGGCTGATGAGCCTCAGCAAGGGCGTCAGTCTGGACTTCAGAGGCGGGCCGGTGCGGCAGGCGCTGATCGAGATGGCCAACAGCTATCTGATCCTGACCTCGGCCGGGCCGGGCGCCCATCTCGTCGTGCTCACCAACCAGGGCGCGGACGTCGGTGTGGTGGCGTACCAGATGAACATGCTGGTGAAGAAGATCGGCGAGCATCTGTCGGCGGCACCGCGGGCCCATGTCGGCCCTGGCGCGTGAGGTGGGCCCAGACGATTCGGCGGGCCGGCTGGTACGTCCCTTCACGCTGACCGGCGGCCGGACCCGGCCCAGCCGCTCCGACTTCACCCTGATCACGACGGTGACGGCGGTGGATCCGCCGCCGGAGCGGGCGCCGCGTCCGCAGCCGGAGCAGACGCGGATCCTGCGGTACTGCGCCCGGCCGATCGCGGTGGCGGAGCTCGCGGCCCGTCTCGACCTTCCGGTGAGCGTGGTCGCCATCATGCTCTGCGATCTGCTGGAGGCGGGTCTGATCACCGCGCACCCGCCGCACCTCGTCACCCCCCGCACCCAGGATCTGGACCTGCTGCAGAAAGTGAGGGACGGCCTTGGCCGGCTCTGACCCCACCCTGGAGGCGGTCGCGCCGCCCGACACGGTCAAGATACTCATCGCCGGCGGCTTCGGCGTCGGCAAGACCACGATGGTCGGGTCGGTCAGCGAGATCGCCCCGCTGCGCACCGAGGAGCCGCTGACCGCCGCGGGTCTTGGCATCGACGACCTCAACGGCATCGAGGAGAAGCGGGCCACCACCGTGGCCCTGGACTTCGGCCGGATCACCATCAGCCGGGAGCTGGTGCTGTATCTGTTCGGTACGCCCGGGCAGCAGCGGTTCTGGTTCATGTGGAACGACCTGGCGATCGGCGCGCTCGGAGCCGTGGTCCTGGTGGACGTCCGCCGGCCCGAGTCCAGCTTCGCCGCGATCGACTTCTTCGAGCGCCGGGGCATCCCGTTCGTCGTCGGCGTCAACGGCTTCTACGGCGCGCACCCCTACCCGGCCGAGGAGATCAGGGACGCCCTGGCGCTCCCGGAGCACGTCCGGGTGCTGCTGTGCGACGCGCGGGAGCGCGAGTCGAGCCGTGACGTACTGATCGCCCTGATCGACCAGTTGATCGCGGACGCCCGCGAGGCGGGCTGAGCCATGGGCGGTGGGGTCCGGGTGGCGGAAATCCGCCAAGGACGACCATGTGATTGACGTGCCCTCGACTCTCTCCTACTTTCTGGTCGATCAACCGAACTCCGTTCGATATATCGGACCATTGAGCCGTGACGCAAGCCCCCCGCACCCCCTCTGGAGAGCCGCAATGACGCACCCCTCCCGCAGACAGGTCCTCGGCATGGCCGCCACCGTCCCGCTGGCCGCGACCGGCGCGCTGACCCTCGGCGCCGGGACCGCCCACGCCGCCGACTCGGCGTACGCGATGGTCTACTTCACCGAGTCCAACACCATGCTGGAGGCGGACTACAACCTCCACCTCGCCGTCAGCACCGACGGTCTGCGCTGGACGCCGCTCAACCAGAACAACCCGGTCGCCACCCCCACCCTCGGCGCCAAGGGCCTGCGCGACCCGTTCCTGCTGCGCAAGCAGGACGGCACGTTCGTCGTCATCGCGACCGACCTCAGCGGCACGGACTGGACCCGCAACAGCGTCTACATCCACGTCTGGGACTCCACCGACCTGCGCACCTTCACCGGCTACCGGCTGCTGAAGCTGCACGACATGACGGGCACCCACAGCTGGGCGCCGGAGGCGTTCTGGGACGCCTCACGCGGCCAGTACGGCATCCTCTATTCGTCGGTGAACAGCAGCGGCCACAACGTCATCATGGTCAGCTACACGACAGACTTCCGTACGACGACCAGCCCCCAGGTCTTCTTCGACCCCGGCTACGACGTCATCGACGGCAACCTCACCATCGGTGTGAACGGCGTCAACTACCTGTACTTCAAGCGGAACGGCACCCTGGTCGGCGCCCGCTCGACGAGCCTGAACCCGGGCAGCTTCACCGCGTTCAGCACGGCCGTGAACCACGGCGGCACCGAGGCGCCGGAGGTCGTCAAGTCCCTGACGTCGAACACCTGGTACCTCTGGGGAGACACCTACACACCCAACGGCGTCTTCTACGTCTGGCAGACGAGCAACCTGGCCGCCGGCACCTGGACGGCCCTTGACCAGAAGCTCTACACGCAGCCGCTCAACTCCAAGCACTGCGGCATCCATCCGATCACGTCGACCGAGTACAACAACCTGATCGCCAAGTGGGGCGCCCCCGCCTGGAACCGGCTGAAGTCCTACAACTACCCGGCGCGCTACGTCCGCCACAGCGGCTTCGCCGGCCGGATCGACGAGTACCCCTTCGACCCGTTCCCCGACTCGCAGTGGAAGCTGGTGCCGGGGCTCGCCGACGCCTCCGGCGTCTCCTTCCAGTCGGTCAACTACCCGGCCCGCTATCTGCGGCACTACAACTACGCCCTGCGCCTCGACGAGAACGACGGCACGTCGACGTTCGCCCAGGACGCCACCTTCCACCGCACGGCCGGCCTCGCGGACGCCTCCTGGGCGTCGTTCCGCTCGTACAACAACCCGACCCGCTACATCAGGCACTCCGACTACGCCCTGCGCATCGACCCGGTGTCCACGACCACCGAACGCCAGGACGCCACCTTCTACGTCGGCTACTGAGCGACAGCACAGCGGGGTTGTGACGAGAGACCGTCACAACCCCGCTGTGGCCTGCCGAGACCGCCGTGCGTCAGTCCAGACCGGCCGACTTCAGCCAGGCCTTGGCGACGTCCAGCGGGTCCTTGTTCTCCAGCTGCACCTGGGAGTCCAGGTCGAGCAGGGTCTTGGTGTCCAGCTTGGCGGAGACCGCGTTCAGCGCGTCCACGCCCTCCTGGGAGAGGCCGCTCTTGTGGACCAGCGGAGTCACGTTGGCGAAGCCGAAGAGGTTCTTCGGGTCCTTCAGGACGACGAAGCCCTCCTTGGTGATGCTCGGGTCGGTGGTGAAGATGTCCGCGGCCTGCACGGTGTTCTTCGCCAGCGCCGCCCGGGTCAGCGGGCCGCCCGCGTCCAGTGCCTTGAAGGACTTGAACTCCAGGCCGTACTCGGACTGAAGGCCCTTCAGACCCTGCTGGCGGGTCTGGAACTCGGGCGAGCCGCCGATCACCAGGTCCGGAGCGATGTCCTTGAGGTCCTCGAGGGTGGAGTCCGAGGTCAGGTCGTACTTCTTCGCAGTCTCGGTGTTGAGGGCGACGGAGTCCTTGTCCTCGGCGGGCGAGGACTCCAGCAGCGTCAGCTTCGCGTCCAGCTTGGCCTTCACCGCGGCGTTCACGGCCTCGGAGGACTCCTGCTCCGCCTTCGGGTCGAGGTAGGCCAGCAGCGAGCCGTTGTACTCGGGCAGGACGGTGACGGAGCCGTTGCGGAGCTGACCGTAGGTCACCTCACGGCTGCCGATGTTGGGCTGGTACTCGACCTCGATGCCCTTGGCCTTGAGCGCCTCGCCGTAGATGTCGGCGAGCAGGGTGCTCTCGGGGAAGTTGTTCGAGCCGACGACGACGGTGTCGCCGCTCGGCTTGTCCCCGGCGAGCGGGTCGGACTTGTCGTCGGAGGAGGAACATCCCGCCAGCAGCGCCGCCGTGGCGGCGAGCGCGACGGCGGCCGCGCCGGGATGGTTCCTGAAGGACCTGCTGCGTGTGGCGGTGAAAGTCACGATTCCCGTTCCGGATTCAGGGGGTTGGGAGAGCTCTTCCACTGATCCAATCCAGCCGGTTCTCGGTCAGTCAAGTGCGGTCAGGTCACCGATTGGCCTCAAAAATCGGACGGTAACGGGCAGTTGCGCTCCGATGTGAAGGAGGGACGGTTGGGGCGCCCGGGGTCGTAATGGATTCTTGACGTACAGTTCCGGTCACGGAGATCCAGGGGCGGTACCGTCCCCGGCAGAAAGCCGTTTCATACTCGATCAGCACCGGTCATGTGCGACCCTTCGCGCGCCGTGTGACGCCCACGAAGGAGGCAGGGTGGCCACTGGGGAAGCGGGCGTGCCCCGTCCGCGTCGTATACGTGGCTTCGCCGACCGCCGGCCGTTCCGGCGCAAGCTCAACCTCCTGGTCGGGGTGCCGCTGACGGTGGTCGCGGCCCTGCTCGCCTATCTCATCGCCGACCAGACCGCGCAGTCGCGCGACGCCGCGGACGCCGCCCGACTGGTGCGGGAGAGCGTCGAGGTCGCGACCCTCGTGGACCGGCTGGCCGCCGAGCACCAGCAGGCGATCCTGCTCTCCGTACGGCACGAAGCCGCCCAGGGCGACGAACCCTCGTCCGCCGCCTACCGCACGGCGCAGTCCAGGGTGGACTCCCAGGTGCGGCGGGTGCGCGACGCCTTCGGTGAGCGGCTGCCGCAGACCGAGGCCCAGGCCCTGCGCGGGGTCGAGGGCCTGAGCAGCCTGCGTGACACGGTCGAGCAGGGCTATCTGCCCGCCAGCAACATCGACCCCGCCTACACCCACGCCGCCCAGGGGCTGATCGACGGCCTCGGCCTGGACCGCAACACCGATCTCGCGACCTCCTTCACCGGCAGCAAGCTGGACTCGCTGCTGCGCGCGGGCGCCGCCCACAGCGCCTTCGAGACCGGCGTGTTCTCCGCGTCGACCGGTGACTCCAACGCCCTGATCGAGTTCATCGGCGCGATCGGCGCCTACGACGAGTACACCCACCAGGCCGAACGATTCGCCCGGTTCGCCACCGAGACGCAGGCCGACACCCTCGAAGGGATCAGGTACACCAGCGCCCAGACCACCATCAGCCGGCAGTACTCCGAGCTGCAGATCGACCCGGGCGCGGTGCAGGCCGGCTCGCCCGCCGAGATCCGCGCGTCGCTCGCCGAGGCGCTCGACTCCTACGGCGCCTACCGCGACCAGGCCAGGACCCGGCTGGCGATCACCACCTCGCTCATCGGCGAGATCGCCGACGAGGCGGAGAGCGCCTCCGACACCGCGGCGTGGCGCGCGCTCCTGCTGCTGGGACTCGCCCTGTTCGGCTTCGCCGTGTGGCTGGTCCTGGCCATGGTGGTCCGCCGTTCGGTGGTCCGCCCGGTGCAGGCCCTCACGAGCGCGGCACGGCAGGTCGCCGAGGTCGCCGAGCGCGAGCTGGCCCGGGTGGCCGACGACGACGCCGAGGACGACGGTCCGCCCCGGCTGGGTGCGGTGCCGGTCACCGCCCGCGACGAGATCGGCGAACTCGCCGAGACCTTCAACCAGGTGCAGACGATCGCCGCCGCGCTGCTGGAGCGGCAGGTGCTCAGCCGGCGCAACGTCGCGGAGATGTTCGGCAACGTGGGCCGCCGGGTCAGCAACCTGACCTCACGTCAGCTGTCCCTGATCGACGCGGTGGAGCGGGGCGAGACGGATCCCGCGCTGCTGGAGCGGCTCTACTCCATCGACCACATCGCGGTCCGGTTGCGCCGCAACGCCGACAGCCTGATGCTGCTCGCCGGCATCCACGAGGCGGTCCTCGACTCCGGTCCCAGCCCGCTCACCACCGTCGTCCGCGCCGCGCTCGGCCAGATCGAGGGCTACCGGCGCGTGGAGCTGCGGGCGCGGACCGAGGCCGTGGTGGAGCCGGAGGTCATCGGCGACCTGACGCTGATGGTGGCCGAACTGCTGGAGAACGCGGTGTCGTTCTCGCCGGAGGACAGCCCGGTCGAGGTGAGCGTGGCGACCGCCGGCGACGACGCGGTGATCGTCGTCACCGACCACGGCCTCGGCATGACGCCCGAACGCCTCGACGAGGAGAACGCGCGGCTGATCCGCCGTGAGCGACTCGACCTCGTACCGACGAAGGTCCTCGGCCTGTTCGTGGTCGGCACCCTGGCGCGCCGCTGGGAGATCACGGTCACGCTGTCGCGGACGCCGGGCGGCGGTGTGACGGCCGAGGTGACGGTGCCGTCGTCGCTGCTGGTGACGGGGAGCACGACGGGGTCCGCCGCCACGGCGGCCCTGGCGAAGGTCGCCGCCGCGACGCCGCCCGCCGTCACGCCGCCGGCCGTCAAGACACCGGCCGCCAACGAGCCTTCGGCCCCCGCCGCCGGGCCCCGGCCCTCGGCCACGATGCCGGCGGATGCCGTAGGGACGGACGGTGACGCTCCGCGGCCGCTGCCCCGCCGTGTCTCGCACCGCGAGGAGGCGCCGCCCGTCGACCACGCACGGGCCGACCAGCCGGAACCGGCCCTCGCCGCGACCCGCCCGCTGCGTCGCCGCGTCCGCGGCGCGACCCTGCGGACGACCGCCGAGGCGCCCGAGCGGCGGTCGGCGCTGCCGCAGGAGGCGCGGACGCTCGACGCGGAGGCCGTACGTGCCTCGCTCGACGAGTTCGAGGCCGCCGTGGAGCGCGCGCACCGCGACAGCCGGTCCGGCGACACCGGGGAACACCCCGCCCCCGTCACGACCACAACCCCCCATGAGCAGGACCAGATCGACTCCCCGGAAGGAGCGGAGCAGTGAGCACGTCGACAGGTGGCACCCCGGTGGGAGGCTCCACACCGGCCGAACTTCAGGCCGCCGCAGCCGACTTCACCTGGCTGCTGAATCGCTTCGCGAAGGAGACGGCCGGCGTGGTGGACGCCATCGCCGTCTCCTCGGACGGTCTGCTCATCGCCGTGTCCGAACTGCGTGAGCACGCCGACTCCGAGCGGCTCGCCGCGATCGTCTCCGGCATCACCAGCCTGGCCGCCGGCGCCTCCGGCAACTACGGCCTCGGCGGCCTCAACAAGGTCATCATCGACCTGGAGGGCGGCCACGTCCTGGTCTCCGCGATCGGCAGCGGCGCCGTGCTCGGCGTGGTCACCGACAAGGAGGCCAAGCTGGGCAACATCGCCTACGAGATGACCGTGTTCGCCAACCGCGCCGGATCCTCCCTCAGTCCGCAGCTCGTGCTGGAGCTGAAGAACAGCGTCGGCGCCGCTTCCACCCGCTGACGCCGAGGAGGACGGACACCGCCATGGCGGACGGCACCCCACCACCGGACCCGGCCGGTCCGGAGCCCGGCCCCAAGGGGCAGCCGGACCCGGTCGGGCCCGCCCCCTCCGTGCGGCCGTTCCTGGTGACCGCCGGGCGGGTGGCGGCCGACGCCGACGGCCGGTCGATGCCCGTCGAGACCCAGGTGGTCGCCACCACCGAGGGCATCGACGCGCTCGACCGGCTGGCCTTCGAACGGCACGACATCGTCGCCGTCTGCCGGTTGCCGCAGTCCATCGCGGAGATCGCGGCCCGGTTGCGGCTGCACCTCAACGTGGTGCGGGTCCTCGCCGAGGACCTGCGCGCCGCGGGGCAGTTGACGGTGCACGTGCCCGACTCCGGCGTCGTCCACGACGCATCCGTACTGCGCAGGGTCATCGAGGGCCTGCGTGCCATCCCCGACTCACGAGGGGTCACTCCATGACGACGACTGAACCGGCCACCGTACGACCGCCGCTGCCGGTCAAGATGGTGATCGCGGGCGGCTTCGGCGTGGGCAAGACCACCGCCGTGGGTTCGATCTCCGAGATCGAGCCGCTGACCACCGAGGCCGCCATCACGGAGGTCGCGGCGGGCGTGGACGACCTCACCCACACTCCGCGCAAGACCACGACGACCGTGGCCATGGACTTCGGCTGCCTCACCATCGACCCGACCCTGAAGCTGTATCTGTTCGGCACGCCCGGACAGGAGCGGTTCGGGTTCATGTGGGACGACATCGTCGAGGGCGCGGTCGGCGGGCTCGTCATCGTCGACACCCGGCGCCTCGACGACTGCTACGCCGCCGTCGACTACTTCGAGCACCGGGGCATCCCCTTCGCGGTGGCCGCCAACGCCTTCGACGGCAAGGTCGAGCACACGCTGGAGGAGCTGCGCTGGGCCCTTGACGTCACCGATGGCGTCCCGGTCGTCGTGTTCGACGCCCGTGAGCGCGCCTCAGTCCGGGACGCCCTGCTCGTCGTACTGGAACTGGCGTTGACTCGTACCGGGGAATGACGCAAACGCCCAAAGGGGCGCGGGGAACTGCGCGACCAGCCACGACGACGCCGCAGACGCACGACTGCACATCGCGGCACTACCCCGCGGCACCACCAGCGGAGCGCCTGCGCACCCCCGGTGACACCGCGAGCCGCCCCACCGCCCAGAACAGCCCCAGCGTCGTCAACGCCATGGCGGCGACCAGGGTCGCGCCGCCGACGACCTTCTCGTAGTTGCGCTGGTAGAGGCCGTCGATGATGTAGCGGCCGAGGCCGCCGAAGCTGACGTAGGCGGCGATGGTGGCCGTGGAGACGATCTGGATGGCCGCCGAGCGCAGGCCGCTGAGGATCAGGGGGAGGGCGACGGGGAGTTCGACGCGGAAGAGGACCGCGGTCTCGGCCATGCCCATGCCGCGGGCGGCGTCCACCGGTGCGGGGTCGACGGAGCGCATCGCCTCGTAGGTGGTGACGAGGATGGGCGGGATGGCGAGTACGACCAGCGGGATCATCACGGGGGCCATGCCCAGGCCCAGCAGGATGAACATCAGCACCATCAGGCCGAAGCTGGGCAGCGCCCGGGCCGAGGTGGCGATGAGGGCGAGCGTGTTGCCGCCGCGCCCGGTGTGGCCGGTGAGCAGGCCGACGGGCAGGCCGACGGCGGCGGCGATGCCGAGGGCCATCAGCGTGTACTGGATGTGCTCGCCGACGCGGGTCGGGATGCCGTCGTAGCCCTGCCAGTGGGCGTTGTCGCTGAAGAAGGAGTTGATGAAGTTCAGGACGTTCACCGGGCGGCCTCCTTCACGGCGAGCGTGCGGGCGTCGTTCTTGCGGGTGGCGCGCGGCATCCAGGGGGTCAGCAGGACACGGAGGCCGATCAGCGCGGCGTCGACGAGCAAGGCGAGGACGGCCGTGCCCACGACGGAGAGCCAGATCAGGCGGGGCTGGTTGTAGGTCAGGCCGCTGTTGAGCAGGTTGCCGAGGGCGCCCTCGTTGCCGATCAGCATGCCGACGCTGACCAGGGAGACGCTCGACACGGACGCCACCCGCAGTCCGGCGATGATCGCGGGCGCCGCGATCGGCAACTGCACCTGGACATAGCGCCGTACGGGCCCGAAGCCCATGGCGGTGGCGGCGGCCAGTGTCTCCTGCGGCACCGACCGCACGCCGTCCACGATCGCCGGGACGAGCACCACCAGGCTGTAGACGGCCAGCGGGATCATCACCGTGAGCTCGCTGAGGCCGGTGTAGTCGATGAGGATGACGAAGAAGGCGAGCGACGGAATCGCGTACAGCACGGTCGTCACCCACAGCACGGGCGCGTACAGCCAGCGCAGCCGCACACACAGCTGGGCGACGGGCAGGGCGACGAGCAGCCCGACGAGGACCGGGATCAGGGCCTCGCGCAGATGCAGGGCGACCAGTCCGAAGTAGCTGTTCTGGAGGTCGCTTGGCAGGTCGAAGAGTTCGCTCATGGCGCGACCTTCTGGGCCTTGCCGTCCTCGTCGGGCTCCGCGTCCCGCGCCTCGTCCGCAGCGGTCTGTGCGTGCGCGCCCCGGATGGCCTCGCCGATGGCCTGCTGCGGGACGACGCCGGTGGCCCGGCCCGAGGTGTCCACGGCGACGGCCCAACCGGTGGGCGAGAGCACGGCGCAGTCGAGGGCGGCCCGCAGCGAGTCGGTGACGGCGACGAACGGGCGCCCGTAGGGCAGGAGCCGGTCGGCCGTGATCTCCCCGGCGGTGAGGTCCCGCGGCTCGCTCCAGCCGAGGGGCCTGCCGTCGGCGTCGGTGACGAGGAGATACGGGGTGTCGGCGGCGCCGGCCGCGGTGATCTGCTCGGCGGTGGCGTCCACGGCCACGATCGGGGCGGTCAGCAGGTCCAGGCCCGCCGACGGGAAGAAGGACAGCCGCCGGATGCCGCGGTCGGCGCCGAGGAAGTCCTCCACGAACGCGTCGGCCGGCCGGGAGAGCAGCTCGGCGGGCGGGGCGAACTGGGCGAGCTTGCCGCCCGTGCGCATCACGGCGACCATCGTGCCGAGCTTGACGGCCTCGTCGATGTCATGGGTGACGAAGACGATGGTCTTGCCCAACTCCTCCTGGATGCGCAGGAGTTCGTCCTGGAGTCCCTTGCGCACCACCGGGTCGACGGCCGAGAACGGCTCGTCCATCAGCAGCACCGGAGGATCCGCGGCGAGCGCCCGCGCCACGCCGACGCGCTGCTGCTGGCCGCCGGAGAGCTGGTACGGGTACCGCTTGGCGAGCGTCGCGTCGAGGCCCACCCGCTCCATCAGCTCCCGTGCCCGGGACCGGGACTTCTCCTTGCCCCAGCCGAGCATGCGGGGCACGGTGGCGATGTTGTCGAGGATCGTGCGGTGCTGGAAGAGACCGGCGTTCTGGATGACGTATCCCATGGACCGGCGCAGCGTGTTGACCGGCTGCTGCCGGCTGTCGACGCCGTCGATGAGGATGGTGCCCTCACTGGGCTCGACCATCCGGTTGATCATCCGCAGGGTGGTCGTCTTCCCGCAGCCCGAAGGGCCCACGAGTACGGTGATCGAGCGGTCGGGTATCTCCAACGAGAGCCGGTCGACCGCCACCGTGCCGTCCGGGTATCGCTTGGTGACTGAGTCTATGCGTATCAAAACGCCGAATACCCTTCGGGTTTGACAGTTTTCGCCCGCTTCCGACCACGGGCTCCGGGCCGTTGAGAGAGTCTAGACGTGTTGTGTTGCGGCTTCGTGGCCCGGAGGAGCCGCGCCGGTCAGCGGGATCGTCACCGTGAACACCGTCGCCCCCGGCTCGCTGGTCAGCTCGATCCGGCCGCCGTGGGCCCGCACCAGTGACTGGGCGACCGCCAGCCCCAGGCCGCTGCCGCCCCGGTCGCGGCTGCGGGCCTTGTCGACGCGGTAGAAGCGGTCGAAGACCCGGGCCCGGTCGGCGGGCGGGATGCCGGGGCCGGCGTCGGCGATCCGGACCTGAGCCGCGCCGTTCGTCATCGACACCGCCACCGAGACCCGGGTGCCGGCCGGGGTGTGCATCGCCGCGTTGGTGAGCAGGTTGTCCAGGACCTGGCGGATGCGCTGGGCGTCCAGGACCAGCTTCAGGGAACCGGGGCCGGGAGCCACCGTCAGCGGGTGGCCGGCGTGGGTGACCCGGAACGCGTCCGCCGCCTGTTCGACGAGTTCCACCAGGTCCGCCTCCCGCAGCCGCAGCGGTGTCTCCACCTCGGCGGCGTCCAGGCGCGCGAGCAGCAGCAGGTCGTCGAGGAGGAAGCCCATGCGGGCGGCCTCGGCGCGCAGCCGGGCCAGGTGCCTGTCCCGTTCCTCGGGGGCGTTGGCGGCCGCGTACTGGAAGAGGTCGGCGTAGCCCCGTACCGACATCAGCGGGGTACGCAGCTCGTGCGAGGCGTCCGCCACGAAGCGGCGCAGCCGCTGTTCCGCCTCCGCGCGCACCGCGAGGGAGTCGTCGATGTGCTCCAGCATGGTGTTGAAGGCGGTGCGCAGCTCCTCGACCTCGGGGCCGCCGCTGCGCTTGTCGTGCCGCACCGGCAGTCGCGCCGAGTCCGTCAGATCGTGCGAGGTGATCCCGCGGGCGGTGTGCGCCATGTCGCTCAGCGGCTTCAGTCCGCGCCGCAGCATGCCCCGGCCGACCACCACGAGGGTCATCAGCGCCAGGCCGAAGGTGACCGCCTGGATGGCGATCAGCCGGCCCACGGTGTCCTCGATGTCGTCCATGGGCGCGGCGCTGACCAGCACCACACCGGGCTCGACCTCGCACGCGCGCAGCCGGTACTCGCCCTTGCCCCGCAGGTGCTCGGTGCGCAGGAGCTCCGTGTGCGCGGTGCTCTGCGCCGCGGCGAGCGCGGTGAAGTCGTCGACGTCCTCCGGCAGGTCGGCGGGGTCCTCGGGCCTGCGCAGCTCGGGCTTGCCGTCGCCCACGTCGTACACGGCGTAGAACCAGCTGTAGTACTTCTTGCCGGTCAGCGTGCCGTAGTCCGCGATGCTCTTGGACTGGGCGACCTGGCCCTGCGCGAGCTGGGTGTCCAGCTGGGCCGACAGGTAGTCGCGCATGTACGTGGTCAGGGCCGTGCCGACGACGCCGAAGACGACCAGGGACAGCACGCCGAGGCCCAGGGCCAGCCGGGTGCCGAGCCGCATCCCGCGGTAGGTCCGCCGCAGCCGCCCGATCACTCGGCCGCCTGCCGGATCACGTACCCGAAGCCCCGCACGGTGTGGATCAGCGGGGTGCCGGTGTCGTCGAGCTTGCGGCGCAGCCGGCTGACGACCAGCTCGACGACGTTGGAGCGGCCGCCGAAGCCGTACTCCCACACGTGGTCGAGGATCTGCGCCTTGGTGAGCACGGTCGGTGACTTGCGCATCAGGTAGCGCAGCACCTCGTACTCGGTCGGCGTGAGCGTGAGCAGTTTGTCGCCGCGGCGCACCTCGCGGGTGTCCTCGTCCATCATCAGGTCGGCCACCCGAAGGACGGAACGCTGGAAGCCGGGCCCGGCGCTGCGCCGCAGCACGGTCCGCAGCCGGGCCATCAGCTCCTCCACCGCGAACGGTTTGACCAGGTAGTCGTCGCCGCCCCGGGTCAGTCCGGCCACCCGGTCGGCGACCCCGTCGCGGGCGGTGAGGAACACCACGGGCACCATCGTCCCGGCGCCGCGCAGCCGGTCCAGGACGCCGAATCCGTCCACGTCGGGCAGCATCAGATCCAGCACCACGATGTCCGGATGGAACTCGGCGGCCAGCCGCAGCGCCTCCTCGCCGGAGTTCGCGGTGATCGCCTGCCAGCCCTCGTAGCGGGCGACCGTCGCGACGAGGTCGGCGATCGGCGGGTCGTCGTCCACGACCAGTAGGCGTACTTTCTCCACCCGTTCATAGTGCGGCACCGGACGCCGCTCATCGGGTGCGGGTCGGACACCGCGACCACATCGATAAACACTTGAAAGATCTACGACAGCTTTTTGACAGCTGCGGCCGGACAAGCTCGGTATCCACAGACGAGATCAAGGAGCTGTCGCCGTGACGACGACCGTCCAATCGCCCCCTGCGCCCCCCACGGCGATACGCCCCAGGGTGGTCGCCCGCACGGGCTTGTACGCCCTGCTCGCCGCGAACGTGGCCGTGGTCCTCTACTTCTTCTTCGCCGCCGGCTTCGCCTCGAACACCCTCATCGTGCTCGGCCGCCTCACCGGCCTGTTCGGCGCGCTCCTGATGGCCTTCCAGCTGCTGCTGGTGGCCCGGCTGCCCTGGCTCGACCGCCGGATCGGCATGGACCGGCTGACCTCCTGGCACCGCTGGACCGGCTTCAGCGTGCTGTGGGCCCTCCTCGCACACGCCGTGTTCATCACCTTCGGCTACGCCGAGTCGTCCTCGCTGGACCCGGTGAACCAGCTGATCGACCTCGCCGAGACGGTCGAGGGCGTGCTGCGCGCCGTCGTCGCGCTGGGGATCATCATCGTGATCGGCGTGGTCTCGGCCCGGTTCGCGCGCCGCAGGCTGGCGTACGAGACGTGGCACTTCATCCACCTGTACACCTACGTCGCGGTGGTCCTGGCGTTCACGCACCAGGTCGCGGTCGGTACGTCCTTCACCTCGTCCCCGGTCGCCACGGCGTACTGGTACGGAGTGTGGGGCGTCGCCCTGGCCTCGGTGTTCGTCGGCCGGCTCGTCCTGCCGCTGTGGCGGAACCAGCGCCACCAGCTGCGTGTCTCCGCCGTGGTCGCCGAGTCCGACAACGTGGTCTCCGTCTACGTCACCGGCCGTGACCTGGACAAGCTCCCGGCCCGTGCCGGCCAGTTCTTCCTGTGGCGGTTCCTGACGAAGGACCGCTGGTGGCAGGCCAACCCGTTCTCCCTGTCGGCGGCGCCCGACGGCAACCAGCTGCGGCTCACCGCCAAGGCGGCCGGCGCCGGCTCGGCGGGCCTGAGGCATCTGAAGGTCGGCACGCGCGTCTTCGCCGAGGGCCCCTACGGCGCCTTCACCACGATGCACCGCACCCGGCCGGAGGCCGTGCTGATCGCGGGCGGCGTGGGCGTCACGCCCATCCGGGCGCTGCTGGAGGAGCTGCACGGCCACGCGGTCGTGATCTACCGGGTCGCCACGGACCGGGACGCGGTCCTCTACGGCGAGCTGGTGGAGCTCGCGCACGCCAAGGGCGCCGAGCTGCACCTGGTGACCGGGCCGCCGGCCCCCGACAAGCTGGCCCCGGCGGAGCTGGCGCGGCTGGTGCCCGACATCACCGACCGGGACGTGTTCCTGTGCGGACCGCCGCCCATGATGAACGCGTTGATCGGCAGCCTGCGCGAGCTGGGCGTGCCCAAGCAGCAGGTCCACTTCGAGCGCTTCAGCCTGGCCGGCTGAGAGGGACGGGAAAGACATCGTGAAGCGAGCAATACCTGTCCTGGTCCTGAGCGCCGTGGGCCTGATCCCGGTCTGGCGCTACGAGCCGTCCCTCGGCACCGCCACCACGGAGTCCGCCACGTCGGCCTCGACGCCCTCGGCGGCGGCCGGATCCGGGAACACGGTCGTGAAGGGCTCGACCGTGCAGACCGAGAAGGGCCCGGTACAGGTCGAGGTGACCTTCCAGGGCTCCAGGATCACGGCTGTGAAGATGCTCCAGCAGCCGAACCACCCGCAGACCACGGCGGCGGTCCCGAAGCTGATCGCCGAGACCCTGGAAGCCCAGAGCACGGACATCGACGCCGTCTCCGGCGCCACCATCACCAGCGACGGCTACAAGGAGTCCCTCCAGGCCGCCATCGACGCGAACGCGAAGGCAGCGGCCTCCTCCTCCGCGTCCCCCTCGGCGTCCGCCGCCGCACAGGCGCAGCCGGTCGACGGCCCGACGGTGAACACCGACAAGGGCCCCGTGCAGGTCCAGGTGACCTTCGAGGGCGACAAGATCGCCTCGGTGAAGATGCTCCAGCAGCCGAACCACCCGCAGACCACGGCGGCGGTCCCGAAGCTGATCGCCGAGACCCTCGACGCGCAGAGCGCGGACATCGACACGGTCTCCGGCGCCACGATCACCAGCGACGGCTACCGGGAGTCGTTGCAGGCCGCCATCGACGCGAAGGGTGCCTGACGTGCACCGCGTCGAGCAGGTGATGGGGTTCCCGGTCTCGCTGCGGGTCGACGACCAGCACATCGGCGAGGAGGCGGCCGATGCGGTCTTCGCGTGGCTGCGTGAGGTCGACGCCCGGTTCAGCCCGTTCAAGGCGGACAGCGAGGTGTCCCGGCTGGACCGGGGCGAGCTCGCGCGCGGGGATGTCAGCGCTGACCTCGACGAGGTGCTGGGCCTGTGCGAGGAGTACCGGGTCGCCACCGGCGGCGCCTTCGACGTACGGCTGCCGGGGCGCGGGCTGGATCCGTGCGCGGTGGTGAAGGGCTGGTCGGTGCAGCGGGCGGCCGGGCTGCTGACGGCCGCGGGGGCGCGGCGCTTCGTCCTGAACGCCGGTGGTGACGTCGTCGCCTCCGGCGGGCCCTGGCGGGTGGGGGTACGCCACCCCGAGCAGGCCGACAAGGTGTGCACGGTGGCCGAGCTCACCGACGGGGCGATTGCGACGTCCGCGTGCTACGAGCGCGGCGACCACATCATCGACGGCCGCACGGGGCGCCCGGCCACCGGACTGCTCTCGCTCAGCGTCGTGGCGTCCTCCCTGACCGTCGCGGACACCGTGGCGACCGCCGCGTTCGCGATGGGCGCGGAGGGCGTCGCGTGGGCGGCCGGCCGGGCGGGCTGCGAGGTGTTCGCGGTGGACGCCGAGCGGCGGGTCTTCCGTACGGAGGGCTTCCCGGTGGCGTCGGAGCGGACGCGGGCGGCGGCGTGACCGACCGGACCGCGGCCCTGGCCGGACCGCGGCGGGAGTTCGCTCAGCCGATCCCGTCCGGCCGGGCCACGGTCCCGTCGTAGGGCCCCTCGGTCCGCTCGGTGACCTCCTGTTCGTACCGGATGCTCTGCCCGTCGTAGGGGATGCGGAAGCCGCACTCGAAGGTGTGCGCGGTGATCCGGTACGTCGAGGGGTCGAGGACGAGGGTCTCCTCGACGCTCTCGACGGTGATCCCGCTCTCGGGGGTGGTGACGTCGGCGGCGCGCAACTGCCGCAGGGTCGGGGCGAGTTCGCGCAGGGCCTTCTTCACGACGGCCTCCTCCCGTACGCCGGGCAGCGGGGCGGTCGCCGTACGCACGCGCAGTTCGACCCGGTCGGCGGGTGTGGCGAGGGTGACCTCGGCGCCGTATCCGCGGAAGGCGTCGAGCGCGGCGAGGGGGTCCTCGACCTTGTCCGCGAACTCCGGGTCGGTGAGGGGACCGTGCTCCCAGCCGGCCGTGCCCTTCTTGACGTAAGCCGTCCCGTCGGCGACGTAGATCTCCTCGGGCTTGCTCACGCCCTTGCTGAGGGTGGCGCCGGTGGAGTGCAGCGCCCAGGGGTCGCCCGTGGTCCGGCGCACGGTGGCCGTGTAGGTCGCGGCGTTCTCCTGGCCCTGGAGCACCAGGCCTTCACGGCCCTTCACCGCGAACGTCCAGCCCTTCGGCCCGGCCATCGCCTCCTCGGCCCGGGCGAGGAACTCGGCGGCGGTACGGGGCTCGGGTTCGGGTTCGGCGGGGGCCGCCTGAGGGCTCGGGGTGGTGGACCGCGCGGAGTCGACGGGCTGTCCGTCGTCGGACGAGTCCGCGCAGGCGGTCAGGGCGGCGGCGAGGAGCAGGGCCGTCGCGGCCATGGACCTTCTCACGCGACGGCCCTCCTGCCCCGACCGTGCAGGGTCAGATAGAAGGTCTGGAGCGATTCGCCGGGTCCGCCGAGGTCGAAGCGGTTGCGGACCTTGCCGAGCGGGTTCCAGATCCGGCCGTCCGGCATGCGCACGCCGACCGGCTGGCCGAAGTAGGTGCGCTGGTCGGCGTCGAAGTCCACCCACACCGCGCCCGCACGGCGCACCAGCACCTCACCGACGTAGGCACCGAGCCCGAACAGCGTCTCCCGCACCTGTTCCCACCCGGCGCCGCCCTTGCGCAGCCCGTCGACCAGGAAGTCCACGACGCGCAGGCTGGCCACGGAGTAGTCCAGCGGCAGCCGGTGGCGGGCGGTCGCGCGTGCGACGAACTCCGCAGCGCACGACCGCATGTCCGCGGCGCCCGTGCCGGGTCTTTCCGCTGGGCTCAATGGGACCCCCACCCCTTCGCTCGATCGGCCGGCGGCGCTTGTGCCGGCTCTCCTGACCGGTCAAGCGGATGCCGCCTCGTGAACATCACGGGTAACGGGCGTGTCGATGCCCACACAAGCAAGTCACAGCGCGCGTACAACCTTCGGGGTTCGCCGTGCGTCGGCGCAGCCCGCTTGGGCCTGTTTGTCCGTGCGTTGGCGTGCGAGGCGTCGCCTGCTGTACAACCGCCGCGCTTCGACATCGTCATCCGTCCTGGCTGCCCCATCCGCCTTACCACCTAGGAGACTTATGAGAACGCGTGCCCGCAGGAGCACGTACCACCGCATCGCCACCGGCCTCGCCACGACGCTGGCTCTCACGGCCGTCTTCTCGGGCCTGCTGGGAGGTGCCACGGCACAGGCCTACGACGTGGAGACCGGAACCTTCGCCTTCAGCGGCGACGCGGGCGAATACATCAGCGCCGGACAGTCGTACTCCTACGCCGACGGAGCGGACTCGCAGGACGTCATCACCGTCCAGGGCTACAGCACCAACGGCGTCCCGGGGACCGACCTCAGCGTGTTCGTCGACGGCGCGGGCGGCGACACCTGGGCGCTGCATCTCGCCGCGCCGTGGGGTCAGCCCCAGTCGCTGACGCCCGGCACCTACCTCGGCGCCAAGGCGAACCCCAGCCCGGACGAGCCGCGGCTCGAACTGCGGGGGAACGGCCGGGACTGTCTCGCCGAGGGCTCCTTCACGATTCGCTCCGTGGAGTTCGGACCGTACGGATACGTCAAGGACCTCGACGCCTCCTTCGAGCAGCACTGCCCGGGAGCCACGGAAGCGCTGCGCGGTGAAGTCCGCGTCCACAATCCGGAGCCTCCCGCCGAGACCGTGCTGGGGCTGGGCGTCGCGGCCGCCGGCACCGCCGACAAGCGGAGCGGGAAGGCCGTCGTGCACGGCACGGTGACGTGCAACTCGCCCGTCACGGTGGACTCGTACGGCACGGTCAGCCAGACGGTGGACGGCGGCACGGTCCGCGGCTCGTACCGCACCCAGGTGCCGTGCGTTCCCGGCGAGCCGGTTGCGTGGACCGCCGAGGCCACGCCCACGGGCAGCGCGCCCTTCCAGCCGGGCGAGGCCTCGGTGATCGCCCGCGCCACCGGCAAGGACCCGTTCTACGGCCAGACGATCACGTCGGACTACAGCGGTTCGCTCACCCTCGACAAGAAGTGACCAGCGGGAGGCACACGACATGAGCTAAGGTTAGGCTTACCTAACTCGAAGGGTCCTCCCGTGTCTGCTGCCTCCTGCCCTGAGCCGTCGCCCGCCGAGCGTGCCCGCTCGGTGCTGGCGGCGGCCGGTTCGCTGACCGTCACCACGCAAGGCCACCGCATCGAGCTGATCGGCCTGCACACGGTCGACGCCGCCGGGCGACTGCTCCTGCACAACCCGCCGGACGGCCACCTGGCCGCCGAGCTGACGATGGCGCCGCACGGTGACCTCGCCGCCCTCGTGGAGTTCACCGACCTGGCCCCCGTCGTCGTACGCGAACGGGTGCGCACCCGGCTGACGCTCGGCGGTTGGCTCACCGCGCTCGGCCCGAAGGCCCTGGTGTTCAACGCGGCCCGGGCGGTGCTCACCGAGGACGACGGCACGACCGTCGTCGGCCTCGACGAACTGGCCCTCGCCTCTCCCGACCCCCTCGCCACGCACGAGGCGGAGATGCTCGCCCGGCTGGACGCTGCCCACGCCCACACGGTGGCCCCGCTCGCCCGGCTGCTCCCGGCCCGGGAGCGACTCGGCGCGACCGGCGTACGGCCGCTGCGGCTCGACCGGTACGGCCTGGTGCTCCGGCTGGAGACGCCGGACGCCCATCACGACGTCCGGCTGCCCTTCGCCACCGCCGCCACACATCCGGCGGAGGCGGTGCGTCAGATCCACGCCCTGCTCGCCGAGGCCACCGCCCGGCCGCGCCGCCGTCGCCTGCCGACCAGGTCGTAGGCGAGGCACACCCCGAAACCGCCGACCTCCGGGCCACCCGCCGAGGCCTTCCCGTCCCCTCCGCGAACCGCCCGGAGGTCGGCTCTCACAACGGGGTCCCCGTCTCCAGGCGCTCCGTGGTCCGCATGAGTGCGGTCGTGAACGGGTGCCGGGGGTCGGTCAGGACCTTTCGCGTCGGCCCCTGTTCGACGACTTCTCCCGCGTCCAGTACGGCGATGCGGTGGGCGAGTCGCGCGGTGTCCAGGTCGTGGGTGATCAGGACGAGGGAGAGGTCGTCGCCCTCCCCGACCAGGCCCGCGAGGACGTCGAGGATGCCCCGCCGGGTCACCGTGTCCAGGCCGGAGGTGACCTCGTCGCAGATCAGCACCCTCGGGCGGGCGAGCAGGGCGCGGGCGAGGGCGGCGCGCTGGAGTTCGCCGCCGGATAGCGCGCCGGGGCGGCGCTGGGCCAGAGCCTCGGGCAGGCCGAGGCGGTTCAGGGTGGCCGACGCCTCGGCCGTGGCGGCCCGCTCGTCGGCGCCGCGCAGGCGGACGGCCGTGCGGGCCACCTGGTGCAGCACGGGCCGGTGCTCGTCGAAGGCGGCGCGGGCGTCCTGGAAGACGTACTGCACGGCGGCGAGTTGGGACCGGTCGCGATGGCGCAGACTGCGCGGCAGCGGGGTGCCGTCGAGCAGGAGCTCGCCGTCGTGGTCGCTGTGCAGGCCCGCCAGGCAGCGGGCGAGGGTGGTCTTGCCGCTGCCGGAACGGCCGACGACGGCCACGCACTCGCCCGGGTGGAGGGCGAGGTCCGAGGCGCGCAGGACTACGGTTCGACGGTCGTGTACGGCGGTCAAGTCCCGTACTTCCAGGACTGGTCGGCCGGCTCCGACAGCCGTCCCGTGCTGCGGTGCCGCGCGCCGGTCGTCGAGCAGTCGGCGGGTCCACTCGTGCCTCGGTGCCGTCCACAGCCGTTCCACCGGGCCCGACTCCACGACCCGGCCCTCGCGCATGACGAGGACCTCGTCGGCGAGGGCGTGGACCACGTCGAGGTCGTGGCTGAGCAGGACGACCGCGATACCGCGCGCCGCGACAGCGGCCAGCTGCTCGACGATACGGCTCTTGGTCAACGCGTCCTGGCCGGTGGTGGGTTCGTCGGCGACGATGACACGGGCGCCGAGCAGCAGGGCCTGGGCGAGGACGACACGTTGCTGCTGACCGCCGGAGAGCTGGTGCGGGTGGCGTCGCAACAGGGCTTCCGCGTCCGGGAGTTGGGCGTCCTCCAGTGCCCGCAGGACCAGTGCGCGAGCCGCCTGGCGGCGTTCGGCGCGGGGCAGGTGACGGACCTGGGGACGGGCGATGTCGTCGAGGAGGGCGCGGACGCGGCGGGCCGGGTTGAGGACGGCGGCGGGATGCTGGGGGATGTAGCCCACGGGCTCACTCCCTGCCCGCAGCACCTCACCGCTCACGCTCGCCCCCGGCGGGTACTCCCCCAGCAGCGCGAGGCCCGTGGTCGTCTTGCCGCTGCCCGAGGCGCCGACCAGCGCCGTCACCTTGCCGGGCAGCACCCGCAGGTCGACGCCGTCGACGATCGCACGTCCGTCGATCTCGACACGCAGTTCACGCAGTTCGACGAGAGGCGTGTCAGTGCCTCGGCTCACGGCTGTCGCCCTCCTTTCCTCAGTGCGCCCCCTTGGGGGCGCGGGGAACGGCGCGACCAGCCCCAACGAGGCCGCAGCCGCCCGACACCCCCTCGCGGCACTTCCGGCGGCGCCACTCGCGGCACCACCCGCGGAGCGAACGCGGCGTCGAACAGCAGGTTCGTCCCCATCGTCAGCGCCACGATCAGCAGCGCGGGCACCACCACGGCCCAGGGCTGCACCATCAGACCGGTGCGGTTGCGGTCGACCATGACCGCCCAGTCGGCGGCGTCCGGCGCGACACCGACCCCGAGGAACGCGGCCGTCGACACCAGGTACAGCACGCCCGTCAGCCGGATCCCGGCGTCGGCGGCGAGGGTGCGCAGCGCCGACCGGCCGACATAGCCGACGGCGATCCGCCACCAGCTCTCCCCCTGCATCCGCAGCGCCTCGACGGCGGGCCGTGCCGCGGCCTCCCCCGCCGCCGCCCGCACGATGCGCGCCGCGTCGGGCACGTTCACCAGCGCCACGAGCAGCGCGAGCCCGGCGGCGCCGGGCGAGAAGACGGAGGCCACGAGCAGGATCAGCAGCAGCGACGGTACGGCGAGCAGCACGTCCAGCGGCCGCATCAGCAGCTCCTCCAGCCGGCGGACGCGGGTGAGCGCGCTGACGAGCGCGACCGGGACGGCGACGAGATACGCGAGCGCGGTGGCGGCGAGCGCGGTCAGGACGACCGTACGGCCGCCCAGCAGGACCTGGTGCCACACGTCACGGCCCACGAAGTCGGTGCCGAGCCAGTGGTCGCCGCCGAGGGTGAAGGAGACGGCCCGGGGGCCGGGATCGCCCGCGAACAGCGGCCCGAGCAGGGCGAGGGCGAGGGGCACGGCGACGACGGTGAGGCCGAGCGCGAAGCGGCGGTACGTCGTCACGTGGTACGTCGTCACGCGGCCACCCCCGCACGCGGGGTCAGCCGGTGCGCCACCAGGTCGGCCCCGAGGTTGAGCAGCACCGTCAGCACCCCGAACACCACGGCCAGCCCCTGCACGACCGGTACGTCCCGTTCGGCCACCGCGTTGAGGAGGACCGTGCCCAGGCCCGGGATCACGAAGAGGGCCTCCACCACGATCACCCCGCACAGCAACCAGTCGACGGTACGGGCGAGTTGCTGAGCCGCCGGGGCCAGGGCGTTCGGCAGGGCGTGGGCGTAGCGGACGCGGGCGCCGGGGACGCCGTAGCGGCGGGCGTGGGCGGCGTAGGGGGAGGCGAGGGCGTCGATCATGCCGGCCCGGACCAGACGGGACAGGGAGCACACCGGCCGGGACAGCAGGACCAGCACCGGCAGGACCAGTGCCGCCGGATGGCCGAGCAGGTCGGTGCCGTAGCCGACCGCCGTCGGCGGCAGCCAGGCCAGTTTCAGGGCGAGGACCGTCACCAGCAGCACGCCGAGGGCGAACTCGGGGACGGCGTACACGGCCAGGGTGACCGAGCTGACCAGCCGGTCCACGAGGCGGCCCTCGTGGCGGGCGGCGAGCACGCCCAGGCCGAAGCCGAGGGGGACGAGCAGGGCGAGGGTGAGCGTGGCGAGCAGCAGGGTGGGGCCGAAGGCGTCGGTGATGTACTGGGTGACGGGGCGGCCGGAGGCGAGGGACGTGCCGAAGTCGCCGTGCAGCAGGCCGGTCGCCCAGTCGGCCAGCCGCTCGTACGCCGGACGGTCCAGGTCCATCGCCTCGCGGATCGCGGCGATGCGGGCGGGGTCGGGCTGGTCGCCGGCCAGGGCGACTGCCGCGTCGCCCGGGAGGGCTTCCGTGAGGGCGAAGACCAGGAGCACGACTCCGACGGTTTGGGCTCCGCCGAGCAGGAGGCGCCTAGTGACGAAGGGGGCGTAGGCCGTCGTGCGAGTGCTGCGCCGTCGTGGCTGGTCGCGCCCCGCGGCGGAGCCGCATATCGATACAGCCCCGCGCCCCTTGGGGGCGTTGCCGCCCAACTGGGTCGTCACGCCAGCCACACCTTGTCGAAGCGGGCCCAGTCGAGGGTGTTTGCCGGAGCCTTCGTCTCAACTCCCTTCACCGTGCGCGCCGTTCCGATGATCCAGTCCGCGAAGCCCCAGATGAGGAAGCCGCCCTCGGTGTACAGACGGCGTTGCATGCGCTCGTAGACGGCGGCGCGGGCGGTCTTGTCGCGGGTGGACTGGGCCTGTTGGTAGAGGGCGTCGAAGTCCTTGTGGTGCCACTTGGTGGCGTTGGTGGTGGAGTCGGTGAGCAGGCGCTGGGAGAGGTGGGCCTCGATGGGCATGGCGCCGGAGCGGTAGCAGCACAGGGTGCCGTTGTCGAGGATGTCGCTCCAGTAGGAGTCCTTGCTGCCCATCTTCACGTCGATCGTGACGCCGGCCTTGGCGGCCTGGTCGCGGAAGATGCCGGCGGCCTCGGTGAAACCGGCGGCGACGGCCGAGGTGTCCAGGGTGACCTTCAGCTTCTCGGCGCCGGCCTTCTTCAGCAGGGCGCGGGCCTTGTCGAGGTCCTGCTCGCGCTGCGGCAGGTCGGCGGCGTAGTACTCGTAGCCCTTGCCGAACAGGTCGTTGCCGACCTCGCCCGCGCCGGACAGCGCTCCGTCGACGAGTTCCTTGCGGTCGGCGATGAGGAAGAAGGCCTCGCGGACCCGCTTGTCGTCGAAGGGTGCCCGGTCGGTCTTCATGCAGAACGCCTGCATGGCGCTGTTGCGCAGCCGGACGATGTCGATCTGGCCGCCGGCCTCGTGGGCGCGGGCGGTGGTCGGGTTGAGCTCGTGGGCGTACTCGACCTGGCCGCCGAGGAGGGCGTTGACGCGGGCGGACTCCTCGTTGGCTACGACGAACTCGATCTCGTCGAGGTGCGGGGCGCCGTCCCAGTAGTCGTCGTTGCGGCGGAAGACGGCGGAGCGGCCGGGGGCGAAGGAGACGAAGCGGAAGGGGCCGGAGCCGACCGGCTTGTCGTCGAACCCGGTGGCGTTCTCGGGGACGATGTACGCGCCGAACGCGGCGAGGACGTTGGGGAATTCGGCGGTGGGCCGCTTCAGGACGAACTCGATGGACCGCTCGCCGGTGGCGCGGCTGGCGTCGAGGTCGAGGGGTTCCAGGGACGCCTTGGCGCGGAACGCCTGCTTGGGGTCGGCGATCCGGCGGTAGCTGTAGAGGACGTCCTTGGCGGTGACCGGCCTGCCGTCGTGGAAGGTGGCCTGACGCAGGGTCACCTGCCAGCGGTCCAGGGTCTTGTTGGACGCCCATTTCTCGGCGAGGCGGGGCTGGGCGGAGAGGTCGGCGCCGTAGTCGGCGAGCTTGTCGTAGAGGGCCTTGGCGCGGGCCACGTCGGCGAAGAGGTTGGCCAGGTGCGGGTCGAGGGTCTCGCTCGCCCCGCCGCCGGCGAACGCGGCGCGCAGCCGTCCGCCGCGCTTGGGGGAGCCGGAGGTGCTCTCGGCCTTGTCGTCCGTGCCGCCCGCGCAGCCGACGAGGGCGAGGGCGGCGGCGCCCGAGGTGGCGGCGAGGAAGCCGCGGCGGCGCAGGGCGGGAAAGCGTTCGTCGTACATGTCTGGTCCTTGGTGTCAGAGGGTGTGCAGGCGGGCGACGAGGTGCAGTCGGTCCGCGTCGGTGGTGGTGCCGGGCAACTCGCTCTCCCGCCACGGTGGTTCGGTGCGCGGTCCGGGACCGTCGTGCAGTTCGAGCACCTCGAAGCCGTGCGCGGCGAGGAGGTGGCGCAGCTCCTGCGGGAACAACAGCCGCCAGGCCGAGCGCTGTTCGACGGGCGGTGATCCGTCGTCGGCGGTCCATACGCGGGTACGGCGCAGGAGTTGGGCGGTGCGGTCGACGGTCAGGGTGGTGCGCGACCGGTAGGCGGTGCCCTGCCAGGTGAAGGAGTCGGTCTTCGGGTTGTCGAGGAGGTCCGTGCGGCCCAGGAAGTACGCCCCGTTGCGCATCTCCGCGACCAGCAGACCGCCCGCGGTGAGGGCCTCGCGGCAGGAGGTGAGGAAGCCGTCGAGCTGGTCGTTGGTGTGGCAGTACAGCAGGGAGCTGTCCAGGCAGACGACGGCGTCGAAGGCGCCCAGGTCGAACCCGTGCAGGTCGGCGTGGACGTACGAGGGGCCGGGGTGCCGGGCGCGGGCGTACGACAGCATCGCCTCGGAGAGGTCGGCGCCGGTCACCGTGCGCCCTGCGGAGTGCAGGTGGGCCGCGTCGCGGCCGGTGCCGCAGCCCATGTCCAGGACGCGCGGCCCCGCGTCGTACCGGCGCAGACAGTCCTCCACCCAGCGTCCGGCGAGCCGGTCGGGGTCGGGGAAGCGGGCCTCGTAGAGGGCGGGGTGGTCGGTGAGGAGGTTGCCGGCGCTCATGCGCGACTCCCCTCGGTGACCTCGGCGACCTTGGCGGCCTCGGCGGTCCGGGGCAGCGCTCCGCGCCGGTGCAGCCAGGCCACACCGCCCGCCGACGCCAGTCCGACGACGGCGCAGCACAGCCAGGGCAGGTTCTCCCCGGTGTCCATGGCCCAGCCGACGACCGCGTTGCCGACGGCGGCGGCGATGCCGGAGACGACGTAGAAGATCCCGAAGTACGTGCCGGTCAGCTCGGGGCGGCCGAAACGGGGGATCAGCTCCATCACGAACGGGGAGGCGATCATGATGCCGAGGTAGAGCAGGAGGGCGCTGAGCAGGACGAGCGGTGCGCCGAGCAGGGGCGGCAGGAAGGCCAGCCCCATCACGGCGAGCCCTGCGGCGATCCAACGCGCCCTGTCTCCACGGGACTTGAGGGAGCGGGTGATGCGCAGCTGCAGCGCGAGGTTGGCCACCGTACCGATCAGGAAGACCAGTCCCGCCGCTCCGTCCCATCCCGTGGCCTGTCTGGCCCCGTCGGGCAGCAGCAGATACAGCTGGTTCTCCAGGGTGAACATGCCGACCATGGCGAGCGCGAAGGCGAGGAAGGCCCGGTTGCCGAGCACCTCGCGCCAGTCCCCGAGGACACCGCTGTTGCCGCTCGGCTCGACCTTGCGCGCGGGCAGGACGAGGGCCTGCGCCACGGTGAGGACGGCGAAGATCCCGGCGGCGGTCAGCGCGGACGTGCGGAAGTCGACGAGGAGCAGGGCGCTGCCCAGCAGCGGGCCGATCAGCGCGCCGGTCGTGGCGAACACGTTGAACAGCGCGAACGCCTCCGCCTTGCGCTCTCCCGACTCCTGCGCGAGATAGGCCCGCACTGCCGGGTTGAACAGCGCCCCCGCGAGCCCGCTGAGCACGGACGCGGCGAGCAGCACCGGCAGCCCGTCGCCCAGCGCGAACAGCCCGAACCCGACCGTCCGCAGCGCGCATCCGGCGATGATGACGCCCCGCGCCCCGAGCCGGTCCGACGCGGAGCCGCCGATGATGAACAGGCCCTGCTGGCTGAGGTTGCGCACGCCGAGCACGATGCCGACGACCGCCGCCGACATGCCGAGGTTCTCGCCGAGGTGGGTGGCGAGGTACGGGATGAGGAGGTAGAAGCCGGTGTTGACGCCGAGCTGGTTGACGAGGAGGAGCTGGACGGCGAGCGGGAAGGCCCGCATCTCACGCCATGTCTTCATGGGCGGCCTCCACCTCCTCGACTCCCAGTCCGGCGCGGGCATTTGTGCGTACGACGCCGTCGTCGCCGCCTATCCCCCGCCACGGGTCGTGGGCCAGCAGCAGATGTCCGTCGAGGTCGGTCCAGCGGGCGCGGTCGGCCAGGTGGACGGCGGGTGCGATGCCGAGGGTGCTGGCGGTGAGGCAGCCGAGCATCAGCTCGGTCCCGCTGCCCTCGATCAGCTCGGCGATCCGCAGGGCCGCCCGGACTCCCCCGCACTTGGCGAGCTTGACGTTGACGCCGTGGACGCGTCCGGCCAGCCGGCGGACGTCGTCGAGCGACACGGCGTCCTCGTCGGCGATGACCGGCAGCGGTGACTTCTCGGCGAGGGCTGCCAGCGCCTCCGGGTCGCCGGGTGCGAGGGGCTGCTCGACGGCCTCGACGCCGAGGTCGGCGAACCGGGGCAGCAGGGCGGCGGCCTGTGCGGTGCTCCAGGCGCCGTTGGGGTCGAGGAGCAGCCGGACCCGGGGCGCGGCGTCGCGGATGACCCGTACGCGTTCGACGTCGTCCTCGGGGTCGGGGGTGCCCGCCTTGACCTTGACGACCTCGAAGCCGCTCGCGGCCAGCCGGCGGGCCTCGGCGGCCGCGCGGACGGGCGAGGTGATGCCGATGGTGCGTGCGGTGGCGGCCACCGGCGGTGCCGGGGCGCCGAGGAGGCGGTGGACGGGGACGCCCGCGCGCTTGCCGACGAGGTCGAGGAGCGCGGACTCCACGGCGGCGGTGACGGCGGGCGGTACGGCGGCCGACGGCAGGGCCTCCAGGGCGCTCTCGGGGTCGGCGAACCGTTCCAGGCCGACCGAGGAGATCAGCCGCAGCAGGGTGTCGGCGTCCAGGCCGTAGTACACGCTGCTGACGGCCTCGCCGTATCCGGTCGTCCCGTCGTGCTCGACGCCCAGCCACACGGCGTCGCGGGCGGTCATGGTGGAGCGGGAGATGCGCAGCGGCTCGGCGAGTGCGAGACGTACGGTGCGCAGGCGGGCCTTCATCGTGTCCTTCCGGGAGAGAGGGGATCGGCGACCCGCGTGCAGCGCGCCCAGCCGCCGGTCTCGGCGGCGCACGGATGCGGTATCTCCACGGGCCGGGTGGCGGCGCCCGCGAGGTCGAGACCGTGGGCGGTGAGGAAGTCGTCGTCGTAGACGGAACCGAGGTAGCGGTGCGGCCCGTCGGGGAACACGGTGGCGACGACGGCGCCCGGGTGTACGCGGGCCGCCCACGCGGCGACCCGGGCCACGGCGCCCGTGCTCCAGCCGCCGCTGACGAAGCTGCCCCGGGCGAGCCTGCGGCAGCTGTCCACGGCTTCGGCGGGGCCGATCCAGTGGACCTCGTCGAAGGCGTCGTAGGCGACGTTGCGCGGGTGGATGCTGCTGCCGAGGCCGCGCATGAGGCGGGGGCGGGCGGGCTGGCCGAAGATCGTGGAGCCGGTGGCGTCGACGCCGATGAGCCGGAGTCCTGGCCAGTGCCGGCGCAGCGGGCCGATGATCCCGGCGCTGTGGCCGCCGGTGCCGACACTGCACACCAGGATGTCCAAGTGGTCGAGCTGGACGGCGAGTTCGGCGGCCAGGGAGGCGTATCCGGTCGTGTTGTCGGGGTTGTTGTACTGGTCGGGCCAGTAGGCGCCGGGCAGTTCGGCGAGCAGGGTGCGCAGTCGGGTCAGCCGTGCGGCCTGCCAGCCGCCCTGGGGTGCCGGGCGGTCGACGAGCTCCAGACGGACTCCGTGGGCGCGCAGCAACTGCCGCATGGACGGCTCCAGTTCGCTGTCGCCGACCAGCACGACGGGGTGGCCGAGCGCCTGCCCGGCGAAGGCGAGTCCGATGCCGAGGGTGCCGGAGGTGGACTCCACGACCGGGGCGCCGGGCAGCAGTTCGCCGCGCTCACGGGCGCCGAGCAGCATGGACACGGCGGCCCGCGCCTTCATGCCGCCCGCAGCGAGCCCTTCGAGCTTGGCCCAGAACCCGGGGTGGGGGTGGGGGAGGTCGGCGGTGACGCGGACGACGGGCGTGCGGCCGAGCAGGGTCAGCAGCTCCGGGCGGGCGGTGGACCGTGCGTCGGCGGTGGTGGCGGCGGTCATCGCGCGCCCCCGGCAGCGCGGTAGCGGTGGACGACGCCGGGCCCGCCGTCGAGCCAGAAGAAGGGGTAGGGCTCCGCGCACACCGCGCTCACGCCGTGCCCCAGGAAGCGGGGCAGCACGGCGCTGCCGGTCTGGGCGAACGTCACCAGTTGCTTCCCGTGCCGCAGCGCGTGCGCGCGCAGGGGCTCGAAGGTGCCGTTGCCCAGCGTCATCCCGGACACCAGCAGCGCGTCACAGCCCTCGGCCGCGGCGAGCGCGTCCGTGACGACCGGCTCTCCCCACTCCGTCACCCCGCCCTTGAGGTCGCACGGGACGTATCCGAGCCCACGCGAGCGCAGGGCTGCCAGCAGGGAGTTGACGACGCCGACGACGAGCACCGTGGCCCCGGCCGGCAGGTCGAGCAGCTCGACCACGGCTCGCGCCCTGGCCTCGGACTTCTCCAGGGAGGACCCGGCGGGCAGCGCGACGGCCTGCGCCCCGTGGTCCGGTGTGTGCGGGGTGACGTGCGTCAGGTAGGCGTCGAGGGCGGCCACCCGTACCGCGGCCAGCGGGTGTTCCAGCAGCCGGGCCACATCTGCACCGACACAGTCGTCGAGCGCGCTGTCCGGCAGTTCCCCGGGTTCGACCGCGCACGACCCGACGGCCTCGGCGAGCCGCAGGCTGAGGACCTCGTTGCGGTAGCCGGTGCCGCGCCCGTCGTGGCGTACGGCCTGCCGGGTGGTGAAGGCGACGGCGATGCGCTGGGTGCGGGGGTCGGGGCCGAGGGCACCCGCGCGGACCCGGGCGACGAGATCGTCGTACGTCCGACAGGAGGTTGTTGGCGGGACGGTGACCGGGGTCATCGGATCACCATCCCGGCGCGCAGGCCGGCCAGCAGGCCCTCGACCCGCTCGCGGGCGCCGGGTCCGTCGGGGTCGCCGGCCATGACGTGGCCCAGGTACTCGTTGTTGCTGCCGGCCGCCTTCACGGCCTTGCCGGGCTCGGCGAGCTGTACCTCCAACACACCAGGTTCGTCGGCCAGTCGGCCTGCGTCGAGCGCTTCGAGGGTGCCCGCGCGGTCCGGGACGAGGAAGCCGACGGCGGCGCTGCGCAGGCCGGTGTCGGTGCGCCCGAGGTCGGGTCGGCGGCCGAGGGCGACGTCCACGAAGGCGGCGGCGAGGTCGATGCCGGTGACATGGCGGACGAGCTCGGTGATGCGGTTGCCGGCGGGCCGGGGGTTGACCTCGACGACGCGCGGCCCGGCGGAGGTCAGCTTGATCTCGGTGTGCGCCACGACCCCGTCCGTCAGCCCGAGCGCCTTGAGCGCGCCGAGCGCGGTCTGCTCGGCGGCGTCGAGGTCGGCGAGCGGCAGCGCGGCCGGGAACATGTGCCCGGTCTCGATGAAGGCGGGCGCTCCGCCGATGCTCTTGTCGGTGACGCCGACCATGTGCACGGCACCCGCGTACGACACGGTCTCGACGCTCACCTCGGGGCCGTCGAGGAGCTCTTCGAGGAGGACGGCGGGGGTGCGGCGCTGACCGCGGGCGTTGACCGGGAAGTCGGCCAAGTCCCGGACCAGATCCGCCAGTTGGGTCTCGTCGTCGACGCGCCGCACGAACATGCCCGCGCACAGGTCGACCGGTTTGGCGACGAGCGGGTAGCCGATCTCCTTGGCGGCCCGCGCGAGGTCGGCCCATTCCTCGTGCACGGCGAAGCGCGGTCCGGGCAGGCCCGCGTCGGCGAGGACACGGCGGGTGGCGTCCTTGCGGCAGGCGTTCTCCACCGCCTCGGGGCCGGGGCCGGGCAGGCCGAGGTGCCCGGCGATCCGGGCGACCGTCGGCAGGTAGTAGTCGCAGGAGGTGATGACCCCGTCGAAGCCCAGCACCGAGTGCAGCCGGGCCACTTCGGGCAGCAGGGCGTCGAGGTCGTTGGTCTCTGTGGTGATCACGTTGCGGGCGCCGAGCAGCGGATGCGCCGCCCCTTCGGGCGCCGAGCGCAGGTAGTGATGCAGGTCACGGGTGAGGAAGGTGAACTCGTGTCCGCCCTCCCGGATCGCCCGTGGCAGCAGCCTGCTCATCGACCCGACCCAGCTCTCTACGACCAGCAGATGAGCCACAACTCCCCTTTTCGTGCCGTGAGTTCAGACGTCAAGGCAGCCCGGCACGCCCCTCGGTCGGAGGGGTGCCGGACTTGACGGGCACACGTTAGCGATAATCATTTTCATTTGCTACCCCGCTCTTACCGACCCAGGGAGTGCCCTTGTCCGCCCCGCCCCGTCCCGCCGCCCTGCTGTGCGCCCTCACAGCCGCCGCGGCCCTGCTCCCCACGGCCGCCCCCGCCGTGTCCTCGCCGACGCGGGCCTGCCCG
>NZ_JAKEIP010000061.1 GCF_021474425.1 Streptomyces muensis | reverse complement strand
CCCCGTCAGCTCACCCCACCCCCGTCAACTGCTCCTCCGCCAACCGCTCCTCCACCAGATCCGCCGCCCGGCGGGTGCCGCCCTCGGCGCGTGCCTCGGACCAGAGCCAGGCCGAGCGCGCGGCGACGCGCGGATCGCCGATGAGTTCCATCAGGGAGGTTCGCAGCGTCGCCGCCGTGACGTCCGCGGTGTCGATACGACGGGCGACGCCCAGCTCGACGAGCCGATCGGCGTGAAGGCGCTGGTCGGCGTCCTGCGGTACGGCGATCATCGGCACCCCGGCGTACAGCCCCTCGCCGCTGCTGCCCATGCCGGTGTGCGTGACCCACACGTCCGCGTGCTCCAGGATCGTCAACGGCGGCTCCCAGGGCCGTACTTCGAAGTTGGCGGGAATCCGGTTCCCCACCTCGGCCGGACCGCCACCGCTGCCGCCGCTGTCGCCGGTCTGCAACACCACATGCCAGCCAGGGAGATCAGCGAACGCGGCCAGACACTGGTGGTAGATCTCCTGCGGCCCGTGGTGCGCCGAGCCGAACAGCGACACCAGCAGCACCTTCTCGGCACCGGCCGGCCGCTCCCAGCCCTCCCGCTCCTGCCCGGGGCCGGAGCATGCGCCGAAGCACGGGCCTACGAACGTCGCGGCCTCGGCGTCGACACGGTCCGCGTGTGGCTGCAGGGCGCGCGGGATCATGGCGAGCACTCGACGCGGGCTGCCGATGAACTCCTCCACGTCCGTGGTCACCGCACCACACCGGCTCAGCCAGGCGGCGAACCGCGCCCGGTACGCGGCACCTCCGGGCAGCGTGGCGAACGACGCACCGATCTGCTCCCGGGCGCCCTCCCACCCCACATGCGCGGCGGACAGCTGGACGAGCCCACGGCCCTGCGCCTCGGCCAGCGCCCGCCCCGCGTACGCGCCGACGTCGTAGAGATAGAGGTCGGCGGGCGCCCCGTCGTACGCGGCGTGCAACTGCGGCAGCACGGCCATGGCCTCCTCCAGGAAGAGGGAGGCGGCGCCGATGGGATCCCGCGGCCAGTCCGCATCGGCGACCGGAAGGGTGGAGGCGATGCCGACCAACTCGGCGCCGGTGGGACGGACCAGCTCGGCGACGCGTCCGGAGACGGCGTACGTCACCCGGTGACCACGGGCCACCAGCTCACGGATGATCTCCAGACTGGGCAGCACATGGCTGACCGCAGACGTACCGACCATGGCGATATGTGCGGGACGGGGCATGACCGGACTTCCTTGGATAGAGGTCTACGGCAGGGAAACGCCGGAAAGCCCGACCGGGCAACGCACTCCCGCACGGAAAGTCTGAAGGGCATTCACACCCATCGCTCCAGCACGCCCTGACAGGTGTCAGGACCGTGGTTCTGTCCCCCCATGGTTGCCTTGCAGCGGCGCCGCCGGGGCCGGCAGGCGGTGCCCACAGCCCGAGCTGTACTCACGGTTCGTCACCCAAGGGGAAGGCACCGTCATGACCAGACGTGCGATTGCAAAAGCAGCCTGCACCGCCGCCGCCGGCGTACTGCTGGCAGGCGGAGTCACCGTCGCCGTGCCGGGTACGGCACTGGCGGCCCGGTCCGACTGCGAGCGTGGAGTCAACGGCTTCCGCGACATCTCCGACAGCCTGGTCGGTGTCCCTGCCGGCCCGAACGACAAGAAGCTGCGCCCCTCCGACCCGCAAGGGCTCGTGGGGCGCATCAGTCTGCGAGCTGCCACGATCGACGGTCGCGTCCACGGATTCGCCGCGCTCGCAGTCCCCCGCGCCGGAGACGAAATCTGGATGGACTGGACGCTGAACGGCCGGGACGTCCACGTCCAGTGCGGCCCCTTCAGGGCAAGCCGCGACGGCAACCAACTGACCAGCGCCGCGAAGGTGACGGACAACAGCCCGAACTACCGATTCCGCGCCTGCGGTGGCGGGGGCGGCCAGGCGGTCCAGTGCACGGACTGGTGGTAAACACACCCGCAGACCGACCATCGCGCTCCGGCATCCGCGGATGCCGGAGCGCGATGTCGTACGACGCCCTGTCCACCCTGAGCTCCAGGCCCCCGGAGTACTGAGCCGGAGTCGGCCTTCCTCACCCCAGCTCAGGGCCACACAAGGCAATATGGCTGATGCCCCGCCTCATGCAACCGATGGCTGAAGTCCTGCCACTCATGCAGCAACTGGTACACATTGAACGCATCCCGCGGCCCACCCCGATCCGGCACAGTGGACCAGATGAACGCGGCGGCGCCCACCGCTTCCTCTCCTATGCCCCGCAGCGGGTCGACCACCGTCATCGGCAGCTTGACCACCGCGTAGTCGGGGTGGAGGACCACCAGCTCCAGCGGGGGGACCTTGTGCAGGGGGACGCCTTCGATGCCCGTGAGGACCATCGCGGCCATGGTCTCCGGCTTGATCTTGGTGAACATGCCGTTCATGCCGAGTTCGTCGCCGCCGAGTTCTTCGGGGCGCATCGAGATCGGGACGCGGGCCGCGGTCGCACCGTCCGGCGCGCCGAAGTACTTGTACGTCACCCCCACCCGACCACCATTCCTGCTCGCCCTCAGCCGATCACTGTGACGGTCGGCCCGCTCTGATTCATTCGGTACACCCGGCATATCCGGTACTACGTGTCCCTGACGGGCTTCGTTCGAATCCTCCGCGTCGCGCCGGTGCTTTCCCCGCCGGGCACGTCGAGGACCCAGGTCATCAGTCCCCTCGCCCAGTCCGCCACCGCGATGCATATCTCCACCCGACTGCTTTTCTAGGACGCGTGGCGCCCGCCGCGCAACCCGATCATCGTGTCAGTGACCTCCCCCACGGCCGCCCGCCGAAACGTGCGTTGAAACACCTGTCCGCAGGATCTTTTCAGTCCCCGACCATCACGCCCCGAATGAGCTGTGTGTATCACGCCCAGTCTCGCAGATCGCGGGGGGAGGGCCGCCGGGAAGTGGACAGCGGGGGAGGGCGAGGAGCCCCTTCGCCGGGGCGGCAGCCGTCCCGCTGCCACGACCCAGCCGCTCCGTTCCCACCACCCAGCAGTCCCCCTGGCGTCCCCCTTCCACGACCCAGCCGTCCCGCTCCCACGCCCCAGCCGTCCCGCTGCCGCCGCCACCCGCTGGCCTACCCTGAGGAGGTCACTGACAATCGGAGCCCGAGAAGGTCGGAGAACTCGCAGGCCATGAGCGAATCGCCCTATCCATACGAAGCACCGGCCTCGCAGGCCCTGTTCGACCGTGCGGCCGTCGTCACACCGGGCGGCGTGAACTCCCCGGTGCGCGCCTTCCGTGCCGTGGGCGGTACGCCCCGGTTCATGGTGTCCGGCACCGGTCCGTATCTGACCGACGCCGACGGGCGGGAGTACGTCGACCTGGTCTGCTCCTGGGGACCCATGATCCTCGGGCACTCCCACCCGGACGTGATCTCCGCCGTCCAGGACGCCGTATCCCGCGGTACCTCCTTCGGTACGCCCGGTGAGGGCGAGGTCGCGCTCGCCGAGGAGATGGTCGACCGGATCGAGCCGCTGGAGCAGGTCCGGCTCGTCTCCAGCGGGACCGAGGCGACCATGTCGGCCATCCGGCTCGCCCGCGGGTTCACGCAGCGGACCAAGGTGATCAAGTTCGCCGGCTGCTATCACGGGCATGTCGACTCGCTGCTCGCCGCGGCCGGGTCCGGCGTCGCCACCTTCGCGCTGCCCGACACTCCCGGCGTCACCGGCGCCCAGGCCGGCGACACCATCGTCCTCCCTTACAACGACCTCGAATCCGTCCACGAGGCCTTCCACCGCTACCCCGGCGAGATCGCCTGCGTGATCACCGAGGCCTCGCCCGGCAACATGGGCGTCGTCCCGCCGCTGCCCGGCTTCAACGAGGGGCTGAAGGACGCCTGCCGCAAGAACGGCGCCCTCTACATCTCCGACGAGGTCATGACCGGCTTCCGTACCAGCCGCGCCGGCTGGTACGGCGTCGACGGGGTCAAGCCCGACCTGATGACCTTCGGCAAGGTCATGGGGGGCGGCTTCCCGGCCGCGGCCTTCGGCGGGCGGGCCGATGTGATGGCCCACCTCGCGCCGGCCGGGCCGGTGTACCAGGCCGGGACCCTGTCCGGGAACCCGGTCGCCACCGCCGCGGGCCTCGCCCAGCTGCGGCTCCTCGACGAGGCCGCGTACGACACCGTCGACGCCGTCTCCGCGCAGATCCAGTCCCTCGTCACCGAGGCCCTCGCCAAGGAAGGCGTCGCGCACCGGCTGCAGAACGCCTCCAACATGTTCTCCGTCTTCTTCACGGACCGGGAAGTGCGCAACTACGAGGACGCCAAGCGCCAGGAGTCCTTCCGCTTCACCGCCTTCTTCCACTCGATGCTGGCGCAGGGCGTCTATCTGCCGCCCTCGTCCTTCGAGTCCTGGTTCGTGTCCACGGCCCACGACGAGCGGGCCGTCCAGCGGATCGCCGACGCCCTCCCGGCGGCGGCCCGAGCAGCGGCGGAGGCCACGGCGGCATGAGCGACAACCCCACGACCGGCAACCCCACGGCCGATGGCCCCACGACCGACAACCCCATGGCCGAGAACAGCGACGTCACCGTCGTACACGTCATGCGGCACGGCGAGGTCGCCAACCCGGACGGGATCCTCTACGGGCGGTTGTCCGGATATCACCTGTCCGAGCTCGGGCGGCAGATGGCCGACCGGGTCGCCGAGCATCTCGCCTCCCGCGACGTGACGTACGTCTGCGCCTCCCCGCTGGAGCGGGCGCAGGAGAGCGCGACGCCGATCGCCAAGGCGCACGGCCTCGACCTCGCGACCGACGCGCGGCTCATCGAGGCCGACAACGTCTTCCAGGGCAAGACCTTCGGCGTCGGGGACGGGGCGCTGAAGAAGCCGGAGAACTGGAAGCATCTGGTCAACCCCTTCAAGCCGTCCTGGGGTGAGCCGTACGTCGACCAGGTCGTGCGGATGATGGGCGCGCTGGATGCCGCCAAGGACGCGGCGCGCGGGCACGAGGCGGTGCTGGTCAGCCATCAGCTGCCGATCTGGATCGTGCGCAGCTATGTCGAGAAGCGGCGGCTGTGGCACGACCCGCGCAAGCGGCAGTGCACGCTCGCGTCCCTGACGAGCTTCACGTACCAGGGCGACCGGATCGTGTCCGTCGGCTACAGCGAGCCGGCCATCGACCTCGTCCCCGCCCATCTCCGCGCCGGCGCCAAGCCGGTGAAGGGGAAGGACAAGGCCTTCGGCGCCTAAGACACGTTTGTGACATTTGTTTCGGTTTCTCCGTGATTCAGGAGGAACCTCCCCGTTCGTCGTGCCCTCTGACTGGGTGACCACCACAGAAGCACGACGGACGGGGCAGCAATGCGCAACTTCAGCCGAAGGGGAGTCATCGGGCTCGGGGCCGGAGCGGCCGCCGCCCTCGGTCTCGCGGGATGCGGCACGCTCACCTCGTCAGACGGGTCGGACCACGCCGGAGGTTCCACCGACGGCGGCGGCAACAAGCCCGGCACCCAGACCAACCGCGCCCGTCCCATAGGCGACGGCTCCACCTCGTACACCGGCAAGCAGCCCAACCAGCCCGGCAAGCCCGAGCCGCTGGAGCCGGGTCAGGAGCCGCCGCAGTTCGTCGTCTTCTCCTGGGACGGCGCCGGCGAGGTCGGCAACGGCCTCTTCCCGCGCTTCCTCGAACTCGCCAAGGAGCACGAGGCGCACATGACCTTCTTCCTCTCGGGGCTGTATCTGCTGCCCGAGAGCAAGAAGCGGCTCTACGAGCCCCCGAACAACCCGCGCGGCGCCTCCGACATCGGCTACCTCACCGACGACCACATCAAGGCGACGCTGAAGAACGTCCGCCAGGCCTGGCTCGACGGCCACGAGATAGGCACCCACTTCAACGGCCACTTCTGCGCCGGCAACGGCACCGTCGGCAACTGGACCCCGCAGCAGTGGCGCAGCGAGATCGACCAGGCGAAGGCCTTCGTCAAGGAGTGGCGGACCAACTCCGGCTGGACCGACCTGCCCTCGCTGCCCTTCGACTACGACAAGGAACTCGTCGGCGGCCGTACGCCCTGTCTCCTCGGCCAGGACAACCTGCTGCCCACCGCCAGGGAACTGGGCTGGCGTTACGACGCCTCCTCGCCGGGCGGGCGTCAGGTGTGGCCCACGAAGAAGCAGGGGGTGTGGGATCTGCCGTTGCAGCAGATACCTTTCCCCGGACGCTCGTTCGAGGTCCTCTCCATGGACTACAACATGCTCGCCAACCAGTCGATCAACTCGACGAACGCGCCCAGCCACAACTACCCCGGCTGGCGCGAGCAGTCGGCGCAGGCATACATCCAGGGATTCAAGCGGGCATACGAGACAAACCGCGCCCCCTTCTTCGTGGGCAACCACTTCGAGCAGTGGAACGGCGGCATATACATGGACGCCGTCGAGGAGGCCCTGAAGCACATCGCGCGCGAGAAGGAGAAGGGCGCCGACATCCGGCTCGTCTCGTTCCGGCAGTTCGTGGACTGGATGGATGTACAGAAGCCGGACATTCTAGACAAGTTGCGCACGCTGGAGGTCGGGCAGCAGCCCGTCGGCGGCTGGAAGACCTTCCTGAAGGGCGGCCAGGGCGGCCAGGGCGGCCAGGGCGGCCAGGGTGCTTCCGAGGGCACTCAGAACGCCGCCTGAAATGCGGGTCCACGTCCGGGAGGGGGGTGCCAAAGATCCCCGGAACGGGCATGCGAAACTTTTCACATGAGTGCCGCCCGTCGCGCCCGTAGCCGTACCGCCCTGCTCACCACAGCCGCCGCCGTGGCCGCGCTGACCCTGTCCGCGTGCAGCTCCGGCGGCACGTCGGGCGGCGGCGGTGACACCGGGTTCGTCCCCGGCGACAACGGCATCGACACGGTCGCCCAGGACAAGCGGGCGGTCGCGCCGGTCCTCTCCGGCGAGACGATCGACGGCAAGCAGCTGACCACCGCCGACACCAAGGGCAAGGTCCTCGTCATCAACGTATGGGGATCGTGGTGCCCGCCGTGCCGCGCCGAGGCGAAGAACTTCCAGACCGTCTACGACGACGTCAAGGGCCAGGGCGTCGAGTTCGTCGGCATCAACACCCGCGACACCAACACCACCGTCGCCAAGGCCTTCGAGAAGGAGTTCGGGATCACCTACCCGAGCCTGTACGACCCCACGGGCAAGCAGATGCTCCGCTTCAAGAAGGGCACGCTCAACCCGCAGGCGATCCCCTCCACGCTCGTCATCGACCGCAAGGGCAGACTCGCCGCGCGTGCCCTGACGCCGCTCAGCGAGGAGACGCTGCGCAGCATGCTCAAGCCCGTCCTCGCGGAGAAGTGACGTGAGCGCAGTCACCATGCTCGCGGAGGTCGCCGGCCCCAACCAGACGGTGCTGAGCGGCGCTCTGCTGCTCGCCCTGCCCATCGCGCTGCTCGGCGGCCTCGTCTCCTTCTTCTCCCCCTGCGTCCTGCCGCTCGTTCCCGGCTATCTCTCCTACGTCACGGGAGTCACCGGTACCGATCTGGCCGAGGCCCGCCGCGGACGAATGGTCGCGGGCGCCTCCCTGTTCGTGCTCGGCTTCACCGCGGTGTTCGTCTCCAGCGGAGCCCTGTTCGGCTACTTCGGCGACACCCTCCAGGATCACAAGGCCGTCCTGTCCAAGGTGCTGGGCGTGCTCATGATCCTCATGGGCGTCTTCTTCATGGGCCTCATGCCCTGGATGACCCAGCGCGAGTTCCGCTTCCACAAGCGACCCGTGACCGGGCTGATCGGCGCCCCCCTCCTCGGCGCGCTGTTCGGCATCGGCTGGACGCCCTGCCTCGGCCCGACGCTGACCTCGGTGATCGCGCTGTCCTACAACGAGGCGAGTGCCGGCCGCGGCGCCATACTCACCGTCGCCTACTGCCTGGGCCTCGGCCTCCCCTTCGTGCTCGCTGCCGTAGCCTTCCGCAAGGCCCTCGGCGCCTTCGCCTGGGTCAAGCGCCACTACGTCTGGGTGATGCGCATCGGCGGCACCATGATGATCGCGACCGGTGTGCTGCTGCTGACCGGCGCGTGGGACCGCATCGTGCAGGAGATGCAGGTCTGGTCCACCGGCTTCACTGTGGGGATCTGATCGATGAGCGAGACGAAGACCGGCACGCCCGACACCACGTCGGCCGCCGCTGACGAGGACCTGGGCGCCGCGGGCTCCCAGCTCTCCACCGCCCCCGCGGAGGACACCCCCAACCTGCCGTCCCTCGGCGTCATCGGCTGGACCCGCTGGTTCTGGCGGCAGCTGACCTCGATGCGGGTCGCGCTGCTGCTGCTCCTGCTGCTGTCCCTCGGCGCGATCCCCGGCTCGCTCATCCCGCAGACCGGGATCGACGAGACGAAGGTCGCCGAGTTCCGCAAGGCGCACGAGACCCTCGCGCCGATCTACGACAAGCTCGGCCTCTTCCACGTCTACAGCTCGGTGTGGTTCTCCGCGATCTACATCCTGCTGTTCGTCTCCCTCATCGGCTGCATCGTCCCGCGCACCTGGCAGTTCGTCGGCCAGCTGCGCGGCCGGCCGCCGGGCGCCCCCAAGCGGCTGACCCGGCTGCCCGCCTACACCACCTGGCGCACCGACGCCGAGCCCGAGCAGGTCCGCGAGGCCGCGCTCGCCCTGCTGAAGAAGCGCCGCTTCCGCGCCCATCTCGCAGGGGACGCCGTCGCCGCCGAGAAGGGCTATCTGCGCGAGGTCGGCAACCTCGCCTTCCATATCGCGCTGGTCGTGATGCTGATCGCCTTCGCCTGGGGCCAGCTGTTCAAGTCCGAGGGCAACAAGCTGATCGTCGAGGGCGACGGGTTCTCCAACACCCTCACCCAGTACGACGACTTCAAGTCCGGCAGCCTCTTCACCCAGGACGACCTGGACCCCTTCAGCTTCAACCTGAAGAACTTCGTCGGCAGCTACGAGCCGTCCGGCCCCAACCGGGGCACCCCGCGCGTCTACAAGGCGGACATCACCTACAGCGTGGGCTCCTCCGACCAGGAGAAGAAGACCACCATCGAGGTCAACGAGCCGCTGGAGATCGGCGGCTCGAAGGTCTACCTCGTCAGCCACGGCTACGCCCCCGTCGTCACGATCCGCGACGGCCAGGGAAAGATCGTCTACAAGGACGCGGTCCCTCTCCTTCCGCTCGACGGCAATGTCACCTCCACCGGCGCGATCAAGGTCATGGACGGCTACCGCAACGCAAAGGGCGAGCGGGAGCAGCTCGGTTTCCAGGCCTTCTTCCTTCCGTCGTACGGCGGCGCGGGCACCGCGGTCGTCTCCCAGTTCCCGGCCCTGCTGAACCCGGTGCTGAACCTGGAGGCGTACCACGGCGACCTCGGGGTGGACGCGGGCATCCCGCAGAGCGTGTACCAGCTGGACAAGAAGAACCTGAAGGGCTTCAAGGACGCCAAGGGCGCCCAGGTCCGGGAGAACCTCAAGCCCGGCGAGACCATGAAGCTCCCGAACGGGGCCGGCTCGATCACCTTCGAGAAGGAGATCAAGGAGTGGGCCGGCTTCCAGGTCGCCCGCCAGCCCGGCAGCGGCTGGGCGCTCGCCGGTTCCCTCGCCGCGATCTTCGGTCTCGCCGCCTCCCTCTTCATCCAGCGCCGCCGCGTATGGGTGCGGGCCACCACCGGCGGCGACGGCGTCACGGTCGTCGAGATGGCCGGCCTCGGCCGCAGCGAGTCCGCCAAGGTGCCCGAGGAACTCGGCGACCTCGCCGGGATCCTGTACGAGCAGGCGCCGGGCGCACCCGACCCCGACGACGACCCCGCAGAATCCGAAGCTTCCCCCGACCCCCAAGTCGCACCCGCCGAAGGGGCTGACACCAAGTGACTCTCGCCGCCGCGACCGAGTTGGCCGCCGCCACCAACGAAAACCTCGCGAACATCAGCAACACGCTGATCTACTCGTCGATGGCCGTCTACACCCTGGCCTTCTTCGCGTACATCGCCGAATGGCTCCTCGGCAGCCGCAGCAAGGTCGGCCGTACCGCCGCCGCCCTCACTCCGGTGAAGACCGCCAAGGCCGGAAAGGCCGCCGCGCCCGCCGTCACCGTGAAGAAGGGCGGCTCCACCGCCGTACTGGAGCGGCCGAAGGTCGTCGTGCGGGCCGCGGCCGGTCAGCGGGACGTGCCGGACGGGCCCGGGGCGCACGGCGGGGACGCGCAGGGCGACCTCTACGGGCGTATCGCCATCTCCCTCACCGTCCTCGCCTTCCTGGTCGAGTTCGGTGGTGTGCTCACGCGGGCTCTGTCGGTGGAGCGGGCGCCGTGGGGCAACATGTACGAGTTCAACATCACCTTCTCCACGGTCGCCGTCGGTGTGTACCTCTCGCTGCTGGCGCTGAAGAAGAACGTGCGCTGGCTGGGGCTGTTCCTGATCACCACGGTCCTCCTCGATCTCGGCCTCGCCGTCACTGTCTTGTACACCGCGAGCGACCAGTTGGTTCCCGCCCTTCACTCGTACTGGCTGTACATCCACGTCTCGACCGCGATCTTCTGCGGCGCGGTGTTCTACGTCGGCGCGGTCTCGACCCTGCTGTACCTCTTCAAGGACAGCTACGAGAACAAGCTGGCAAACGGCGGCACACCGGGCCGTTTCGCGAACTCCGTACTCGACCGGCTGCCCGCCTCGGCGTCCCTGGACAAGTTCTCCTACCGCGTCAACGCCGCCGTCTTCCCGCTGTGGACGTTCACGATCATCGCGGGCGCGATCTGGGCCGGTGACGCCTGGGGCCGCTACTGGGGCTGGGACCCCAAGGAGACCTGGTCCTTCATCACCTGGGTCGCCTACGCCTGCTACCTGCACGCCCGCGCCACGGCCGGCTGGAAGGGCCGCAAGGCCGCCTACCTGGCCCTGATCGCCTTCGGCTGCTGGCTCTTCAACTACTACGGCGTCAACATCTTCGTCTCCGGCAAGCACTCCTACGCCGGAGTGTGAGCACCCGGGCGCCGGAGCGGGGTGCGTTTCGCGCCCGACGGGGTCAGGCTGGTGTCATGACCGGTTCGGTGGAACAGGGCATCAGCCAGACCCACGGAAACACGCACATCCTGCACTTCCTGGTGCGGCTTCCCCGGGCCATGGAGACGGTCTGGCCCGCGCTGACCACACCCGAGGGGCTGGAGTCCTGGTTCACGACCGCCGACGTACTGGAACCCAGGCTCGGCGGCGCTGTCACGCTGCGTGACATCGGGTCGGGGTCGATCACCGCGTGGGACGTGGAGCGGGTCGCCGAGTACGCCGTGGAGCCCGGCGGCCGGATCCGGTTCCATCTGGAGCGGGACGGGGACGAGGGCAGCGTCCTGCGCTTCACCCATGAGTTCCAGGGCGGGGCGGAGTCGGAGCCACGGTGGCGGGCACGCTTCGAGAAGCTGATCGACGTACTCGAAGACGGCCGGTGACGCCGGTGCGGATGACCGCCGTCAGTCGACGATGATCGAGTCCAGCTTCTCCCGCAGATACACATGCGAGTCGACCGGCTCGTACGCCACCCGCCCCACCGGAGCCGGCACCGACCGAACGAGCGTGCCTGGCGTGCACTCGCCGAAGTAGACCAGGGACATCAGCTCCTCGGCCGGCGCGTCCGCGGGCGGCGGCAGCACCCGGTGCCGTCCCGACCGCCAGCGGTCACCGGTCCAACGGGCCATCAGATCCCCGATGTTGACGGTGAACGCCTCCGGGTCGAAGGGCGCGTCCTCCCAGCCGCCGTCGTCCGTGTAGACCTGCAACCCGCCCTTGCCCGCCTGCCGGTCGAGGATCGTCACGGTGCCGAAGTCGGTGTGCGGACCGATGCGGAACTGGCCGGGCTCCGGGGTGCCGATCACCTCCGTCCCCGGGTACCAGTTGATGTTGAAGCCGTACGTCGGATGGTCCATGTGCCGTGAGAAGAAGTCGGGTTCGAGGCCGAGGGCCTCGCCGAGGAGGGAGAGCAGCTGGTTCTCCAGCTCGGCCATCCGCGCCAGGTACTCCTCGCACAGCGGCCGCAGTTCGGGCGTCTCCGCGGGCCAGACGTTCGGCGCGTACCACTCGGCGTTGATCACCGGGTCGTCGAAGGGTTCGTGCGTGGCGAAGGTGAGCGACTCCTTCAGGTCGGGTGGGGTCTCGGTGCCCTCCGCGTACCCGTTGGCCTCCGCGCCGGGGCCGAGCCAGCCGCGGCCGCCGACCTTCGCCTCGTACGCCTGCTTGACCTCGACGGGGAGCGTGAAGAAGGTACGGGCCGCCGCGCGGATGCGGGCGCGCAGGGCAGGGTCCACGCCGTGCCCGGTGACCAGGAGGAACCCGGCGGTCTGGAGCGCCTCGTCGACGCTGCGGGCGATGGCCCCGCGGGCCTCGGTGTCGCCGTCGCGCCAGGGGCGCAGATCGATCGTGGGGATGCGGGGGGCGTGCCGGGTGCCGGGCTGGTCACTCACCGATGTCCTCGTTCCACAGGTCGGGGTGGTGCTTGATGAAGTCGCGCATCAGCTCCACGCAGTCGGGATCGTCGAGGAGCACGATCTCCACACCGTGCTCGGCCAGCCAGTCGTGCCCGCCGTGGAAGGTGACCGCCTCGCCGATCACCACCCGGGAGATGCCGAACTGCCGGACCAGTCCCGAGCAGTACCAGCAGGGCGAGAGCGTGGTCACCATGGTCGTACCGCGATACGACCGCCGTCGTCCCGCCGCCCGGAACGCCGCCGTCTCCGCGTGCAGAGACGGGTCACCGTCCTGGACGCGCCGGTTGCGGCCGCGCCCCAGCGGCGTCCCGTCGGCCCCGTACAGCGCGGCGCCGATCGGGATGCCGCCCTCGGCGAGCCCGGCCCGGGCCTCCGCGAGGGCCGTGCCGAGCCACCGGTGTGCCTCTGTCCGATCCATGCCCTCACTCTCCAGTGAGGGGAGGGCGGGGGCAACGGCGGAAAGGGGTGCGAGCGGTTCTACTGACCGCCGAGCAGCCCGAGGACCCTGTTGACCGCTTCCAGCACCGGCTGCCCCACCGCGCCCACCGTCGCCGCGATGCCCGCGACGGCCATCAGGGCGCGATGCCGGTCCTGGGGTTCCGCCTCGGTGTCGGGGCTGATGGCCGGCACGGCGTCCTCGATGGTCCGGGCGCTGGCGGCCGGGACCTGGGTGCGCAGCTCCTCGACCAGTCGCAGCAGTTCCCGCACCGCCGACAGCATCTCGGCGGACGCGGCCGACGCCTCGTCGGACACCGTCTGCCTCTTGTCGATGCCCACGTTGTTCCGGCCGCCGTGCATGGTCACGCTGTCGCCGAAGTAGTAGTTGTCGCCGCTCACGCGTGCGCCACCCCCACGTTGCCCGTACCGCCGTACATGTTGACGTTGTCCCCGAAGTAGTAGTTACGGGGATTGACCATGAGCCGGTCCACCCTGACCTGGAACTCCACCTCGGGGTTCTCGATCGCGTGCACGATCGAGCCGACGAGCTGGTCCAGTTGGCGCGGGTCGGCGCTGGTGACCATGGCGATGGACGGGCCGGACGTCTCCACGGCCAGCACGTACTGCGAGGGCGCCGCGAGGACGCCCACCAGATCGACGATGCTGAAGATCAGCGCGGCCAGCGCACCCAGCCAGACGAACGTGAGGATCGTGCCGCCCGCGCCCTCGTTGGCGATGCTCGTGAGACCGCCGAGGATCGTCAGGGCGAACGCCACCGACAGGGTGATTCCCACGCGCTTGAGGAACAGCAGGGTGGCTTCCTTGCGCCGGGGCGTCAGCGTGTACGTGTACACGCGCGTGACGTTCTCCAGCGGGTACGCGGCCCCGTCGACCCACAGCAGCCGCTTGCCGACCCTCAGGTCGACCGCGGTCGCCGCCCGTGGCGGTACGGCGGGCGGCGGCGGTATGTCGTGCTGTCCGGGCGGTTCGGTTCTCTCCATCGGTCCCCCTGAGGTATGGGTGATGACAACCCATCACTGACGCCCATCACTGCCTGATGGCCATTAACTACTCAAGGTGGCGCCCGGTGCAAGCGACTATCCACGGTCAACTGTGAGGCTGTCGTGGAGAGTTGAGGAGGGAGGGGTCGGGGCGACCGTCAGGGCTCGTCGCGCTTCGGGTCGTCGTCCTTCTTCTTGTCGTCCCTCTTGTCGTCGTCCTCGTCCAGGGACTTCAGGAACTCGGGGTTGTCGTCGGGAGCCACCCACTGCCGGCGCTCGCGCTGGCGGTCCCGTACACCGGACCAGCCCTCGGCGGCCGGGCTGCGCTTCTTGCCCGCGATGAGCCAGGAGATCGAGCCGACGAGCGGGAACACCAGGACGAGGATCGCCCAGAACGGCTTGGGCATGTGGCGGATGTCGTCCTCCTTCGTGCTGATGCAGTCGATGAACGCGTACACGCTCAGCGCCAGTGGCACGAGGAACATCAGCACCCGGAGCATGGGCCCTCTCCAGCGAAACGGTCGTCGGTGCCGGGGGCACGGCCCCCGGGTTCAGGGCCAGGGTAACCGCTCGGGGATACTTGACCCCATGGCTTACGACGATCTTCGTTCCCTGCTCAGGGCACTGGAGCGCGAAGGTGACCTCAAGCGCGTCAAGGCCGAGGTCGATCCGTATCTGGAGGTCGGGGAGATCGTCGACCGGGTCCAGAAGTCGGGCGGTCCCGCGCTGCTCTTCGAGAACGTGAAGGGCTCCTCGATGCCCCTCGCGATGAACGTCTTCGGCACCGACCGACGACTGCTGAAGGCCCTGGGGCTCAAGTCCTACGGCGACATCTCCGACAAGATCGGCGGACTCCTCAAGCCCGAGCTGCCGCACGGGTTCGTCGGGGTCCGCGAGGCCTTCGGGAAGCTCGGCGCGATGACGCACGTGCCGCCGAAGAAGGTGAAGTCGGCGGGCGCTCCGGTGCAGGAAGTCGTGCTTCAGGGCGACGAGGTCGACCTGGACCGGCTGCCGGCCCTGTTCACCTGGCCCAAGGACGGCGGGTCCTTCTTCAACCTGGGGCTCACCCACACCAAGGACCCGGAGTCCGGCGTACGGAACCTGGGCCTGTACCGACTGCAGCGCCACGACAAGCGCACCATCGGCATGCACTGGCAGATCCACAAGGACAGCCGCAACCACTACCAGGTGGCGGCGAGAAGGGGAGAGCGGCTGCCGGTCGCCATCGCCTTCGGGTGCCCGCCCGCGGTGACGTACGCCTCCACCGCGCCGCTCCCCGGTGACATCGACGAGTACCTGTTCGCCGGGTTCGTCTCGGGCAAGCGGATCGAGATGGTCGACTGCAAGACGGTGCCGCTGCAGGTGCCGGCGCAGGCGGAGGTCGTGCTGGAGGGGTGGCTGGAGCCGGGGGAGATGCTGCCGGAGGGGCCGTTCGGCGACCACACCGGCTTCTACACCCCGCAGGAGCCGTTCCCGGCGTTGAAGATCGACTGCGTGACGATGCGGCGCCGGCCGCTGCTCCAGTCGATCGTCGTGGGCCGGCCCCCGACGGAGGACGGACCGCTGGGCCGGGCGACGGAACGCTTCTTCCTCCCCCTCCTCAAGATCATCGTCCCGGACATCGTGGACTACCACCTGCCCGAGGCCGGCGGCTTCCACAACTGCGCGATCGTCTCGATCGACAAGAAGTACCCCAAGCACGCGCAGAAGACGATGCACGCGATCTGGGGCGCGCACATGATGTCCCTGACCAAGCTGATCGTGGTCGTCGACTCCGACTGCGACGTCCACGACCTGCACGAGGTCGCCTGGCGGGCCCTCGGCAACACCGACTACGCCCGCGACCTCACGGTCGTCGAAGGCCCCGTCGACCACCTCGACCATGCCTCCTACCAGCAGTTCTGGGGCGGGAAGGCGGGCATCGACGCGACGAAGAAGTGGCCCGAGGAGGGCTACACCCGTGACGGCGGCTGGCCCGACATGGTGGAGTCCGACCCTGAGACGGCGGCGAAGGTCGACCGCCGGTGGAAGGAGTACGGACTGTGAGCAGCGCCTCCGCCGCGATCCCGCAGCCAGGACGTACGAAGGCGTTCCTGCGCCTGGTGATGATCGAGCACTCGGTGTTCGCGCTGCCCTTCGCGTACATCGCCGCGCTGACGGCCATGTTCCAGCTGGACAGGAACATCCACTGGGGCCGGCTGCTGCTGGTCACCGTCTGCATGGTGGGCCTGCGGACCTTCGCCATGGCGGTCAACCGGATCATCGACCGCGAGATCGACGCGCGGAACCCGCGCACCGCCCACCGTGAGCTGGTGACCGGCGCGATGTCGGTCCGTCACGCCTGGGCGGGCGCCCTGATCGCCCTGGTGATCTTCCTGGGCTCGGCGGCCCTGCTGAACCCCCTCTGCCTCGCCCTCGCCCCCATCGCGGTGATCCCGATGGTGGTCTACCCCTACGGCAAACGGTTCACGAACTTCCCGCAGGCCATCCTGGGCCTCGCCCAGGCGATGGGCCCGGTCGGCGGCTGGCTGGCGATCACCGGGTCCTGGTCCTGGGACGCGGTGATCCTCGGCCTCGCCGTCGGCATCTGGATCGGCGGCTTCGACCTGATCTACGCCTGCCAGGACGTCGACACCGACCGGGAGATCGGCGTCATGTCGGTCCCGGCCCGCTTCGGCATCCCGGCCGCGATCTGGGGCGCGCGGGTCTGCCACGCGATCACGACGGCCCTGTTCGTCTGGTACGCCCTCGCCACGGACGCGGGCGCGTTCTTCTGGCTGGGCCTGCTGGTCGTGGCCGCCGCGTTCGGGTACGAGCACTCGATCGTGCGGCCGCATGATCTGTCGCGCCTGAACAGGGCGTTCTTCAGCGTCAACGGGTTCATCGGGATCGCCCTGTTCGTGTGTGCGCTGATGGATCTCCTGGTTCGGGGTCTGACCGTGTAGCTACCGTGCGGCCTACCATTGAGGGCAGGACCCCAGGGAGGCCACCGTGACCGTCTCGGGCATCGACCGCCTGCACTCGCAGCTCAGCAAGCTGGAGGACATGTTCCCCGGCTATCTGACGGAGATTGTCGAGGGCAGCATCGTGATGAATCCGGTCAGGCCGTTCCACGGGAAGACGATCCTGAGGGTGTCCGCGAACCTCGAGGGTCAGCTTCCGCCGGAGTGGGGGCTGGTGAGCGATGTGGCGTTTCCCTTCGACGACGCGAACGAGTTCTGCCCGGACATCGCGGTCATCCCCGCCGAGGCGGAGGACGAGAACCGCAGCTCCTACCCCGCCGATCTGATCGAGCTCGTAGCCGAAGTGGTGTCCCCGGAGAGTGTCCGCCGTGACTACGACGTCAAGCCCCGCTGGTACGCCTCACGCGGCATCGCCAACTACTTGATCTTCGACCCGCTGAAGGGCCACTGCGTCACGATGTGGAACCCCGGCCCCGACGGCTACCGAGGTCGCGACACCATCCCCTACGGTCCCGACCTGACCATCGACTCCGCGCTCGGCAAGCTGAAGATCCCCACCGCGACCCTCCCCGTCGACCCTAAAGCGCGCCCCCAGCTCTGAGCGCCGGCCCGTGCGCCCGCCGGCGCAACACGACCGCCGCCGCAACCCCCGCCACCAGCCCCACCAGATGCCCCTGCCAGCTGATGCCGGACTGGGTCGGGGCGAGGCCTGCCAGGATCGAGCCGCCCCAGATGGCGGCGACGAGGATGCCGACCAGGACGCCGAGCGGGCGGCGTTCCACGAAGCCGGTGACCAGGAGGAAGCCGAAGAGGCCGAAGACCAGGCCGGAGGCGCCCGCGGTGTTGGTGCCGGACGGCGATATCAGCCACACCCCGAGACCGTCGGCGACGATGATCAGGGCGCAGGCGACGGCGAACCGGCGTATGCCCCCGAGGGCCGCGAGGAATCCGAGGACCAGCAGCGGCACGCTGTTCGCGGCGACATGGGCGAAGCCGAAGTGGACGAAGGACGCCGGGACGACGTCCACCAGCTCGGACGGGGTGCGCGGGACGATGCCGAAGCCGTCGAGGGCGTGTCCGCTGACCACGTCGGCCACTTCGAGCAGCCACAGCAGCGCGACCCAGCCCAGCATCAGCTTGGCCGCGGCCTTCGCACGGTCACCCCGCGACCACTCGCCCTGCGGACCCCGCAGCACCGGCATACCAGCCATCGCGACTCCACCCCCCGACTCGCCCCTTCCAGGGAACGCCCGGCCACCCTTGGTCGGTTCCCACCCGGCGGCGCCGGATAGGCTCGGTGTCGTGAACCCAGTCAAGCCAGGAGAGACGCCGCGTACGCCTTGGATCGTAGGGGTGTCCGGCGCTTCCGGCACCCCATACGCCGCCGCGGTGCTGCGCGCGCTCCTCGCCGCCGGGGAGAGCGTCGACCTGGTCGTCAGCCGGGCGTCACGGCTCACGTTGCTCGACGAGACGGGGATCCCGTTCCGCGACGCGCACTGGGAGACCGACCTGCGGGAATGGCTGTCCCGCGGGGCCGACGGCAAGCCCGCGACCTTCGAGGTGGACATCGCGGGCGTACGGCACTGGAGCGCGGGTGACCTCGCGGCCGGGCCGTCCTCCGGGTCGTACCCCGTCAAAGGAATGCTGATCGTGCCCGCGTCGACGGCCTGTGTCGCGGGCGTCGCGCTCGGGCTGTCCAAGGACCTCCTTCAGCGAGCGGCGAGCGTCACCTTGAAGGAACGCCGCAAACTGGTCGTGGCCGTGAGGGAGACCCCGCTGAACGGCCAGACCCTCCGGCACCTCGTCGCACTGGACGACGCCGGCGCCAGCGTCGTACCGGCGTCCCCGGGCTTCTACGCGGGCGCGACCCACATCCAGGACCTCGTGGACTTCGTCGCCGGACGCGTGCTGGACGCCGCGGGTGTCGAGCACGGGCTGTACCGGCGATGGAAGGGCGAGCTGGGCCACGGCACTTAAGGCGGGTCGGCGGGACGGGCACGTCGCCGTCCCCCTCATCACTTCCTCTCGTCATTGACTCTCATCACTTCTGGAACTCTTCAGCGGAAGGCTTCGAATCGCATGGACGCGGTGGACAGGCAGCTCATCCAGGCCCTGAGGGAGAACGGCCGGGCCTCCTACGCGGAGCTGGGACGCCTCGTCGGTCTGTCGGGACCCAGCGTCACCGACCGCATCAACCGGCTGGAGGCGGCCGGTGTCATCACCGGCTACCGCGCCACCGTCGACGCCGCCTCGCTCGGCCTCGGCGTCACCGCGCTGATCGGCATCTCGCTCTCCGACGCCACCGACCACGAGGACGTGGCGAACCGGCTGCGGGACCTGGGCGAGATCGAGGACTGCTGGTTCATCGCGGGCGACGACTCGTACATGCTCAAGGTGCGGGCGGCCGACGTGGACGGTCTGGAGAAGATCATCCGACGGCTCAGCGGCACCGTGGGCGTCTCCCGGACCCGTACGACGATCGTGCTCTCCACGAAGTGGGAGAACCGGGTCGGGCAACTGCCTGAAGAGGCGTAGGCGCGGAGCGCCTTTGGGGGCCCCTCCGCCCGGAGGGTGGGGGAGTACGGTTTATCAAGTCTGTCTAGGAGAGGTGCACGCATGGACGTCGGGCTCAAGCGCGAGCTGGAGGAGAAGGTCCGCTCCGGTGAGCGGCTGTCCCGTGAGGACGGCATCGCGCTGTACGAGTCGGACGACCTGGCGTGGCTCGGCGGGCTCGCGCACGAGGTGCGTACGCGCAAGAACGGCGACGTCGTCCACTTCAACGTCAACCGGCACCTCAACATGACCAACGTCTGTACGGCCTCCTGCGCGTACTGCTCCTTCCAGCGCAAGCCGGGGGAGAAGGACGCGTACACGATGCGCATCGAGGAGGCCGTCAAGCTCGCCAAGGCGATGGAGTCGGAGAACCTCACCGAGCTGCACATCGTCAACGGTCTGCACCCGAACCTCCCCTGGCGCTACTACCCGCGCTCGCTGCGGGAGCTCAAGGCCGCGCTGCCGGAGGTCTCGCTGAAGGCCTTCACGGCGACGGAGATCCACCACTTCGAGACGATCAGCGGCCTTTCGGCGTCCGAGATCCTCGACGAGCTGATCGACGCGGGCCTGGAGTCGCTGACCGGCGGTGGCGCCGAGATCTTCGACTGGGAGGTCCGGCAGCACATCGTGGACCACCGCACCCACTGGGAGGACTGGTCCCGTATCCACCGCCTGGCGCACGAGAAGGGTCTGAAGACCCCGTGCACCATGCTGTACGGCCACATCGAGGAGCCGCGGCACCGCGTCGACCATGTGCTGCGCCTGCGGGAGCTCCAGGACGAGACCGGCGGTTTCCAGGTCTTCATCCCGCTGCGCTACCAGCACGACTTCGTCGACATGAAGGACGGCAAGGTACGCAACCGCCTCCAGGCGCGCACCCAGATGGCGACCGGCGCGGAGGCCCTGAAGACCTTCGCCGTCTCCCGTCTGCTCTTCGACAACGTCCCGCACGTCAAGGTCTTCTGGGTGATGCACGGCGTCCAGACCGCCCAGCTGGCCCTCCAGCACGGCGCCGACGACATGGACGGCTCGGTCGTCGAGTACAAGATCACGCACGACGCCGACAACTACGGCACGCCGAACAAGCTGACCCGTGAGGACCTGCTGGACCTGATCCGGGACGCGGGCTTCCGCCCGGTGGAGCGGAACACGCGCTACGAGATCATCCGGGAGTACGACGGCCCGGACCCGGCGCGACGGGAGTCGCCGCAGCCGATGCGGGTCTGATTTCAGCGGGCGGGACCGTGCCGACCTCTTAGGGGCGCGGGGCTGTATCGATGTGCGGCTCCGCCGCGGGGCGCGACCAGCCCCCACGCACCCGCAGACGATATGGGTCCGAGTGCTCACGACGGGTACTCGGCCCGCATGGTGACCACGAGAGCGCCTGAGGACGCCTACACCGCGGAACCGTTCGTCCCGGAGGGGGCCCGCGGCCTCCCCACCCTGCGACGGGCCGCGGCGGAATGCAGGGGCTGCCCCCTGCACCGCGACGCGACCCAGACCGTGTTCGGCCAGGGCACCGCCAACGCCCGGGTCATGCTCGTCGGCGAACAACCCGGTGACCAGGAGGACAGGCAGGGGAAGCCGTTCGTGGGTCCCGCGGGCCGACTGCTGGGCCGTGCGCTGGAAGAGGCCGGCATCGATCCCGGCGAGGCCTATGTGACCAATGCCGTCAAGCACTTCAAGTTCACGCGGGCCGAACCCCGCAAGCGCCGCATCCACAAGGCGCCCTCCCTGCGCGAGATGACGGCGTGCGGGCCGTGGCTGGCCGCCGAGCTGGCCGTCGTGGAGCCCGAGTTGATCGTGATCCTGGGCGCCACCGCGGGCAAGGCGCTGCTGGGGTCGTCGTTCCGGGTCGGGGAGGCGCGCGGGGCGCTGCTGGAGCGGGAGGTCCACGGCCGGCCGGAGAAACTGGTGGCCACGGTGCATCCGTCGTCGGTGCTGCGGGCGCAGGACGACGCGGACCGCAAGGCGGCGTACGAGGGTCTGGTCTCCGATCTGAAAGTGGCGGCACGAGCACTGTTGTAATGGTTACCATGGCGCGGTGTCCCTTACTTTCACACTCGACCCGGCCGTCACTCCCGCCCTGCGCGACGGCGTCCTCGACCTGTGGACCGACGTCTCCAACGCGGGCGGAGCCGTCGGCTTCGTACCGCCCGTGACACGGGAGGCGATCCGGCCGACGCTGCTGCAGCACCTCACGGCGATGGCCGACGGGCGCACCCGGCTGCTGGTCGGGCACGACGAGGCGGGCGAGGTCGCCGCGACGGCCTTCTTCACCTTCAACACCCACCGGCTGATGACCCACTGGACCTGGCTGTACACGGTGATGGTGCACCCCAGGCACCAGGGCAAGGGCTACGGCCGCGACCTGCTGACGGCCGCCGAGCGGGCCGCCCGCACCTTCGACGGCATCGAGGCGATAAGGCTCACCTGCCGGGGCGGCCTGGGCCTGGAGCGGTTCTACGGCTCCTGCGGCTACAAGGAGGTCGGCCGGATCCCGGGTGCCATCAGGGTCGAGCCGGGCGACGACCGGGACGACGTGATCATGCTGCTGCCCCTCGTCTGACGCTTCCTGCCCGCCCGCCGACCCCCCTGCAAGATCGGGGGTCGCGCGTGCTTCACTGGGCAGTGGCCCTTTTTGGAATCGGAAGAGTGGATTGAGATGCTCCGCTACACACTGATGCGCCTCGGGATCTTCGCGGGCTGCCTCGTGGTCGTCTGGGGCCTCGTCTACTCCGGCGTCGCCCCGCGCGGCCTCGGCGACTCCAACGGCATGTGGATCATCCTGCTCGCCCTGCTGATCTCGGCCCCGATCAGCTTCGTCGTCCTGCGCAAGGAACGGGACCGCGCGTCCGTCCAGATCGTGCAGAAGGTCGACCGTGTGAAGGCCAACCTGGAGGCCAACCGCAGCCAGGAGGACGACGTGGCCGACGAGGCGGCCCGGGCGCAGGGCCAGGCTTCCTCCTAGTCCTTCCCCCGTCCCTGATCGGACGTCCCTGATCGGACTCTCTTCCGGGTCCCGGCAGTGATACCGATCGGTAACTGTGCGGGACGCCCCCCTTATCTTTGTCCGGATCATGATGTGGGATGACTGGAACCACATCGGGCCGACCGGTGTATCACCAGTAGGACCCGCAACCGACGGGCATCGCAACACAAGGGGGAACCGTGGCACGAGCGCGCGCCAAACAGGGCGCACGACGCGTCGCCGAGGCCGTCGCCTCCGGCACCGATCCGCGGAAGGCCGCGCAGGAGGAACTGCAGCGGCAGGTCGGCGGACGGGGATCGCGCGAAGGCGGCGAGGAGTACGACGCGCAGGGCTGGGCCATCGACCCGGCCGACTTCCTGGCCGCCCGGGAGCAGGGCGGATCCACCGCCACCGTCATGCGGCAGAAGACGGTGCCGCTGGACGAGGCCGGGGAGGCGCTCGGCCGCAGCGAGCAGGTGCGCGAGGGCGGCGAGGTGGTGCACGCCATCTGTCCGATGGTGATCCCCAAGGGCCGCTCGATCGTCTCCATGCTGCCGGTGCTGATGCTGCTCGTGCTGAGCCTGGTGGGCGCGGCCGTCGTGGGGGCCTCCGGCGCCGACGTGCTGACCAACCCGCTGTTCGGCGTGCACTCCTGGCTCATCGCGCTGCTCGCCGTCGCCTTCGTGTGGTGGCGGCAGGGCATGGTCATGGTGCCGGACGGCTGCCAGGCGCTGATCACCCGGTTCGGCAAGCTGGAGAAGGTCGTCGGCCCCGGCCGGATCGTGCTGCTGAGCCCGTGGAAGCGGGTGTCGTACATCGTCAACACCACGATCGAGTACCCGTTCAACGCGCCGGTGCGCGAGGCACCGACCAAGGGCGGCGTGAAGGCGTCCATCGACCTGTTCATCCAGTTCCGGATCAGCGACCCGACCGAGTTCGTGTACACCCTGGGCGCGGTCCGCGGCTTCGAGGAGAAGCTGAGCAACGCGGTGAGCGAGACGATCCGCACCCTCGTCTACGAGCAGGAAGCCGCCGGTATCTACGACATGGTCGGCGAGGACACCGGCCGTCTGCTGGACCTGCTCAACCAGCAGTTCCGTCCGGCCGTCGAGCTGACCAACGCCAACATCACCCACGCCGAGCCCTCCGACCAGCGCTACCGCATGGACCTGGCGGCGCCCGAGATGGTGCGGGTGGCCAAGGAGGCGTACACCCACGAGTACGCGCTTCAGCTCCGCAAGGAGCAGGACGAGGGCGACCTCACCCGGGAACTCGCCTCCAGCCAGGAGACCTTGTCCGCGATCCAGGCGGACATCGCCCAGTACCAGGCGCAGATGGACACGGCCGTGGAGCGCGAGACCAACCGCGCCGAGGCCCTCGCCCGGCAGCGGTACGTCCAGGCCGAGTCGGAGGCCAAGGCCAACGCGGCCCTGCTGGAGGCGCAGGCCCTCGACATCCGCGCGGTGACCGCGGCCGAGGCCCCGGAGATCCTGGAGTACCGCTACCAGCAGCAGGTGCTGGACACGCTGGAGCAGGTCGCCGACCATCTGCCGCGCCTGGTCCGCATCGGCGGCACGGCGGACGCGGGGATCGACTTCCTGGAACTGGCCCGTGAACTGGTCGGCGAGCGGGGTACGGAACTGTTCACCGACGAGGACATGGCCGCCGTACGGGCGCGTCTGGCGGAGGTGTCCGAGCGGATCGCCGCGCGTGAGGCGGAGATCGGCGCGCTGCTGGCCGCCGACCGGCCGACGGTGCCGCAGGTTCCCGGTCAGCCCGGCCACCCTGAGCAGGCCGACCAGCCCGACCAGCCCGCGACGACCGCCGGCTCCGACAGCTCCGACGTCTCCGAGGAGGCCGCCCAGTGAGCACCGCCCGTTCCTCCCACCGCCGGTCGGTCATCTCCGAGAAGGTCGCCCCCTGGAGCGACATCGCGCGGCTGCTGCGCGGCGGCGAGGCCGACACCCTGATCCCGGTGATCATCCCCCGCCACCGGCGCCGCCTGTGGTGGATGCTGCCGCTGTGGATCGGCGTCTACGCCCTGTTCATGGGCGTGATGCTGACGCTGGGCGCGGCGGATTCCGAGTCGGTCGCCGGGGATCTCGCCTACGGCACCCTCGCCACCCTGTCCTACGTCGGCGGCGTGGTGCTGCTGCTGATCGGCGTGCTGTGGTGGTGGCGTTCCTCGATCGTCGAGATCGAGCAGGGCACCAACGGCGTGCTGACCCGCTACGGCGCCGTCGTCCGCACCCTGGACGCCGGCCGCCACTACCTGTGGCACCCGTGGTCCCGGGTGGACTTCGTGGTCGACACGGCCACCGAGATCCCCTACTCCGCCCCGGTGATGGCCTGTCCGACGCAGGAGAACGTCCCGCTGCGCTCCATCGAGTTCTTCCTGAAGTTCCGTATCACCGACGCCGTGCTGTTCGTCCGCACGATCGGCGCGGGCAACTTCGACCTGGTGCTCTCCAGCGCCGTGCAGGACGCGATCCGTCAGCGCGCCCGCAAGATGCGCACCGAGCGCGCCTACGACCTGCGCGGCTCGGACGTGGCCGACATGCAGGAGCTGCTCAACCGCCAGCTGTCCGGCTACGGCGTGCGCATCACCGGCTCCAACATCCCGGACGTGCAGCTGCCGACGCAGTACCAGCAGCACCTGGCCACCCGGGAGCGGGTCGCCAAGGAGCGCACGGCGTACGACCAGGAGTGGGGCCTGATCCGCAAGCGCCGCATCGACCAGCTGGGCATGGACATCGAGCGGGCCAAGAAGGTGCGGGACGCCCGGATCGTCGAGGTCAAGGCCGCGCTGAACCGGGCCCGCGAGCAGGTCGCCCAGCTTCTGGAGCAGCAGGAGACCAACGCCCAGCGGGTGCGGTTCGAGATCGAGACGCGCGGCCGCAGCGGTCTGATCGCCGCCGAGAACGAGGCCCGCGCCCAGCGCGCCCTCGCCAAGGCCTACCGCGACAACCGCGCGGTCCTTCAGTACGAACTGGCCCGGCGCCGGCTGGAAGTGGGCGCGAAGCTCGCCGGGAAGGCCCCGCAGCCGGTGGTTGTACGGACCGACGGCTCCGGAGCGGACACCTCGGCCCTGTCCACCCTGCTCACCGCACAGCTGCTGCCCCGGCTGACGGCGCTGCCGGCGGGTGACGCACGGCCGTTGATCGATCAGGTGGCGCGGTTCGCGGACGAGGCGAGAGGCGAGGAGTAGCCGTTCGATCGGCGGCGATGTGTGGCGGGCCGGGTGGGATCGCCCCTCCCGGCCCGTACGCTAATCGGCATGGGTGCCGTGAAGACCAAGCGGATGCCGCGCGCCGTCCGTGAGCAGCAGATGCTGGACGCCGCCGTGCGGACCTTCGGCCGACGGGGGTACATGGCCGCGTCGATGGACGAGATCGCCGAACTCGCGGGCGTCTCCAAGCCGTTGGTGTACCTCTACCTGAACTCGAAGGAAGACCTCTTCACGGCCTGCATCCGGCGCGAGGCCGCCGCGCTCACCGAGGCCGTCCGTGCCGGGGTCCGGCGCGAGGCGCCCGCCGACAGCCAACTCTGGGAAGGCCTCGGCGCGTTCTTCACCCACACCGCGCAGAACCCGGACGGCTGGGCCGTCCTGCATCTGCAGGCCCGCACCCATGGGGAGCCGTTCGCCTCCGAGGTCGCCGCGATGCGCGCGGAGATCGTCGCGTTTGTCACGCAGCTGATCCTCGCGGCGGCGCGGGAGGCCCATCGCGACCCCGATCTGCCCGAGAGCGAGGTCGCGGGGCTCGCCGAGGCCCTGGTCGGGGCCGCCGAGGCCCTCGCGGACTGGGCCAACGCCACACCCGGGGTGACGGCGCGGGAGGCGGCGGCGACCCTCATGAACTTCTCCTGGTCGGGCCTGGGCAACCTCATGGCCGGCCGGCCATGGTCACCTCCGGCCGGGGCACAGCCCGTCGCCGCTCACGAGGTGAGCGGGTAGACCTCCCCGGCCACGTGGACGCGTTCCTTGGCGCCCCGCAGCTCGAAGCGCCCGCCCTCCGCCGCGTAGGTCACCGTCCCCGGCAGCAGTACGGGTGCCCTGAACTCCACCTCCACCACGGCCCGTTCCGGAGTGCCGTGTGCGGCGAGGCAGCGGGCCACCGTCCACATGCCGTGTGCGATGGCGCGCGGGAAGCCGAACAGCCGGGCGGTGAGGGGGTGGAGATGGATGGGGTTGCGGTCGCCGGAGGCGGCGCCGTAGCGGCGGCCGACGTCCCCGGCGAGGCGCCACTCGGCGACAGCGGGAAGCGGTTTGGGAGCTTCCGGCGTCTCCCCGGCTCCGGCCCCGGCCCCGGACGGCTCGGCGCGGTGGTGGTCCGTGCGGTGCCGGGCGAGATATCTGCTCCGTGACTCCCATACGACGGCCTCTCCTTCCCGCACCTCGGTGACCACGACGGCCTCGGTTCCCCTGCGGTGCGGCACCAGAGCGTCGATGTGCACGGACAGTTCGTACGTTCCCGTCGCCGTCAGCCGCTGGTGCCGGGTGATGCCGATGTGGGTGTGGACGAGGCCGAGCAGCGGCAGTGGGAACTCCCGGGTGCTCATCAGCCGCATGGCCAGCGGGAAGCCGAGGACATGCGGATAGGTGATCGGCAGTGCGTCGTCGCCGGTCGCGAAGCCGCAGACCCGTTCGTAGGCGGCGAGCCGGGCGAGGTCGACGCGCAGGCCGGGCAGGACCAGCCGGGTCCGGGGGAACTCCGCGTCGGGGCGGGGTCGTTTGAAGGGGGAGAGCACAGCGCCCCGGGCGAGCAGACCCGGCAGGGAAGGAGGACCGGTCAGGACGGTCGCGTTCGTCATCACGCCCCCAGCAGGCTCTGGCCGCACACCCGGACGACCTGCCCGTTGACCGCACCCGACCCCGGGTGCGCCAGCCATGCCGTCGTCTCGGCGACGTCGACGGGCAGTCCGCCCTGCGCCAGGGAGTTCATACGGCGGCCCGCCTCACGGATGAACAAGGGGATCGCGGCGGTCATCCCGGTCTCGATGAAGCCGGGTGCGACCGCGTTCACGGTCACGCCGTGCTCGACGAGCGCGCGCGGCGCGAGGGAGCGGACCAGACCGACGACGCCGGCCTTGCTCGCGCCGTAGTTGGTCTGCCCGGCGTTCCCGGCCAGCCCAGCGATCGACGCCGTCGCCACGATCCTCCCGCCCCGCCGCAGCGTCCCGCTCTCCAGCAGGGTATCCGTGGTGCGCAGCACGCTCGCGAGGTTGACGTCCAGGACCGAACTCCACCGCTCGGCGGGCATGTTGACCAGGCGCCGGTCCCGGGTGATCCCGGCGTTGTGGACCAGGACGTCCAGCCCGTCGGGGAGCGCGGCGGCGATGCGCTCGCCGGCGTCGGGGGCGGTGATGTCGAGCGCGAGGGCGGTGCCGCCGAGTCGGTCGGCCACGCGCCGGGCGTCCTGTTCGGCCTGCGGCACGTCGAGCACGACGACCCGGGCACCATCCCTGGCCAGCGTCTCGGCGACCGCCTCACCGATGCCGCGCGCGGCGCCGGTGACCAGGGCGGTGCGGCCGGTGAGGGGGCGGTCGAGGCCGGCGGGCGCCCCGCCTTCGCCGTAAGCACCCTCTTCGTGAACGCCCTCGCCGTGAACACCCTGGTCCTGGACGCCGTAGGCCCCGACCTCGATCACCTGACCGCTGACATACGCCGACTTGGGGGAGAGGAGAAAGCGCAGGGTCGACCCGGCCGCGCGGGCGTCCGTCAGCCGGACCAGGTTCACGGTCCTGCCCCGCCCGATCTCCTTGCCGAGCGAGCGCGTGAAGCCCTCCAGGGCCTGCTGGACGGCCGCCTGGTGGTGGTCGGCGGCGTCGAGGGGCGCGCCGAGGACGACGATCCGGCCGCTCTCGGCGACGGACCGCACGACGGGGTGGAGGGCGGCGTGCACCTCGGCGAGCGTCTCGACGTCCCGAACCCCGGTGGCGTCCAGGAGCACGGCGGCCGGCCTCTCGGAGGTGGCCGTCAGATCGAGGCCCGCCTCCGTCAGCTCCAGCTCCGACTTGCCGGCCGTGAGCAGCAGCCGCTCACCCTCCAGTGTGGGCCGCTGAGGTGACCAGCGTTTCAGCGCGGCCGGCTGCGGCAACCCCAGACGGCGGGTCAGGAAGCGGCCGGGCGTCGTGCCGGTGAAGGTCAGATAGCGGTCGGCCATGTACCACTCCCAGTGCTGCTCCGGTGCTGACTCCGGAGTAAGGTTACCCGAGGTAAGCCCATGGTGACGTGAGGAGTGGGTGGAGATGAGCCCCGTGAAACCACCGGCGGTACGGCGCGTAGCGATCATCGGCGGCACCCGCGTCCCGTTCGCCCGCTCCGACGGCCCGTACGCCACCGCGTCCAACCAGGACATGCTCACGGCCGTGCTCGACGGCCTGGTCGAGCGGTACGCGCTCGGCGATCCGGGCGCGGTCGGCGAGTTCGTCGCCGGAGCCGTCCTCAAGCACAGCCGTGACTTCAACCTCGCCCGCGAGACGGTCCTCGGCTCGAAGCTGGACGCGCGCACGCCGGCGTACGACATCCAGCAGGCCTGCGGTACCGGCCTCCAGGCCGTCATCGCCGCCGCCAACAAGATCGCGCTCGGCCAGACCGAGTCGGCGGTCGCGGGCGGCGCGGACACGACGAGCGACGCGCCCCTCGGCGTCAACGACGAGCTGCGCCGCATCCTGCTGGAGGCGCGGCGGGCCAAGTCGCTGGGCGGTCGCGTCAAGGCGCTCGCGCGCGTACGGCCGGCCCACCTCGTCCCCGACATCCCGCGCAACGCCGAGCCCCGCACCAAGCTCTCGATGGGCGAGCACGCCGCCGTCACCGCCCGCGCCTGGGGCATCTCACGCGCGGCGCAGGACGAGCTCGCGGCGGCCAGTCATCAGCGGCTGGCGGCGGCGTACGAACGCGGGTTCTTCGAGGACCTGGTCGTGCCCTTCCGGGGGCTGGCGCGCGATCAGAACCTGCGCCCCGGTTCGACGCCGGAGAAACTGGCCGCGCTGAAGCCGGTGTTCGGGCTGGACCGGCCCGAGCCCACCATGACGGCAGGCAACTCGACGCCGTTGACGGACGGGGCGGCGGTGGTGCTGCTGGCGAGCGAGGAGTGGGCCGAGCGGCGCGGGCTGGAGCCGCTGGCGTACCTCAGCGCGTACGAGACGGCCGCCGTGGACTTCGTGCGGGGCGATGTCGCGGGCGGCGAGGACGGGCTGCTGATGGCGCCGGCGTACGCGGTGCCGCGCATGCTGGAGCGCGCCGAACTTGGCCTCGCCGACTTCGACTTCGTCGAGATCCACGAGGCCTTCGCCTCCCAGGTGCTGGCCACGCTGGCGGCGTGGGAGAAGCGGGGACTCGGCCCCGTGGACCGCGCCCGTCTGAACGTGAACGGATCCTCCCTGGCCACCGGCCACCCCTTCGCTGCGACCGGCGCGCGGATCGTGGCGACGCTGGCGAAGTCGCTGGCGGACAAGGGCGGTTCCGGGCGCGGGCTGATCTCCGTCTGCGCGGCCGGCGGACAGGGTGTTACGGCGGTTCTGGAGCGTGACTGAGGCTGCTGACGGGCGGTTCCGGAGCGCGGCTGACGGCGGTTTCGAAGGGGAGCCGACGGCACGCGACCGAGCGAAGGTAAGGAGAAGGTGAGACGAAGCTGAGGGGCCCTCACATACCCCCCGACGTTGCACATACCCGGCTCCGTACCGCCGCCGAACCCGCACAACCCCCACACGCGTAAGCCGTACGATCTCCTGCCTAACCAGCGGTAACCCTTTCCGCAGGCCTCCGCATGCCTCGGCAGGTGAACGCCACGGTGCGCGAGGCACGTACGTCATGCAGCAAGCAGTTTCCACGCTGCACGCCCGCCGCAGGAGCCGCCCGTGTCCACCCCGCTTCCCTCCTTCGCCCCGTCGGCCGCCTTCGACGACGCCCCGGGACCGAACCTGGTGCGGCCCGAGACTCGGCGGTTGGACGGTGCCGTACGGGAGGCGTACGTACCGCCGTTCGCGCCGCCGGTCACCCATGGGTCGCTCGCGGACCTGCCCTTCGACAACGCGGCCGCGGCCCCGGACGCGGTGGTCCTCAGCCGCCGGGGCGCGGACGGGCAGTGGTCGGACGTGACGGCGGCCCAGTTCGCCGAGCAGGTGCTGGCGGTGGCCAAGGGGCTGGTCGCCGAGGGGCTGACGCCGGGCGACCGGATCGCGATCATGGCGCGCACGACGTACGAGTGGACGCTCCTCGACTTCGGCGCGTGGGCGGCCGGTCTCGTCACGGTGCCCGTCTACCCCACCTCCTCCGTCTTCCAGACCCGCTGGATCCTCCAGGACTCCGGTGCGGTGGCCCTGGTCACGGAGACCGCGGCCCAGGCGTCCGCCCTCGGTCCCGAGCTGGACCGGGTGCCGGACCTGCGGCACATGTGGGTGATGGAGAAGGGCCATGTGGAGCGGCTGGCGGAGCACGGCAGGCAGCAGCCGGACGGGGAGGTCAGCGTACGGCGCGGCATGCTGGTGCCGGACACGCTGGCGACGCTCATCTACACCTCGGGCACCACGGGCCGCCCCAAGGGCTGCGCGCTGACGCACGGCAACTTCTTCGCCGAGGTCGACAACGCGATCGAGCTCCTCTACCCGATCTTCAAGGCGAGAACGAGCGAAGAGGCCTCGGTGCTGCTCTTCCTGCCCATGTCGCACGTCTTCGGCCGGATGGTGGCGGTGGCCTGCATCCGGGCCAGAGTCAGGCTGGGCCACGCGCCCAGCCTCAAGGCGGAGGACCTGCTGCCCGACCTGGCGGCCTTCCGGCCCACCTGCCTGCTGACCATCCCCTACATGCTGGAGAAGGTCTTCAACTCCGCCCGCGCCAAGGCCGAGACGGGCGGCCGGGTGTCGTCCTTCGACCGCGCCGCGTCCGTGGCCGAGCGCTACGGCGAGGCGATGGAGGCCCGCGCGGCCGGCACGGGAGGCGGCCCGAACGCGGCGCTCAAGACCGCCCGCGCCTTCTACGACCCGCTGGTCTACCGCCGTATCCGCAACGCCATGGGCGGCCGCGTGCGGTACGCGATCTGCGGCGGCTCGCCGCTCGGCCGCCGCCTGGCCGCCTTCTACACCGGCGCGGGCATCGAGATCTACGAGGGCTACGGCCTCACCGAGACGACCGGCGCCGCGACCGTCACCCCGCCCCTGAAGCCCCGCCTGGGCACGGTGGGCTGGCCCCTGCCCGGCACCCGTGTCCGGATCGCGGCGGACGGCGAGATCCTCATCGCCGGCGACCAGGTGCTGCGCGGCTACTGGGATCCGTCGGCGGGCGGCGTGGTCCCGGCGGCGGCGGACGGCTGGCTGCCGACGGGCGACATCGGCGCCCTCGACGACGAGGGCTACCTCACGATCACCGGCCGCAAGAAGGAGCTCCTGATCACCGCGGGTGGCAAGAGCGTCGCCCCGGCACCCCTGGAGAACTGGCTGCGCTCGCACCCCCTGATCTCCCAGTGCATGGTCCTCGGCGACCGCCGCCCCTACGTCTCCGCCTTGATCACCCTGGACATGGACGGCGTCAGCCACTGGCGGAGGATGCGCGGAAAGCACCCCGTGCCCGCCGAACTCCTCGTGGATGACGACGAGTTGAGGGCGATCCTCCAGCGCGCGATAGACGAGGCCAACAAGCTGGTCTCCCGCCCCGAGTCCATCCGCCGCTTCGCGATCCTGCCGACGGACTTCACGGAGATGGACGGCCATCTGACGCCGTCGATGAAGCTGCGCAGAGAGGCGGTCATGCGGGACTTCGCGACGGAGGTCGAGGGGCTGTACGAGAAGTAGCAGCCAGTACCGGCGAGTACGGAAAACGGTTGCCGTCTCGTTACGACAACTGCTTGACGTGACATGCCGATGCCGCGTTGGCTACCGCCACCAGGGCCTAGCGCCCCCGGGCCAGCACCGCCGCTCCCCCCGCTCGGAAGGCACCAAGTAGTGAACGCACGTACCCCCCACCTCCCCGCTGTACGCCGTGTCGCGATAGCCCTCGCCGCCTCGGTCTCGGCGCTGTCGCTCGCCGCGTGCGGTGTCGTCGACGGCATCGGGGGCGATGACAGCTCCGAGGCGCCGAAGAAGGGCGACGACATCACGGTGGGTCTGCTGCTGCCCGACAAGGACACGGCGCGTTTCGAGAAGTTCGACTACCCGCTCATCAAGAAGGAGGTCGGCAACCTCACCGACGGCAAGGGCAAGGTCGAGTACGCCAACGCCGAGGCGAGCCCGGACAGACAGAGCCAGCAGTTCCAGAAGATGATCGAGGACCAGGTGGACGTGATCCTGGTGGACGCGCTGGACGCCAAGGGCATCGCGCCGGACGTGCAGAAGGCGAAGGACGCCGGCATTCCCGTCATCGCCTACGACCGTCTCGCGCAGGGGCCGATCGACGCCTACGTCTCCCACGACAACGAGCTCGTCGGCGAGGTGCAGGGCCGCGCCCTGGTCGAGGAACTCGGTTCGAAGGCCGCGTCCAGCAAGGTCGTCATGATGAACGGCGACCCCGCCGACCCGAACACGGGCCTGGTCAAGAAGGGCGCGCTCGACGAGCTCGAGGGCGAGGTGAACATCGTCAAGCGCTACGACACCGACAAGTGGTCGCCCGAGGTGGCCAAGGCGAACATGAAGAAGGCCATCGCCTCCGTCGGGCTGAACGACATCGCCGCCGTCTACTCGGCGAGCGACGGCTTGGCGGACGGCGTCATCGAGGCCTTCAAGGACGCGGGTGCGAGCAAGATCCCGCCGGTGACCGGGCAGGACGCGAATCTGGACGCGGTGCAGCGGGTCGTCTCGGGCGAGCAGTTCATGACGGTGTACAAGTCCTTCCTGCTGGAGGCGACCAACGCCGCGAGGATGGCCGTGTACAAGGTCCAGGGCCGCGACATCGAGTTCGACGCGCTGACCCAGGACGCGGTCGACAGCCCGACCCAGGACGGCATCCCGGCGCAGCTGGTGCCGGTGGTCGCCCTCACGAAGAACAGCATCGAGGAGACGGTGATCCGGGACGGCGTCTACACCGTCAAGCAGATCTGCACCCCCGAGTACGCGGCGGACTGCGCGGCGATCGGCTTGAAGTAGTCGGGCGGAAGCGACTAGCAGCCCGAGCCCGCTGCCCTGCGCCGGCTCTCCACCAGGTCCGCGAACGCCCGGGCCGGCGGACTGAGCGCGTCCCAGCGGCGGACCGCCCAGCCCACGGGCAGCGGGCGCAGGGCGGGGAGCGGGATCAGACGCAGGTCACCGTCGCTGCCGGGTACGGGCAGTCCCGGCAGCGCGGGCAGCACCGCCCGCCCGACCCCCAGCTCGGCCAGCAGCAGCGCCGTGTCCCAGTCGGCGACGCTCGTGTCGTGTGCGAGACGGACGCCCAGCTCCGCGCAGGCGGCGTCCAGATGAGCCGCCGATGCGGAGTTCGGCGGCAGCCGGATCAGCCGTACGTCCCGCAGGTCGGCGCCGGCATCGACGTACGGCCGCCGCGCGAGCGGATCGTCGGCCCGCACCGCCAGCACCCAGGGCAGCTCCACCACCGGCCGCTGCTCGATGCCGCGCACGGGCGGGCCGAGGGTGATCCAGGCCAGGTCGAGCGTGCCGTCGGCCAGCGCGTCGAAACTGCCCCGGCCCGAACTGACCGTACGGAACTCCAGGTTGACCCGGGGATGGCGCCGCCGGTACGCGACGACCGCCTCCGACATGAAGTGCCGTACGGTCGTCGCCCCGGTCGCCACCCGCACGTACCCGCTCTCGCCGTCCACGAGATCCCGCAGCTGCCGTACCGCCAGATCCAGCCCGGATATCCCCTCGGCGGCGGCCGCCTCCAGCACGCGCCCCGCCTGGGTCGGCACGACCCCTCTGGGCTGCCGTTCCAGCAGCGCGACGCCGGTCTCCCGCTCCAGCCGCTTCACATGCTGGCTCACCGCCGACTGGGTGCACCCCAGCTCCCGGGCCACCGAACTCAGGCTCCCGGCCCGGCACACGGCCACGAACACACGCAGGTCGTCGAGGGTCATGACCTCTAAGTTAATGCTTGGGGACAGCGACAAATCCCAAGGATTGACTGTGCTTTGCCCGATGGACGACCATTTTCGACGGGCCCGGGCGGCAACCCGCTCCTCGCCCTCGCCGGTGTCCGGACCAAGGCGGGGGAGAGGGCGGGTGCCGACCCACCGCGCCCACCGTGTCCACCGCGCTCTTCAACTGCCCTTCCCCGCACTTGACTTCACAAGGCATCCGCGTCACATTCGCATTTCTGACACAACCTCAGAAATGTGGAGCCGTCCAGGCGGGAGCCGCCCCCATGACCACCAGCGCGCACCTTTCCCGAAGACACGTACTCGCCGCCGGCGCCGCGGGCACCGCCGCCACCGCCCTGAAGCTCACGACCGCCCAGGCTGCCGACCTGCCTCTCCTCGGCACGTACGACGTCGTGGTCGTCGGCTCCGGCGCGGCCGGCATGACCGCCGCCCTCACCGCCGCGCGGCAAGGGTTGAGCTGTGTGGTGCTGGAGAAGGCGCCCACCTTCGGTGGATCCGCCGCCCGGTCAGGTGCCGGGATCTGGATCCCCAACAACTCCGTGCTGCTGGCGGCGGGCGTGCCGGACACCCCCGCGAAGGCCGCCGCCTATCTCGCCGCCGTCGTCGGCGCGGACGTGCCCGAGGACCGGCAGCGCGCCTTCCTCGCCCACGGCCCGGCGATGCTGTCCTTCGTCATGGCCCACAGCCCGCTGCGCTTCCGTTGGATGGAGGGGTACAGCGACTACTACCCGGAGCTGCCCGGCGGCCTCCCGGGCGGCCGTTCCGTCGAGCCGGACCAGCTCGACGGCAATCTCCTCGGCGCCGAACTGGCGCGTCTGAACCCGCCGTACATGGACGTGCCCGCCGGCATGGTCGTCTTCAGCGCCGACTACAAGTGGCTGGCCCTGGCCGCGGTGAACGTCAAGGGGGCGGCGGTGGCGGCGGAGTGCCTGGCGCGGGGCACGGCGGCGGCACTGCGCGGGGAGAAGCCGCTGACCATGGGACAGTCGCTGGCGGCCGGGCTGCGGCTGGGGCTGGGCTCGGCCGGGGTCCCGGTGTGGCTCGGCACACCGCTCACCGACCTGTACGTCGAGGGCGGCACCGTGAGCGGGGCGGTCGTCACCCGGGGCGGCGCGCCCGGCCTGGTCCGAGCGCGGCGGGGCGTGATCGTCGGCTCGGGCGGCTTCGAGCACAACGCGACGATGCGCGAGCGCTACCAGCGCCGGCCCATCGGCACGGACTGGACGGTCGGCGCGAAGGAGAACACCGGCGACGGCATCCAGGCCGGCCACCGGCTCGGCGCCGCCCTCGGCCTCATGGACGACGCCTGGTGGGGCCCGGCGATCCCGCTCCCCGGCCAGCCGTACTTCTGCCTGACCGAACGCACCCTCCCCGGCGGCCTGTTGGTCAACGCGGCCGGAGCACGGTTCGTCAACGAGGCCGCCCCCTACAGCGACGTCGTCCACACCATGTACGACGTCCACGACACCAGCCCGGCCATCCCGGCCTGGCTGATCGTCGACCAGAACTACCGGAACCGGTACCTCTTCAAGGACGTCCTGCCGGCCCTGCCCTTCCCGGCCGGCTGGTACGACTCCGGCGCCGCGTACAAGGCCTGGACCCTGGACGCGCTCGCCGCCTCGATCGGCGTCCCGGCGGCGGCCCTGCGCACCACCGTGGACCGCTTCAACTCCCAGGCGTGGCGCGGCGCGGACCCCGACTTCCACCGGGGCGACAGCGCCTACGACCACTACTACGCGGACCCGTCCGTCCTCCCCAACTCCTGCCTGGCCCCGCTCTGGCTCCCCCCGTACCACGCCTTCCGCATCGTCCCCGGCGACCTCGGCACCAAGGGCGGACTCGTCACCGACGCCCGCGCCCGGGTGCTGCGCGAGGACGGCTCGGTGATCCGGGGGCTGTACGCCGCCGGGAACGCGAGCGCGGCCGTGATGGGCCACAGTTACGCGGGGGCCGGTTCGACGATCGGCCCGGCGATGACGTTCGGGTACATCGCGGCGCGGGACATCGCCGGGGTGCACTAGCGCCCCTCAGGGGCGCGGGGAACTGCGCGACCAGCCAGGACGGTGCCGCAGACGACTGACGGCGCAACGCGGCACTACACAGCGGAGCGCTTGGGTTTGCGGGCGATGAGGAACGCCTGCGCGACCGTCTCGTCGAGCGTGGGGTCCGGTTCGCGGACCGTCCTCGAGAGCAGGGCGAAGCCGGCCGCCGTCAGCAGGCCGGCCATGTCCTCGGGCCGGCGGCGCTGCCGGGTGCCAGGACGCGGTGGAACTCGGCGAAGAGGGCCGGGAGCCGGTCCACGGGGGTGTGGATGGAGGAGTAGAAGGACAGGGCACCGGCCAGCGCGCCGTCCGCGAGGTCCAGCTCCAGCATCGAGCCCTGCTCGAAACGGAGCCCGGGGTTCTCGCGGCGGGCGATGGCGAGCATGGACTCCGACAGGTCGAGCCCGAACACGTTCAGGCCGAGCGAGGCGAGGCGCCCGGTCGTCCGTCCCGGACCGCACCCCAGGTCGGCCACCCGCCCGTCCCGGCCGGCCCCGCTCTCCTGGACGAGTTCGGCGAACACGCTCAGCATCGCCCGCTCCAGCGGCCGGTTCACGAGCTCGTCCTGGAAGAGCGTCGCGTAGTCCTCGGCGACGGCGTCGTAGAAGGTGCGGGTGGTCGTCAGGAAGTCGGAGTCGGTCATGGCCGGGGACCTTAGCGAAGGTGTGCGGCTACTCGCCTTCGTCTTCCCGCTCCCCGGCCCGCATCCGGCCGACACCGACCCCGGTGCCGACGGCGATGCCCATGCACATCCCCAGCGAAAGCCCGAGGGCCAGGTTGTCGAAGACGGTCATCCCCAGGACCAGGCCGATGCTCACGCCGAGGCTGAGTCCGACGGACATCCCCATCGCCAGCTTGTTGCCCTCGGCACTCCCGCCGCTCTCCCCGTGGTCGTTCTCTTCACTGCTGGTCATCCGGCGATTCTCGCCATGAGGGCCGTCTCACGCCACCCCGGCCGCCCGCAGCACCGCCGTGAACGGCGCCCGCCGCCACGCCAGTACGCCGGCCACCAG